>VFZW01000242.1 GCA_016871055.1 Acidobacteriota bacterium
GGCGGCGACGTTTCATGGTTCGATTGGACGCGTGCCGTCGACATTACCAACGACGGCGCTCTCCTCTTCGACGAATCCGGTGAGGCGGCCGGCACCCGGAGCGTGGCGTGCGTACGCAAAGCGGGCGAGACCGAAGCAGCGCGTTTGGCCGACGGCTGGTTGGCGCAGGGCTTTTCGCCCGATGAGCGGCACGCCCTTACGCTGTCCTTCGACAACCGGCGGCAGCTCCGGCTCTATCCGCTTGCAGGAGGCCAACCGATCGACATCCAGGAGACCGGACTCGAGTATCAGTGGGCGAGATTTTTTCCCGACGGTTCTGCTCTGCTCGCCTTGGCCAACGAGCCTTCGAGCGGCCTCCGCCTGTACCGAGTTTCGATGAACGGCTAAGGCGTTACTCCGCTCTCGGCGCCCGGGATGGTCCGCTACGCCGCCCTCTCGCCAGACTCCAAGAGGGTCGCCTATCTTTCCGCCGACGGCGGGCTGATGGAACAGACTATTGGCGGCGAAACCCGCAAGTTGTTTTCCGCCGAACCGCTCGCGCCGGTGCAGTGGTCCCAGGATGGCAAACGAATTTACGTTCAGCATGTCCGGTCCACTTTCCTTCCTTCGCGGGTTTCGACACTCGACCTTGCAACAGGTCGCCTTGAACCTTGGCAGTCATTTGCGCCGGCCGACACGACCGGGGTCGACCTCATCAGCCGCGTGCTGATTTCGCCGGATGAACGACAGGTGGTATTTTTGGCGCGCCGGATACAGTCTGAGTTGTTTGTTGCTCGTGGCCTCCACTGACAGACAAGCACAAATCCAATGTGTTTTCTGTAGCTTGCCGTGACAGGCGCATTACAGGCCCCGTCTATTGTCCATTTCTCCTGGCCATCGCATACTCATTGGCCTATGGGGAATACTTGTTTGATCTCCATGCTGATGCTCCCGCTTCTGCAGGCACAAGCCCCACCCGCCCCAACCGCCGACCGCGTTGGATTCCCGGCCAACTACCAACGCACATTCAAGAAGTTGCTCACTTTTGACCGTCCCGACAACGACCAAATCCGCGTCGTCTGGGCCAACCAGAACGCCGCCGATACCGTGCCCTGGGCGCCATATCCGTACGGTTCGGTAATCCTGTTCGAGTCGTGGACCCCGAAACGCAGCGCCCAAAACACCATCATGCTTGACGAAAACGGCCGTCTTATCCCGGATACTTTGACGTCCCTCTTCGTCAAACGGAAAGAGTCAGGCCTGGGCGAAGCCTACGGGCCGAACCGCAATGGCGATTGGGAGTACGTCGCCTATCGCCCCGACGGAACCACCCAAACGGCGCCCTCGGCGAGCGGCAACTGCGCCATCTGCCACCTCGACGCAGGCGCGCAAAACGACTTCACCTTCCGCCGCGACCGCATGGCAAACGGCGCCTCCGGCGCGGCGCCGAATGCAACGATGTCGCACTATCGATTTATCCCCGGCGATTTGACGGTACGAAAAGGCGCAACGGTCACCTGGTACAACGACGATCAGGTGCAACATCAGATCTTCTCGCCAAACGGATTCTTCAACAGCGAGTACATGACAAATGGCGCTAGCTTCTCCAAGAAGTTCGAACAGGCCGGCACCTTTGAGATACGCTGCTCGATTCACCCCGGCATGCGCGCGCGGGTGATCGTGCAGGAGTAACAAGGTTGCGATATATTCAGGGAGGCCCTTATGAAACTCACAGCCTCCCTACTCCTCGCCGCGGCCTCGTTGCTCGCGCTCGATGTCCCCCCGAAAGAAGAACAAATTGCCGCGGCCGTCCTTGCCGCTCCGAAAGATCGCCGCGCCGCCGCCACGGTGCTCGGTTACAACGCGAAGGGCGAGTTGGGTACCCTTCGTCAGGGCACCAACGACCTAGTCTGCCTGGGCGACGATCCCGCCGTCAAAGGTATCAACGTCGCGTGTTATCACAAGGATCTCGAACCATTCATGGCTCGCGGCCGCGAGTTGGCAATTCAGTACAAAGGCCAGGCCCGACACGAACAGCGTTGGAAGGAAGTCGATGACGGCAAAGTGAAGATGCCGAAAGAGCCGCGTATGTTGTATGTGCTGACTGGTACGAGCTTCGACGCGGTCAAGGGCGAGCTTGCCGATTCGTACTTGCGCTGGGTGGTCTACACGCCGTACGCAACGCCGGAATCGACTGGCCTGCCGACCACCGCGAGCAGCGCTCCCTGGCTGATGTACCCCGGCACGGCCGGCGCGCACATCATGATCAGCCCGCCGAAGGAAAAGAAGTAACGGCTTAGCGCCGCACGATCGCCAGCCAGTCTTCGCCAGGATCAGCCGGCGGGGCGCCGAGTTCAACCGCTCCGCCGCCTTTCACTTTTGTGACCGAACCCTTGCGCAACGGCCCGCCAGCGCGCGGGTTGAACCATGACACGTTGAACGAACCGGTCGCGTCCTTCAAATCAAGCTTTGTCGTCCCACCGTCGGCAAGATAGACGAGGTAGATGTCGTTGGGCTTCACAAACGCGAACTTCGCGTTCGTGTGTTGTTCGTTGCCGATGAGACCGTCGGCGCCCTGCATGGTCCAGAACGGCATTCGATGGGCACGGAAGAACTCGTGCGCGATGCGGGCGTAATCCCAACTCTTGTCACGGCTGCGGAAATCCTCGGCGACGAGATCGTTCTCGGCCAGTTGATAGCCGAAGTAATACTCCACGCCCGCGCCGCCCGCCATGAGATTGCCCCACAGGACGCGCTTCCGAATGTCGTGCATGTTGTGAACCGGCTTGCCCTGCCGGTCCTTGCCTGCAAAGCCGTGATAACCATCGTCCGGCGGTACGCCGTGCGCGGCCGAACCTTGCTCGTCATTGGCAACCACCCACTTGCGGCCTGTTTTGGCCGAGGCCACGATCCACTGCGTGGTGCGCTGATGGACCTGATCCCACATCATCTGCAATGACGCGCCCGTGAGCACCGACTGTTCTCCGGTGAGCTTCTCGTAGACGCGGTCCTGCCAGTTCGGAAACGTGTGCACGACGATGTGGCTCTTGTACGGATCGGTGTCGCGGATGTAGCGGGCCATATCGCGCTGCTGCTCGGCCGTTTGCGTATTCTCTTCGCCGAGATTCCAATTGAGCGCCAACGCATACCCGAAGCGGGCGATCAGTTCGCGCAGATACAGTTTGCGCTCGACGCCGGTATCGCCCTTGTCCATCGCCGCTAGCACATCGCCGGTCTTTGCTTCAATGCCAATACGGTTATCGTCGTTTTCTTGCTCCTGAAGCTTGAAGTGCAGATACAGTCCGCGCGTCTGCGCGTGATCGAAGACGATTTGCCACTGATCGAGCTTCGACACATCCATGCGCAGCTTGTCTTCGGGCTTTACGTGCGGCCACACGTTGTCGCCATCGCCGCCGGTGTTAAACGTCAAAAACGAAATCGAATTAACGCCCTTCGACGCGAGGTAGTTCAATGAACCTATCAAGCCTTTGCCTTTGCCGTCTCTCCAAACCGGATCACTCGCACGCCAATCCTTCACATGCGGTTCATACGACTTCAACGGCGTCTTGCGCGTGATCGTGTTGTCGAAGTCTTTGTAGGCGAGTAACGTTTCTGGCGAATCGGTTCCGATCTTCAGGAAGTACTCACCATTGCCCGCGAAACGCAGAAAGCTCTCGCCGGTATAGGCGAGCCGCCCTTTGGCGCGAAAGTCGACGCCGCGCTTGTCGGACGCACCGATCTTGAATGTCCCCTTGTCTCCGTCGATGGAACTATCGGGCTGTCCCGCGGTGCTTTCCACGGCAACGCGCGGTCCTTTCACGAACGCCGCTTGATACGACCACTCGCCGGTCTTATCCGGTGAGAAATGGGCGCGCCACTGATTTCCAGACGACGCCGATGTTTGCGCGGCCTTTCCGTCAGCCGCAAAATAGCCAGGCACAAGAACACGCGTGCCCGATGAATGGGTAAACATGACGATCAGGCGGTAGTCAAGAAACGGATTGACCACGCCATCCTCGGCGGCCTCGGGACCTGTCCAGGTCAGCGTAACTTTGTGCCAGAGTTTGCGTTCGCCGCTAATGACGGCTGGGGCGGCTTGCATCGCCAACAGCGATGCCGCGAGCAGGAAGAGTCTCATTGGGATTGAATGCTCCAAAACGTGTAGAGTGCGGCGACGATGCCGGCGCAACAGAGAAGAATGATGCCATAACCGAAATACGATCCCGCCTGTTGATACTCCGCCCGGCCCGTGAGTAACGTGGCGCTGGCCGGATTGACGGGATCGTAAACAACATCGACGCGCGATCCCCTTGGGAAACGATCCAGGATCGCCTGCTGGCTCTCTCGCGTGTTCTCGCCTTCGGCACCGAATCGAATTCGATTGCCTTCATAGGACTGGCCATTCACCGAATACGTATATTCCACGATCGCCTTGTAATCGGTGGTCTTCGACTTCTGCGGACGAATCGCGGAGAGCCGTGTTTCCGTAATCCGTCCCTTGAGGGTTGGCCAGGTTGAACTGGCGTCGGCGTTGCGAATATTGCTCTCGTTTTCGCGAATCGCGCCAAAGGCGGTCCAGGCAATGACCGAACACGCGATCACAGCGACAACTGTGCCGATGAGTGGCAGGGCTGGAGGATTCAACTCTCCTATTAGACAGCACTTGGCGCCAGGCTGCGTGATGTCATAAAATCAACATGATGTTATTGCGCTTCGCCTTATTGATCGGGCCGGCGGTCTGCTGGGCCAACGAAAGCGTTTTTACCGAAAAGTTGCAGCCGCTGCTGGCGCGGCACTGCGCCTTCTGCCATACAGGCCGAACGGCGCAGAGCGGGTTTTCCGTGACCTCACTGGCTGACTTGGTCAAAGGCGGCAAGCGAGGCCCGGGAATCATTCCAGGCAATGCAAACGCGTCGAAGTTGCTCCAATTCGTCCGCGGCGACGCGGCCCCTCGCATGCCGCTCGGTAGCCCACCGTTGCCCGAGAGCGTCATCTCCGAATTGGCCGCCGCCATCGACGCCATGACGCCCGCGCCAGCCGCCGTTAGCACGGATCACGCCAAGTGGCTTTTCTCCAAACCCGCCCGCATCGCGCCGCCCTCGAAAACCGGCAACCCCATCGACGCTTTCATCCAAGCTCGGCTGAAGGAGAAAGGCCTGAAGCCCGCTCCGCCGGCCGACAAACGCGCTCTCCTCCGCCGCGTCTATTTCGATCTCATCGGCCTTCCCCCATCGCTCGAAGAAACCGCCGCGTTCCTCAACGACCCGTCCGCCAACGCCTATGACACACTCGTCGACAAACTTCTCTCCGACAAACGCTACGGCGAACGGTGGGCGCGCCACTGGCTTGATCTGGTCCGGTTCGCTGAATCCGATGGCTTCGCGATCGACGGCGAACGGCCGACGGCCTGGCGTTATCGCGACTACGTCATCCGCGCCTTCAATGACGACAAGGCTTACGACGACTTCATCCAGGAGCAACTCGCCGGCGACGAAATGGGCGGCCGCGGCGGCGGACAAAACCTCATCGCTACCGGGTACCTCCGCATGGGACCTTGGGAGGCCGACGCCAACTTCGACAACCAACTCCGCCTCGACTGGCTTAACGAAATGGCCGGAACAACGTCACAAGTTTTCCTAGGCCTCACCGCTGGCTGCGCGCGCTGCCACGATCACAAGTACGATCCGATCCCGCAAAAAGACTTCTACCGCTTGCAGGCGTTCTTCGCGGCTACTCGCACCGACGAACGCCCGGCGCCTTTCAGCGATGCCGAAGGCCGTCTTCACATGCGTTCGATGGTTCGCAAATACGAAGACGATTTGGAAGGGCTGGATGCCGCGTTCAAATCCATGGAGTCGGCGCTCAAGGCGAAGCTGAAGCCGAAAGAGAAACTACCCGAAGTTATCGCCGACGCAAAGAACGTATCGCTAACCGAAGCCGAACGCAAAGACTACAAAGCCCTACAGGAGCGCATCACGCGCATGCAGGGCGAAATGCGGCGTTATCAACCCTTGGCTTACGCGGTCAACGAAGTTGCTCCGCCGCAAATTCTCGAAGTCGCTCCAACATACGTCCTCGGCGGTGGCGAACTCGCCTCCAAGGGCGAACGCGTCGAACCGGGCTTCCTTCGTGCCGTCACCGGTAGCGGAGAGGACGCCAAGCTGGGCATGGCCAACCGCTACCGCTCCGGCCGCCGCAAAGTGCTGGCCGAGTGGATCGCATCGGCCGGCAACCCTCTCACCGCGCGCGTCATGGTCAACCGCATCTGGCAACATCACTTCGGCCAAGGTATTGTGCGCACGCCCTCGGACTTCGGCATGAATGGCGACCGCCCCTCGCACCCCGAACTTCTCGACTGGCTCGCCAACGAGTTCGTCGACAAGAAGTGGTCCATCAAGGCCATGCACCGCTTGATGTTGACCTCCGACACGTACAAACAATCCACGCGCCACGCCGACTGGAAAGCCTATACCGAGACCGATAGCGACAACCGCCTGCTGTGGCGCGCCAACTGGTCGCGCCTCGAAGCCGAAGTCCTGCGCGATTCCCTGCTCTCTCTCAGCGGCCGCCTAAATTCGGAAGCCGGCGGTCCCGGCATGTTCTTCAACGTGAGCGACGAAGTCGCCAAGGGCTTCCAGATGTTCAAGTGGTATCCGTCGGAAGAGAAACAGCAGTTGCGGCGATCGATCTACGCGTTCCAACGCCGCTCGCTCGCGATGCCGATGCTCGAAGTCTTCGACGCTGCCAACATGAGTGAGAGCTGTTCGCGCCGCGGTTCAACAACCGTCGCGCCGCAAGCTCTGACGCTGCTCAATGGCGCGCTCACCGCCACCGAGTCCGAACACTTCGCCGCCCGCGTAATCGAACTCGCCGGACCGTCCATGGAGAAGCAGGTCGATCGCGCCTTCGATCTCGTACTCGCTCGCCCGCCCAAGCCCGCCGAATTATCCGAAGCGCGCAAGCTCTACGAAGGCCGTGCGCCGAAAGAAGCGCTGACGCGCCTGGCTACCGTTCTCTTTAACCTCAACGAATTCCTCTACCTGGAGTAGCGATGTCATTCGAACTGGCTCGACGCCAATTCCTCTATCACAGCCTCACCGGACTCGGCGCGATTGCACTCCGCGCCGCCGAAGCCAAACCGCATCACGAGGCCAAAGCTAAGGCGTGCATATTTCTCACGATGCTCGGCGGCGTCAGCCAAATGGATACGTTCGACCCGAAGCCCGCGCTCGAAAAATTCGACAACACGGTGATGGACTGGAGCAAGGAGAAGCTGACCGATCAAGTGGGCCTCTTCGTCAAGCCGCGGTTGATTTTGAAGAGCCCGTGGAAGTTCGCCAAGCACGGGCAATCGGGCCGCGACGTCTCCGAACTGCTGCCCCATCTCGCCACCTGTGTTGACGATCTCGCCTTCGTGAAATCCGTCGTCACCGAAAACGGCAATCACCCCGCGGCGACGTTTCTGATGAACACCGGCTTCGTGTTGCCGGGCCGTCCATCGGTCGGGGCGTGGACAACCTACGGCCTCGGTTCAGTAAACAAGAACCTTCCCGGCTTCGTTGTGTTGCCAGACTTTCGCGCGCTTCCATTCAGCGGCACGCAACAATGGGGACCGGGCTTTCTACCGGCCAGCTATCAAGGCACAATGATGCAATGGAAGGGCTCGCCGATCGCGGACTTGAAGTCGGCGGCGGCGATTACCGAGCGTGATCAAACGCAGCAATTGGAAATGCTGCGGGCGCTGAATACTTCGTACCTCGAAGGCAATCACACGAACCCGGAATTGCAAGGGCGGATTGATGCGTATGAGCTCGCGTATCGCATGCAAACCGAAGTGCCCGGCGTCTTGAACATCGATGGCGAATCGGAAGCGACAAAGAGGATGTACGGACTCGACGACGAGGTGACGAAGTCGTTCGGCACACGTTGTTTGATGGCCCGCCAGATGATCGAAAAGGGTGTGCGCTTCGTACAGCTCTACACGCCTAGCCAGTCCTGGGACAGCCACTCCGACATATTGAAGAGTCATGCCAAAAATGCCGCCGAAACCGACAAACCCATCGCGGCTTTGATCAAGGACTTAAAGCAGCGAGGTCTGCTCGACTCGACACTCATTGTCTGGATGGGCGAGTTCGGCCGCACGCCCGACAATCCCGCCGACACGCGCAACAAGCCGGGCCGCGATCACAACACAAAAGCGATGACTATGTTCTTCGCCGGCGGCGGCATCAAAGCCGGATCGACGGTCGGCGAGACGGACGAACTCGGCTGGAAAGCGGTCGAGAAAATCTATCGAATGCGTGATGTGCACGCGACGATCCTTAACCAGATGGGCCTCAACGACATGCGCCTCAGCTTTTACCACGGCGGCCGCAACATGCGATTGACCGACACCGGCGGTGTCGTCATCAAAGAAGTGGTCTAACCTGGAAGAATGAATCGAGTCATGCTGGCGCTGGCCTTCGCCGCGCTCTGTTGCGCCGAATCGGCATCCGGAATCAAGTGGGCCGCCCCCAAGGGTTGGACCGCGCAGCCGCAGCGCCCAATGCGCGCCGGAACCTATACCGTCGCCCCCGCCGCCGGCGACAAAGACCCCGGTGAATGCGCGGTCTTTTACTTCGGTCCCGGCCAAGGCGGCGGCATCCAAGCCAACATCGACCGCTGGCAATCGCAGTTCCCCGAGAAGTCCGGCGCCGCAAAAACGGGCAAGCTAGCCGCCGCTGGCTTCAACGTCAAGACACTCGATCTCTCTGGCACCTACGCCTGGTCGCCAAGCCCCATGTCGCCCGAAAAAGTAAACAAGCCGGGCTATCGTTTGCTCGGCGCGATCGTCGAAGCACCGCAGGGCGCGGTCTTCTTCAAGTTCACAGCGCAGGCGAAAACCGTCGCGGCCAACGAAGCGGCGTTCCTGCAGATGATCAAAGCGATCACCAAGGAGTAACTACAAATGCTCACACGACGCGCCCTGCTGGCCTCGACTCCTCTCACCGCAGCCGATTGGCCGCAGTGGCGCGGCCCCGCGCGCGATGGCCACGTAACGGAATCGAATCTCTTGACCAAGTGGCCCGACGATGGACCCAAGAAACTATGGGAAACCGCCGGCCTCGGCGCGGGTTATAGCTCCTACTCGATCGCAAACGGAAGGCTCTTCACGCAAGGACAACAAGACGGAGCGCAATGGGTTTACTGCTACGACGCGCTGACCGGAAAACAGATCTGGAAAGTGAAGGCTGGCAGCCATTTTCCCCAAGACCGCGGACCCGGCCCGCGCGGCACACCGACGCTCGACGGCGCCACGCTTTACTCGCTCTCCGCCGATGGAACGCTGCTTTCGCTCATTGCCGCCACCGGCAAGCAGAACTGGTCGATGAATATCCTCGAAAAGTTCAAGGGGCACCAGATCAAGTGGGGGCTCAGCGAGTCGCCGCTTGTCGACGGCAACCGTCTGATCGTGCAGCCGGGTGGCGCCGATAGCGCCGTCGTCGCGCTGGACAAGACAACCGGCAAGCCGCTTTGGAGCGCCGGTTCCGATCCCGCCGGCTACAGCTCCGCCATCGCCTTCGACTTTGGCGGCCTGCGCAATATAGTCGTTTTCACCTCGCGTGGAGCGGTCGGCTTCAACGCCGCCAACGGTTATCAGCTTTGGAACTACAACAAGGTTTCCAACCGCACGGCCAACATCGCTACGCCGCTGTATCACGAGGGGCACGTGTTTTTGAGTTCGGACTACGGCACCGGCTGTGCGCTGCTCAAACTGGCCAAGACCGATAGCGGCGTGAGCGCGACCGAGGTCTATTTCACGCAGGACATGAGAAATCACTACTGCTCCAGCGTGCTTCACGAAAAGCACTTGTACGGCTTTTCGTCCGGCATTCTCACTTCGCTCGAGCTGATGTCCGGCGCGGTCGCGTGGAAGGAGCGCTCGGTCGGTAAGGGGCAGATTCTCTTTGCGAACGGCATGTTGGTGCTGCAGGGCGAGAATGGCGTAATCGCGCTAGCCGAAGCGACGCCAACCGCCTACAAGGAAGCTTCACGATTTACCTTCGGCCGCGGCGATTATCCATTGTGGACCCAGCCTGTTATCGCGAACGGGCGCATGTATGTGCGCGATCAGGATAAGTTGGTGTGCTTTAGCGTGGCGGCAGGGTAGTTCCCTTCCGCCGGATCCAGCCATGAAACTTACTCGCCGGGCATCGATATGTCCTCCGCAAGCCACACCTTTGCGTCCACGCAGCGAGTGTAGCTCCTGCGCCCGAACGAGGCCACGACGATCGTTCGTGTGAGTATGGCCTCGGACATATCGCCTACCGGTCAAAACAAAGATGCCACTATTCTTGGCACGGCTACGCAACCCGGCGAATGCCGACAGGATACTCGCCAGCGCAAACTCACCGCGCCGCCCGGGCCAACCGCCGCACGAAGTCGATATCGCCATCGAGAAAATCAAGGGCCGGGAGATTCCGCGCCGCTGTCCATTGCATCGAAGCAAACACCTGGTTCACGGGCTCGCCATCGTAGGAATCGACGCGGTAGAAGATCAGCAAGATAGGCTTCTTTCCCGCGTACTCATACTCGTAGCGCGCGATCTCTTCGCCGATTTTCGCCTCGATCGCGAGCTCTTCGCGCAACTCGCGCCGCAGCGCCGCGCGCGGCTCTTCGTCGGGCTCGACCTTGCCGCCTGGGAATTCCCATTTGAATTCGAAACGGTCT
>VFZW01000243.1 GCA_016871055.1 Acidobacteriota bacterium
CGCTCCGCCATCGAGTCCTTCGTCGCCAGGACCAATGCGAACCCCAAACCGTTTCACTGGCGCAAACGCGAAGTCCGAGGCAGCCAACTCCGCAATACAATTATTAACTTATGCAACTAAGCACTAGCTAATTTATATATCGACAGTTTACTGACTTCTATTAGCCGATCGACTCGAACTCTGTTGATCTGTTCGGCCTGGCGAAACGATTATGCATGTCGCGCCATCCACCGAACGACGGCCTCGCAGTAGTCCTGAAACAGCAGATCCTCTACTTCGCGATGTGCCCGCCCGCACACATTGGCGAACCAACAACAAATTCGCGACGTTCGAGCACGCGATCAACAAAAGCGCGAGCGTGACGGCGAACATCGTAAACAGGATCGGCCGGCCGGTATGACGCGCGACTTCTTCGGCGTACGGCTCGGCCATCACAATCATCGTGCGGTTGGAATCCGGGTTTTCCGCCTCCAGGCGCTTGGAGACTTCACGCAAATTCCCGTTCAGCCGGTCGATGGCTCCGGCTCTAACCCGCCCAATAGCCGACAAGAATCGATTTGTTCGGTTCCTGCGCTCCGAGTCACCTAACGCCAACGGCGCGAGTACATCGACAATACCGATCGTCTTAAATTGACACGACTCCGGCAATACGCCGACGATCGCATATTGCTCGCCATTCAACTTTACCTCCGACCCCGGACCAACGCCGTGAGTCTTCGAAAACGATTCCGAGACCACGGCGACTCGATGGTTTCCGAGTACGCCCTCGCCCGGTTCGAACGCCCTTCCAGCGTAAGGTTTCACACCCAGCACGTCGAGGAAGTTCGTCGACACCCGCGCGCCGCGCAGCCGCTCGGCTTCGCCTTCGCCCTTCACTGAAAACGAGCTTTGCGTGAACACCGCGAACTCACCCAATGCCGCTTGTTCGATATCGGCGAAGTCGCCGGCCGATACCCCGCGCGCGGAACCATCCGGCCGTAGCGTACGAAGATTTACCAGTTCCTCGGACCGCGGAAACGGCATCGGCTCGATTACCCAGGCGTTCAGGAAACTGAACATAACAGTCGCACCGGAAATCCCGGCAACGAGAATGATCACCGCGATCCAGGCAAAGCCGGGATGCTTCCGGAGCGAACGCAACGAGAATCGAAAGTCGTCGAGCATGCATCAGGATATGCACAATATCGGCCATCGTAACTGCATGAATCCACGCGCGGGCGTCAAACGGCGATGTCCGCTATTGGGACTCGCCGTCCGTTTCCTCGACGAGTTTCTCGACCGACATCGCGAACACCGCCATCTTCCCGTCGCGGTCGGACTGAAACGCCAACCTTGCCGAGTTCGCGGAAAACACCGCGCGTGCTTCCGCCGACCGGTGCTCGCAAATCGGCAGTTCGCGCACTGGCGTCCGCAGCAGAAGCACTAGATACGGCGACGCCTTGCTCGCGCTTGTGCCGAGAAATACCGAGGCGTCGCCATTCCGCTGAAATCGCCCAAACTGTGAGGTCCGCGCAACCGGCACATCGGTTCCCTCTTCCGGATTCAGCTCGCGCAATTCGGGCAACCCGCCGTTACGCACAAGGTACAACAGCGTCGTGCCATCGGCCGACCATTGCGCGTCGAGGATCTCGCCGGAGGCAGTCTTCAAAGCGATTTCATTCTTTCCGTCCAGCCCGACACAGCGCACTCGTCCGCCCGCCAGAAACGATACGGCCATCCGCCTCGGCCGCGTCGCCAGGCAGGAAATATCACTCGTGCTCGCGGCGATGTCGCTGGCCTTCTTACCCGAGACCAGGACCAAACGCCGCTCTCCGCCAACGACGATCGCGCCGCCGTCCTCCGCCGCCACACGCAGCCTTGCGCCGAGTTCCGCCGGCGCCGCGAACACCTCGCGCTCTTTACCGCCGTTCACCGATCCCGCCATCAACCGCGGCCCATCGAAGTAGAGCAGCGTTTTATCGCCGCCGGCCAGGGTAAACGAATCGACGTTGAGCTTGGCCGCTTGCGTGAGTGCCTTCAACTTGTTCTGTTTGAAGTGATGACGGTAAAGCTGCGGCGCGTGCCCGCGATCGGACGCAAAAACCAGTACGTCGCCCTTGCGCGAAAACGCCCGATTCTCCGGATACGGGAGCCACGCGGTGTGGCCAGGCGCCGATACGCGCAGCACTTCGAATTCGGTGGCGGGGTCGATGAACTTCTTCGCCTCGCCGGCCGTTTCCTGACCGCGCGAGGCGAAGAGAAGCGAAGATGGGGAGGCAGCGCTCAGAAACGTTCGACGCGTCCAGGCTGCCCTCATACTTTCAGATTACCAGCGCTCGTTCGGTGAGCGTTGTAACTAGTGGCTCGCGGTGTAGTGGTTGCCCAGCAGATCGTAGCCGAAGTCGCCGTTGTAATCGCGCCACACCGAATGCACGTGGTTCGCGTTGTTCTGCGTGTTGTCGTACTCGACTAGAAACGTCGGCGCCGAGATGCGGTAGTAGTGGCCCTTGCCCTTTTCCGCCGTCCCCGTCCAGGCGAAGTACGTTGCGTTAGCGGCCTTCTTGATCTGCTCCAGGCGGACCGCCGCGACTTGGTCCGGTACGTTGTTGGCGTACTCTTCGAGCAGATTTTGCAGGAGTTGCTTCTGCTTGGCGTTTAGCTTCGCCGTGTGCAGTCCATTCGGAGCACCCTTCAACGCAGCCTTGCGATCGGCCATTGTGATGATGTCCTTCAGCGCTACTTCGCTCACGACGGCGGCCTTTTTTTGTTCTGCGTTGAGCGACGCCAGCAGTTCGCGGCCGAGGTCTTCCTCGCGCGCCAATACGCGCAGTCCGGCGCGCGGGCCTTCGCGGACTTCATGCGGATTGGTGCCGTAGAATTGCGGCGTCGACGCGACTCTGTTGTTGACGATCGTGAAGTTCAGGCTCAAATGATGGCCTTCGACGCGGAAGCCCCACGTCCCGGTTTCGGCCGGTGTGCCGAAGATCGAGAACAGGTAGTTCTCTGGATCGCGGCGGCCGGGAGGCGCGTTTTTTTCCTGGATCTTCAGAATTTCTTCCAGGCTCATGATGCTGGTGGCCTTGATGAAGCCTTGCTGGCTGAGGCCGCTGGCAAGCAGCGCCATCGCCAGCGGACGCTGGTCATGCGTCATTTTCTTGAGCGGCAGGCCCTTCCGTTCCTTCGGAATAAAGTGGAAGTTCAATCGCTCTTCGTCGTTGAATTGGAATACGGCCATCGCCTTCTGGTCGGCCGTGAGCGACTTGAGTAAAGCGTTGGCGGAGTCGGACATGACTCGCGGAGAGTGAATGCGGTAGCCGGCTGCGGCCAGCAGGAGAGTGGCCGCTGTTGCGGCGATAATACGGGTGCGTGCGTTAGTCATACGATGCTCGTGAAGACCGCGGGGGTCCAGAGCATTGTATTAGAAAGGAAGGTCCTTTTGCACGGGGGTGCCGTCGCCGACCAGCGAACGGACGAGATATTTGTACGGATTCACGGGCGCGCCGCCCTGACGAACCTCGTAATGCAAGTGCGGCGAAGTCGCTCTGCCTGTGTTGCCTGAGCGGCCGATTATCTGTCCGCGGCGGACTTCCTGGCCAGGGAGCACGTCGAATGCGCTCAAGTGCGCGTAGCAGGTCTCAAGACCGCCGCCATGGTCGACGACAATGAGCTTGCCGTAGGCGCCGGACCAGTCCGTCGATTTTACGATTCCGTCGGCCGTAACACGAATCGGTGTGCCTAGCGCGGCGGAGATATCAACGCCAGGGTGGAACGCGCTGCCGCCCGTGAACGGGTCGTGGCGCGCGCCGAAACTCGAATTCAGCCTTCCTGGAGTTGGCCACAAGCTCGGAATTACGTTGGTCTGCCACATGCGGTTGATGCGGCGGCGGCTGTTCGAATACAAACGCGTGGTTCGCAACAGGTCGAACTGTTCGAGCGATTGCTGGTAGGTCGGGACCAATCGGCTTTCCGATGCGATCGTCGCCGGACCTTCCAGACGTTCTTTGATTCCGTACGCGGTGGTCACTTCGGTCGCGAGCATCTGCAACGTCGCCATCTGCTCTTTGGTTTGTTCGTTCGACTTCTGCAAGTTCTGATAGCGCTGTTGCAGCGAAGAAACTTCATCGCGCAGCGTGTTGTAGTTGGAGACTTTCCAAGCCATGCGCGCGTAACTGGCCAAAAATCCAAATGTCGTGAAACAGCCAACAACGGCCAGCGACAGAACGGTGTACAAAATCGCGTGAGAGACGTGAAGCCTGCGAAGGCGGCCATGCACCGAATGAGCCAGAACGACTACGAAATAAGGTTGATTCATCGTTTGGGTCCTGCGAGCGGTTTGTTACGTTCCAACTGCTTCGAACTGGAACCGCTCAGTCTGATCCGGTCAGACTCGGGGGAGTGTCGGTCCTAATGTGGCAATCCGCCTCACACCTGAGGCGAAAGACCTACAATAGCAGCGAAAACACACGTCTGTCAAGCCGAAAGAGCGGCGAAGGCGAACAGGAGGCGAATCCCTGCCCTCGCCGGCCAAAAGGCGACTAGAGCGATACAGGCCACCCGCGGCCAGCCGGTTCGCCCGGGCGGGCGAACGCTGGCGGCAGGTAGTCGTATGTATCGTGCATCCAATCGCTTAATCGTTTCAGCAATTCCTGCTTGTCTTTTGCATACGCCGGATCGTTGGCGATGTTGTTGAACTCGTCGGGGTCTTTCGACAAATCGTACATTTCAACGATCGGCCGCGCGGGTTGCAACAATCGCGCGAAGTGCGGTTTGAAACCGGGGCGGCGCGAAGCGGCCTGATAAGAACTCCAACTTGGACTGCCTTCCAAATCCCAGGCCGGCCGGTAAGGAAAATGTGGCGCGGCGTTGAAGATCAGTTTGAACCTCCGGGTCCGGATCGATCGGATCGGGTCAAAATTGTCGTGCCAGTTGCGTTCGGAGAAAACCGCCTCGCGCGCTTGAAATCCACCGCTTTTCCACAGACCTGTGGAAATCTTCCCTTGCATCTTTGGAGGAACCGGAGCGCCGGCGATGTCGAGCCAGGTTGGAGCGAGATCGACGTGGGAAATTAGTTCGGAACGGACTTCGCCGGGTTTGGTCATACCCGGCCACTTCACGATCAGCGGGACGTGAATGCCGGGATCGTAACAAGTTCCCTTCGCGCCCGGGAAAGGCATTCCGTTGTCGCCGGTGAAAAAAACGATCGTGTTCGAAGCCAGCCCGCGCGATTCGAGCAGCGCAAGCAACGTTCCGCATTCGGCGTCCATGCGCGCGATGAAATCATGATAGTGCGCGAGGTCTTCGCGGATCGCGGGCGTGTCGGGAAGAAAATTCGGCAAGCGGACTTTGGCGGGATCGTGCGGCGGCGTGAACGCGCCTTTTGTGTAAGGCCGGTGGGGATCGGTGAAACCGACGTGCAGGAAAAACGGTTTGTCCTTCGGGGCTTTGTCAAAGAACGATTCGAACTTGGCGGGCCGGGCGGCGTAGAAATCGAATCGCTTGTTGAATTCGTCGCCCTGGTGCACTTTGCGGAATGCGCCGGTAAAGTAGCCGTGTTCTTTCAGCAGGTCGACGAAGGTCTTCTCCCACGGCGGCATCGGTGCATGCAGACGCGATGTGCCGGTTGTGTGCGATGTGCAGCCGGTGAAGATCGCAGAACGGTTCGGACTGCATTGCGCCGAAGTGACGAAACAATTTGTAAAGCGCGCGCCCTCGCGCGCGAGTTTGTCGAGGTTCGGCGTATGAACATGCGTGTTGCCGTAGCAGCCGAGATCGGCGGCGGTGTGATCGTCGGAAATGAGGAAGACGATGTTGGGCGGGCGAGCGGCGGTCGATTGCGCGGCGGCAGCGGAGGAGGCCAATACGGTACGGCGAGAAATCTGCATCGTTGAATAGTGTATATGCTGGGTTCAATGGAGATCTCCTTCACTGGAAAGACCGCCGTGGTAACCGGCGGCTCGCACGGCATCGGCCGGGCGATGGCGGCGGCGCTGGCGGCGTGCGGCGCGCGCGTGTACATTTTCGACGTCGAACAGACACCGCTCGATTTCAAAGCGTCGATTGTCGCTTGCGACGTCACTTCGCGCCACAGCTTGCGCGCGGCGTTCGACGTTTCGGGACCGCCCGATGTCGTCATGATCAACGCGGGCACCGGCATCGTCAAGCCGATCGCCGAGACCGATCGCGCGGTGTGGGATAAAACGATCGCGTTGAACTTGACCGCCGCGTTTGAAACGCTGCAGGAGGCGTCGGCGCGCATGAAGCCGAAGGGCGGCGCGATCGTTTTGACCGCGTCGACGAATTCTTACGACGGCGAAGAAAATCTAATCGCCTACAACGCGACCAAGTCTGGCGTGCTTGGGCTGGTGCACACGGCGGCCAATGAACTCGGGCCGTTCGGCATTCGCGTGAACGCGGTGAATCCGGGGTTGATTCGAACGCGGCTCACCAAAGGCAGCTTCGACAACCCCGCTGTATTGAAGGACTATTTTCGCGCGATTCCGATGGGACGCGGTGGCGAGGCATCGGAGGTCGCCAAGGCCGCGGTTTTTCTCGCTTCGGATTGGGCGAGTTACATCACAGGCGCGACGCTGCTCGTCGACGGCGGGCAGATGTGTTGCAAGTTCGGGCCGTGGCGGGATGAAGACGCGACGTTCGAGACCGATCACTGGCAGCGGCGTTAGTCGGCGCGTGGAATCAGGCTGTCAAGATACGCCGCGTCGCGGGTGAAGACGGGGATCTCGGCGTCAACGGCGAAGCGATCTTCGGTCCGACGCACGACGCGGCCGCGTTTGAAGTCGGCCGGCCACTTCGCCCAGTTGTCGCCTTTCTCGTGGATGAGGTCGTGCTTTTCGCTCGCCGATTTACCGAGCAGTTCCTCGTGGGAATAGTAATGCGACGCCAGCATGTTGAGGCTGTTGCGCGAGGCGTCGTCCTGACGCCAGCGGAAATACTTTTCGACCTCGGCGCGGTTGGGAATGGCGAACACACGGGCATCGAACGCCGCGAGGCCGGGTTCGGCAAACGCGTGATGAAACGCCGCCGTGAAGAGGCTGGCCGAAACAGATGCGATCTTCTGCACCGAGCCGTCGAACCACATGCGCGAGTCGTCGCGGCCGAAATCGGACATCAGGAACGAGTACTCATCGCTTTGCCCGTAGGCGAACGCGCAGCCGGCCATCTGCTCGCAAACGTGGATCGCGGCGGCGTCCAGTGCACCGGCGAGCGGCCGGTGATACGGCCTTGGCATGTTGCGCGTGAAGGTGTGAAATCCCTTGCCGTCGACGCGCACAATGACCCAGGTCTTGCGCGGCAGCAGCACGCGCGCGGGATCTTCGAAGTAGGTTTTGATGCGATCGCCGAGTTCGTCGTTCATTAATTCACGGTACGATTCGATTTTCCCATGCGCGTGGTTCTGGATACGAACATCTTGATTTCGGCTTGCATCAAGCCGGGCGGCAATGAAGCGCGGATGATCGAACTCGTTCAAGCCGGCGTGCTGATTGCGTGCCTTTCGGGAGCGCTTCTCGAAGAGTATCGTGAAGTGGCCGCGCGGAAAAAGTTCGAAACACGGCGCGAATGTCTCATCGGAGCGATTGACGCGATCCGGGCGAACGCGGTCATCGTCGATCCGCTTGAGCGATGCGATGCCTGCACCGATCCCGACGACAACCTGCTGCTCGAGTGCGCGCTGGCGGCGAAGGCGGCGTTTGTCGTGACGGGCAATCTTGCGGACTTCCCATCGGAATGGCGCGGCGTGCGCGTTGTCAACGCGCGCGCTATGTTGAGCGCGTGACCTCGGCGAGCCGCCGCCGCAGGTAACGGGTCTCGGCAGCGTTCTGCGTGAGGTCAAGCGCCTGCCGGTATGCCTCGGCGGCTTCGCCGTCGCGGCCAAGGCGGCGCAGCAGATCCGCGCGGCTGGCAGGCAGCAACCCGTAGCCGGGCAGTTCGATCCCTTCCATCGCAGCCAGTCCCGCCTCGCAGCCCCGCGCCATGGCGGTTGCAACAGCGCGGTTCAACTCGACGATCGGCGTTGGCGCGAGCCGATAGAGTTCGCCGTAGAGCGCTTCGATCTCAAGCCAATCGGTGTCGGCGGCGTGAGCGGCGTGTCCGTGCACGGCGGCGATCGCCGCTTGCAATTGATAGGGGCCAAGTTGCCCGCGCGTCAGAGCGCGCTGCAGGACGTCGTCGCCTTCGTCGATGGCCGAACGATTCCAACGCGACCGGTCCTGCTGTTCGAGCGTCAACAGTTCGCCGTGAGCGTCGAGACGGGCCGCGCTGCGCACGTGTTGCAGCAGTAGCAGCGCGAGCAGCCCTTCGACTTCGGCCTGACCCGGGAGAAGTTCAACCAGAACGCGCGCAAGCTGGATGGCTTCCTCGCAAAGCGCGGTGCGTTGCAGCATCTCGCCGGCGCTGGCGGTGTATCCTTCGTTGAAAACGAGATAGACAACAGCGAGCACGGCCTCGGTCCGTTCTTCGAGCCGGTCGGGGCGGGGTAGTTCGTAAGGAATGTTCGCAGCGCGGATTTTGTGTTTGGCCCTGACCAGGCGTTGCGCCATCGTTGGTTCGGGAACCAGAAACGCACGTGCGATCTCACCCGTGGTGAGGCCACAGAGCGTTCGAAGCGTCAACGCGATTTGCGCATCCACGGCCAGCGCCGGATGACAACACGTGAACAGAAGCCGCAGCCGGTCATCGCGATCTCTCCAACACATTTCGTCTCCGCCGGCTAGTGCTTCCGCCGTCGAACTCGCCTCCAGCGGCGCCTGACGGGCCAACCGCCGCATGCGATCGATCGCCTTTCGATGCGCTACTGTTTGAATCCACGCTCCCGGATTTGCGGGCGGGCCGTTCCGCCAGTGTTCGATCGCAGCGACGAACGCATCCTGCATCGCGTATTCGGCCAGGTCGATGGACCCGGCGACACGAATGAGGGTTGCCAGAATGCGGCCGTGCTCGCGCCGGAAGACCCGCTCCAAATCCGCGAGCATCAGCCGGGAAAATCCAGAACTGGCCGTACTTCGACGGCAACGCCGCCATCGGCATGCAGACGGCAGATGCGCGCGCCGAGTTCGATGGCCTCGTCGAGGTCTTTGCATTCGAACAGATAGAAACCGCCCAGCTGTTCCTTGGTCTCGGCGTACGGGCCGTCGAGCGTGGAAATTTTTCCTCCGGCGGTGACGCGCACCGTGGTTGCCGTCGATGTGGGCTGGAGCGGTTCGCCGCCGCGCAGGTGTCCGCTCTGTTTCACCTCTTCGGTAAATGCCATGTAGCGGCCGAACAACGCCTCCTGATCGGCGGGCGTCGCGGCGGCGGCCTTCTGTTCGTTCTCAAAAATCAGTGCCATGTATTTCATGGGTGTCTCCTTCCAAGGAAATCGCGCACAACGGACTCGCTCCGGCTCGGCCATCGGGCGAACCGCTCGCCCGTTTGGGGCCGAGCCTTCGCAGCCTGTGCGCTTCATTATCCCGACGCACCAGGTGGCGGCTTTTCGACAGGCGGCCTTGAAAATATTTTCGCAGGTGGTTAGCGAAGGGACGCGAGCCGCCGCCACGCAGGCAGCGGCCGTTCGCGCCCGATCAGTTCGTCGACCGGATGAACCCTATCGCCCACGACCGATGGAAACTGCTTGTGCCTAAGCGACTCGATGTGGCCGCGCCGTGCCCGAAGACTCGCGCGGCTGCGTGCTCATGCCGTTACCGAAGCCAGCTTGCGGTTCTATTGCGTTACGCTTGGCGGCGCTTCGCGGCGACCCCGGTCCAGGCGTCGAACGGCTCGAATCGATGGAGCCGCGAGATGGCAGGCCTTATCCGGACGGCGCGCCGGCCGCACCGCTGCGTGAGTTTCTCGATCGCCGGAATGGCAGTTCGTAAAGTATTGTCAAGACGGTAACAAGCACTGTGCCAACTCCGTTTCTACTGGCAGGAGTTGAAAGAACATGATTCGCACATTGCTTGTTACCGCATTTTCATTGGCTGTTTTCGCGCAAACGCCCGAGCACGCCAAGTTTCACATCGACGCGCCGGTGCGCGTGGGATCGTCCACGCTGCAGGCCGGCGATTACGCCGTCGGCCGCCTGAACACGGCCTCGGGAGTTCCCGTTCTGAGTTTTCAATCGCCGAACGGAACAGCGCTCATGATCGTTGTCGATCGCGGTGAGCCGATCTATGGCGACTACGCAATCGCGCCCCGCTTCATCTTCGACAGCGAAGCCGACGGCGTGCGCCGACTGACCGGCATTCAGTTCGCGGGCAATGCGCAGGCGTATCTCGTGCCCGCGCAAAAGTAACTACTTCACGGCGGAATAACCAAGCCCGGCGAAGGCCCACAGGCCTGGTTATTCCGCATAACGACAGAATCACAACGGCTCGACGGATCGAGACATGGACATAGAGCCGTTGGAAACGCTGGGGGCCGTATCTCAGCGAGCGCGCGTTGGCCATAGTACATGAAGATTACACGCCGCATGGAGCGGCGTGGGAGGCGGTGCGCACGATCACGCGCGATCGAAGGCGTATCGTTGGAACGACGGCGGAATGACGACGGCATCGCTAGATTCTAGAATCGAAGATTCTAAATCAGAGTACTGCAACAAACGAAGTTACGCAGCGAGTAACTTGACGATGTCCTCGATAGCGCGGTCGGCCTTGTAGTATGCGTTTTCGAGTGTGGAGTGGG
>VFZW01000244.1 GCA_016871055.1 Acidobacteriota bacterium
TCGGTCAGTGATTCAACGCCCATCCCGGCATCGTATCCGATTTCCCTCTTTGGTTCCGGCTATGCCGGGTTAGGGTTCTAAGTAAATTTCCCTCCGCTGAAGAGGCAGATTGGGTTGGGGAGGGGACCGCTTGCTAACGCGCGCGGCTCGGTAGTGCATGATTTCAGTGCCTAGGTAAATTTCCTCTCTGATAAAATCGACCCCATGGATCTCTTCGACGAAATCGTCCGGTTGCGTAAGATCGGGCAGAAGAGCGCGCTGGCGACGATCGTGCAGGTTAACGGCTCGATTCCGAGCTACGAGAGCGCGAAACTGCTGGTGCGCGAGGACGGCTCGATGATCGGCACGATCGGCGGCGGCTGCGTGGAGGCCGAAGTCTGGAACGCGGCGCGCGAGGTGATCTCCACCGAGCGGCCCCGGCACATGAAGTTCTCACTGGGGCAGGATGCGGCCTACGACAACGGGCTGATCTGTGGCGGTCAACTGGAGGTGTTCGTGGAAGCAATCGTTCCGCAACCGAAGGCGTTCATTTTTGGCGCGGGTCATATCTCGAAGAGCTTGTGCAAGGTCGCGGCGCTGGCGGGGTTCTCGGTCAGCGTGATCGACAACCGCGAGACCTACGCGAACCGTGAGCGCTTTCCCGAGGCCGAAGACGTGTTCGCCGAGGAGTACGAAGACCTGTTCCCGAAACTCGAAGTGCGCGACACGAATTACATCGTGATCGTGACGCGCGGACATCGCGACGATATGCGGGTGCTGCGTTGGGCGCTTGACACGCCCGCGCGGTACATCTCGATGATCGGGTCGAAGCGCAAGGTGATCGGAGTTGTGAAGGAACTGGAAAAGGAAGGTATTGGCCGCGATGCGTTTGACCGGCTGTTTGCGCCGATGGGGTTTGAAATCGGCGCGATTACGCCGGAAGAGATCGCCGTGTCGGTGGTGGCCGAGATGATCGCCGCGCGGCGGAATCCGGAGTCGCGGTGGCGCGAGCACTCCAAGTCGATCTTTCAGACCGACGCGATGCGGGCGCTGTTGAAGTGAAGGTTTCGGGCGTCGTGCTCGCCGCCGGATTGTCGCGGCGGATGGGGTTTCCGAAAGCGCTGTTGCGGTGGGGCGATGAGACCTACTTGGACCGGTTGATCCGTATGTTTGGCGAGGTTTGCGATGACGTCGTCGTCGTCTTTCGGCCCGGCGGCGAAGTGAAGTTCAATGGCCGGGCGCGGGTAGTTCGAAACGAAGATGCGGATCGAGGGCAGATGAGTTCGTTGCAGACGGGGTTGGCGGTGTGTGAGGGCGCGGTGTTGTTTTCTCCGGTCGATTACGCGCATGTGGAAGAAGCGACGGTGCGAAAAGTCGTCGCCGCGCGGAGTCCGGAGTTCGATGTGATGCAGCCGATTGTCGGAGAAACGCACGGGCATCCGGTGCTCATCGAGCGTGTGGTGGTGGAGGCGCTGTTAGCGGCGCCGGTCGATGGCCGCGCGCGCGATGTGGTGCGGCGATTTCGGCGCGGATTCGTGGCGGTCGACGATGTGCGTGCGACGATGGATGTCGACGATCCCGCCGCGGCCGCGGCGGTGCGGGAGGCCTTGCGATGAAGCGGCTTCTAAAATGGGCGGCGGTGCTGGTTGCGGCGGCACTGGCGGTTGCGCCGTTCCTGAACGCGGATCGTTTCGCGCCTCGAATTCGCGCGGGGCTGGAGCAGTCGCTGGGCCGAAAGGTCGATATCGGCTATGTGCGCGTACACCTGCTGACAGGGCCGGGTTTCACGCTGCGCAACGTCGTGATTCATGAGGACGCCAAGGTATCGGCGGAGCCGTTCGCCTATGTCGGCACGATGGTGGTGAAGCTGCGCGTGCTGTCGCTTTTGCAGGGCAAGCTGGAGTTTTCGAGCTTGCGATTGGAGAAGGTCCACGTGAACCTGATGCGCGCGCGCGACGGTTCGTGGAACGTGCAGGGGATGTTTCAGGCGAGCCGCGATAGCCATGCGCCGCTGGCCGAGTTGGAGGTCCGTGGCGGCCGGTTGAACTTTAAGTTTGAAGACACGAAGTCGGTGTACTACTTCACGAACGCCGACATCGACTTTTCGGCGTCCGATGCCGAGACGTTCGACATCTGGTTTGTGGGCGAGCCTTCGCGCACCGATACATTGGCGCGCGGGTTTGGGCGCGTCACCGCTCGCGGGCGATTACGGGATATCGGCGCGGAACCCGCGCTCGAGCTCGACGTGCGGTTGGACCGCAGCGCGCTGCAGGAGATTGCGATGTTGATCGGCGGCGCGGATCTCGGCGTGCATGGCAGCTTGCAGTCGCGCGCGCGGGTCGCCGGTCCGGTGTCGAAACTGAAGATCGAGGGGACATTGCAGTTAGCGGATCTGCATCATTGGTCGCAGCCGCCGCGCGGTGGTACGTTGCCGGTTTCCTACACCGGCGAGTTGCGATTACCCGAGCAGTCGCTGCGGCTGGAGACCGACGCCAAGCAGCCGCTGCAAGCGGAACTGCGGCTGGACAAGTATTTGTCGACGGCGCAGTGGGTTGTGGGCGTGGAGGCGAAGAAGCTGCCGATCGCGGGAGCGTCGGAGTGGCTGCGGCCGCCGGGCGCCGCGTTTAACGGCATGAAGTTGGAAGGGACGATCGATGGCTCGTTCCATGTCGGCCACGATGTGGCGGCAACGGGCGAGGCGCGCGTGACGGCGTTGAAATGGACGTGGGGCGATGGGAACACGCTGGAGTCCGAGGAAGTGGCCGTCACGTGGAAAGACCGCATGACCGAACTGCGAGCCGCGCAGGCGGAGTTGGACGGACAACCGCTGGCGGCCGAGTGCGCGCGGAACGGCGCGGAGTCGTCGTGGGATTGTAAGGCGACGAGCCGGGCGATCGACGTGCGTAAGCTGCGGAACTGGACACAGGCGCTGGGCGTGAAGGCGTCGTGGTTCGATTCGCTGGGGGCCGGGCAACTCCGTGGAACCGTGCAGGTAAAGCAGAGCGGAGGCGATCCGCTCGAGTGGAGCGGCAACGTTGAGATTCGAAACGGCGAAGTTGCGGTGCCGGAGTTGGACGCGCCAGTAAAAGTCGCGGCGGCCAGTGCGACTTGGGGTGAAGGGAAGCTTCAGGTTCAGAATGCGAAATTGACGGCGGCCGGCGCGGCGTGGTCGGGATCGTATCGATTCGACGGAGACGGCGTGCGGCCGCATCGAGTCGTCTTGGAGGCGGATGCCGTTGAGTACGACACGATGGAGAAGGCGCTACGCCCGATGGCGAAGCCGTCGAGCGGGTTCTTATCGCGCGCGCTTGGGTTGGGCGGGACGCAGGCGCCCGCCGGATCCGGCGGCGTCGACTTCGAACTGCGTGCGAAGAAGGCCGGCGTGTTGGAGAATGTGCGGCTGGCCGGATCGCGCGAGAGCGAGCGGGTTTCGATCTCGGCTTGGAGCGCGACTTGGCAGGAGTCGAAGTGGTCCGGCAAAGGTGTGTTGCGATGGACCGCGGCCACGCCTGAGCTGGATATTACGGGCGGCGTACGCGGGCTCGCATGGAGCGGCGGCGTTGTCGAATCGGACTGGCGATTGACCGGCCGGCCGGGCGCGGAGTTGCATATCGATGGAACAGCGAATGGCGCCGGCATGGTCATCGGCGAGCCCGTGGAATCGCTGCAGGGGCGCTATCGCGTGACGATCGGCCGGCGCGGCGCGACGGCGGCGTTCGATCGGTTGGAGGGAGCGAAACTGACGGGTAAGCCGGTCGAGCGCTCGGCCGGGCCGTTCGTGCTGGTGTTCGAAGGCGAAGGGCGGGAGGTCCGGCTGCGCGTATCACTTCAGCCGTTTGAGATCGGAAACGCGATCGCAAACCGCGCGCCCTGACCGGGGGCGGACGTGATCTCGATGCGGGCGGCGTGATCTTCGACGAGGCGGTGAATGGTCAGCATGCCCAGGCCCGTGCCGCCGTCGTTGTGGCGGGTGGAGTAGAAAGGCTCGAAGAGGCGGAGCCGCGTTTCTTCCGTCATGCCTTTGCCCGTGTCTGAGACGGAAAACAAGATGTGGCCGTTTTGTTTTTCAGTAGCGATGACGATGCGGCCCTTCGAGTCCATGGCCTGCGCGGCGTTGTTCACCATGTTAAGCACGGCGTGGACAAAGAGCGGTTTGTCGAGTGAGACCGCGGGCGCTTCGGCGGCGAGCGAAAATTCGCAGCGCGCGCGCGGTCCGGCGGCGAGGCGAAACAGCGGCGCGGCTTCTTCGATGACCGCATCGATCGGCACAGGCTCCTTCACGCCGGGTGTCGCGCGCAGCCAGGACAGCAGGCGCTTCGGTTGATCGGCGGCGAGGCGGATTGAGGCGAGCATCTCATCGACAACCGTGTCCGCCGGATGTTGGTCCGGCAGCGATTCGGAGATCTCGGCGGCCTGCGCGGTCAGAATCGTAAGAAAGTTGTTCCAGTCGTGCGCGAGGCTGGCGGCGAGTTCGCCGGCGGTGGTGAGCCGCGCCGCGCGAAGGTCTGTCGTCGATTCCGGCATTCCTGCCATTATCTTAAATCCGCCGGTTGACGCGGGCCAAACACCGCCGGGTGGTTGGCGGGAGTACACCGCGACCGTGCCGCGACCGCATGAACAAAGGGGTTGGCGAGGCCTCTCGGCGGTGAGCGGCCGGGTTTAGGATCATGCGCCGCCGGCTCTTGCCGAGGCCTTCTTGGCGAAGAGGCCGGCCGCCGCCCGTTCCGTCGATTCGAAGTAACGCGCGAGTTTGACATCCGCCGCGGCGAGCGCGGCGTGTTGCCATTCGGCGGCGTTCGCGTCGGGCGGGGTCCAGGACTTCCGGCCCGCTTTCCGCCACGCGCGCAGTTGTTCACGGACGATGTTTTCGATGACATCCTCGGCTTCGGGCTGTGTGAGCCCGGCGTGTTTGAAGCTCTCGAATGCGGCGGTGAAGGCGGGCGTCAGCAGCGTCGATATCAACGTGCCCGCCGCCGCGAAGACCTGTTTCGAGTTGTGCGGCAGCGGGTACGCCTTGGACTTTGTGGCCGTGCAGAAACGCTGCACGACACGGCGCGAGGCGCCGTCGATCGCGGCGGCGAATCGGACGCCCGGAAAAGCGTCGATGGTGTCGAGCGTTCCGGTGTGCGCCCCAAGTGCGCGGAGAGGTTCGAGCTGATCGGCCGCGCGGAGCGAGTCGACGAGCAGGACGGTGCGGCCTCTCCAGTCGATGCCGGCTCTAAGCGCGAGATCGAGCAACGATTGGAAATCGGCAAAGGGCCCGGAGATGAGGATAAGCTGCGACTTAGCCAGAGCCTCCGGTTGGGCGGCGGCGCCGGCCTTCATTTGGTTGGCGAGGCGTGAGGCCACGCGAAGCGTCTCGGCGCATACGGGGCCGAGCGTGGCGTTCCAGTTTGCCAGTTGGTACAACGACGGGCTGACCGGGCCCGCGGCGATGAGTCCAACCCACGGCGCGGGACGCATGGCTATGGCGCCTTCAGCGCTTTCACGCGATCACGCAGTTGTGCCGCTTTTTCGAACTCGAACAGGCGGGCGGCTTCACGCATACGGACCTCCAATTCTTCGATGAGTTTATAGCGTTGTTGCGGGTCTAGCTCGGCTTCGGGGGATTCCGGCTCGATAGGAACAGTAACATATTCCGACTCCGCGATGCGAACCAGGCTCATGTCGATCGGCTTGATGATCGATTGCGGCGTGATGTTGTTGGCTTCGTTGTGGTCGACCTGAATGCGGCGGCGGCGATTGGTTTCGCCGATCGCGTTCTTCATGCTGTCGGTCATCACGTCGGCGTAGAGAATCGCGCGCCCGTTTAAATGGCGCGCCGCTCGGCCGATCGTCTGTATCAGTGATCCCGCCGAACGAAGAAAGCCTTCTTTGTCGGCGTCGAGAATGGCGACGAGCGAGACTTCGGGAAGATCGAGGCCTTCGCGCAGCAGATTGACGCCGATGAGCACGTCGATCTCGCCCTTGCGTAAATCGCGCAGAATCTTGATGCGGTCGAGCGTGCTGACCTCCGAGTGCAGATACTGGCACTTTACGCCGACCTCGGAGTAATAGCTGGCAAGGTCTTCCGACATCCGCTTGGTCAACGTGGTGATCAACACACGCTCGTTCTGTTCGACGCGCAGGCGGATCTCGTTGAGCAGGTTGTCGACCTGGCCGCGGATCGGGCGCACATCGATTTCCGGATCGACGAGGCCGGTGGGGCGGATGATTTGCTCGACGGTGCGGCCCGACGATTTCGTGAGTTCGTAGCGCCCTGGCGTGGCCGAGACGTAGACGACCTGATTGACGCGGTTCTCAAACTCTTCGAAAGTCAGCGGGCGGTTATCGAGCGCGCTCGGCAGGCGGAAGCCGTGGTTGACGAGCGTCTCCTTGCGCGAGCGGTCGCCGTGCCACATGCCGCGGATTTGCGGCATCGTCTGGTGGCTCTCGTCGATGAAGATGAGATGGTCCTGCGGGAGATAGTCGAGCAGCGTCGGCGGCGCTTCGCCCGGCAGCCGGCCGGAGAAGTGGCGCGAATAGTTTTCGACACCGTGGCAGTAGCCGACGGTCTTGATCATTTCGAGATCGAACATGGTGCGCTGGTGCAGCCGTTGGGCTTCGATCAGCTTGTTCTGTTTCTCGAGTTCGGTCCGCCACCATTCGAGCTCTTCCTTGATGGTGACCATCGCTTTGTCGCGCGTCTCGTCATCCATCGCGTAGTAGGTTTTCGGATAGACGGGGATGCGCGGGGCGGTGTTGCGGATAGCGCCGGTCAGCGGGTCGATGTGGGCGAGCGATTCGATTTCATCGCCCCACAGCTCGACGCGAATGGCGAACTCTTCGTAGGACGGAAAGATCTCGACGACATCGCCGCGCACACGAAACGTTCCGCGGCGGAAGTCGCTCTCTGTGCGGTCGTAGAGGAGTTCGACAAGGCGGCCGAGCAGTTGCTTGCGCTCGATCTTCATGCCCTTTTCGAGCATCATCAACATGCCGTAGTAGGCCTCGGGCGAGCCGATACCGTAGATGCAGCTGACCGAGGAAACGATCACGCAATCGCGGCGTTCAAACAACGAGCGCGTGGCGGAAAGACGTAGGCGATCGAGCTCGTCGTTGATGGTCGCTTCCTTCTCGATGTAGACATCGCCGCTGGGGATGTAGGCTTCGGGCTGGTAGTAGTCGTAGTAGCTGACGAAGTACTCGACGGCGTTTTGCGGAAAGAAGTGGCGGAACTCGTGATAGAGCTGCGCGGCGAGCGTTTTGTTGTGCGCGAGGATCAGCGCGGGGCGGCCGCAGGCTTCGATGACCTTGGCCATGGTGAAGGTTTTGCCGGATCCGGTGACGCCCAGAAGAACCTGGTGTTGTTCGCCGTCGTTGACGCCTCGGACGAGCGATTCGATCGCGGTCGCCTGGTCGCCGCTGGGCTTGTAGGAGACCCCGACTTGAAAGTGCATCTATCCAGTGTAGAAGGCTATTTGCCCTTGCGAATGCGTTCGCGCTCGACGTTGTATTCGCAGCCGAACAGCGCGATGGCGGCGAGCAGATACATCCACACGATGAGCGCGATGACACCGCCGACCGAGCCGTACATAACGTTGTAGTTTGCGAGGTTGCGCACATACCAGCCGAAGGCGAGCGTGACGCCGAGCCATAGCGTTGTCGCCACGACGGCGCCCGGCCAAACGTACTTCCACTTCTGCGGGCGGTTGGGCGCGATGTAGTAAAGCACGATCGTCGTCACCACGATCGCACCGAAGGCGACGGCGAAGCGCACGATCTTCGATATAACCGCGAGGCCCGAGGCGATGGTCTGGCCGGGATCGATCCATCCCGCGGCGGCGAGTAGAAGCTGCTCAACGCGGTCGCCGGCGACCAAGAGCGCGGACGCGGCGATGGCGGGCACGGCGCTGATGAACACGAGCGCGATGGCGACGAGACGGTCCTGCACGATGCCGCGGCCGCCGGGCAGCCGGTAACACGCGCGGAAGCCTTCCATCAACGACGCCATCCACGACGACGCGGCCCACGCCGATACCGCCGTCGCGCCGATCAGCAGCGACAACGGCTGCGCGCCGCGCTCGCGGAACTGGCGCGCGAGCAGTTCCGTCGTGCCCGGTGGAACGACTTCGAACAGGAAGCGCGCGATGTAGTCCGAGACCTGACCGGCGTTGGCTTGTACGAGGATCGCGGCGAGTGTCGAAAGCACCGGAAACAGCGCGAGCAAGCCGGAATAGGCCGCGCCCTTGGCGATGCCGAAGCAGCCGTCGATCCACGAGTTCATGAACGCGCGGCGGAGGACGATGAGGAAGCGGCGCATGGCCGGCGGGGTCTCCAAACTAGAAAAAGGATCGAGCCGATTACCGTTACCACGGACACGGCCGCGCAGATGCGCTCCTCAAGGGACGGTTCGAACACGAGATCGAACTGCGGGGCGTCGACGGGAAGGATATCCGTTACGAGCGTACCGGCCCCCGATTTGCGAAGGCCCGCCGGGCTGCCATTCAAATAAGCGCGCCAGTTGGGATCCCACGATACTGAAAACGCGATGCGGTAACCCTGTTGAATCGGGCCCGTAATGCGGGCGTGGCGCGCGTTAATCCAAGTGAACCCCAACTTCGGGCGGCTGGTGTCATCCATGGCTGAGACGTACTTCGCCCAAGGGCGAATGTCGTGGTCGGTAACAGTGTCGGCCGGTAGCTCGTCCTCCCGGACGAGATGCGCCATCGCGGGCGGCGGCAGTTTGTAGATCGAATCGCCGTCCTCACTCCACACCTTTTCGAGATGCCCATCGAACTTACCAGGGTTCTTCATGTCCCGGTAGTATTCTTTGGAGTCCTTGCCGTGCACGACGAGATACTCAACCGCCATTGCGCGCAGCATGGCGATGGAATCGGATGCCTCATGACCGGGCGAGAAGCTGAGGTCGGTTCGGGTTTGATAGGCGATGTCTTGTGTGAACCGGACTTTGAGTCCGGATTCGAAGACGCCGCCGGTTTGGTGAAGCGGGAACCATGAATTTGCGCGAAGGCGGCTTCCGCCGGTAAGATGTACACGGCCTCGCGGCTTCAAGGCGTCGAGCGCCGAGGCGACACGGTGTTCCGCGGTTTCGGAGGTCTGCGTCAATTGCCATTGTTTGTAGCCGTGGGATACGAATTTCGTGACGGGGGGCGTGGCGTATAACAGCCCGCAATAGACCAGGACCGCGAATGCCCGCCGCACATTTCGTTGTTTGTGATTGAGGAGTTGCCGGATCACCTCGATTCCCGCGAGCAACAGGAACATTTCGTATTCGAGCGCATAGCGGCGCGCTTCAGGAAGCACGCCCAACCCGTACCGGTAGAATAACGAAACGGGAATTCCGAATCCGGCGGTGCAGAGCGCCAGCCAGCACAGATACCGCTGCGACGGAAACTTCCAGAAGGCAATGCGAATTAGCAGCAGCGCCGCGATCCAACCGGCGGTGGCCAATTGCTCGGCGCGTTTGTATTGATAGCCGTAGGCGTCTATGGGCCAGTTGAACAACATCTGCGAAACAAACCCTGGAGTCAGCCAGAAACAGGCGAAGCCATAACCGACGAGTCCGGCGATCAGAATACGGCGCGTCGAGAAGGCGGCGTCGGAATAGTAAGCGACGATCAACGCGACAACCGCGAAGGCGAGCCCTAGAGCGGCGACCCAGTTGGTCAGCGTTGTGGCTGCGAGCGCGGCCGCGGCGGCGACTAGCGCGGCTCTCGATTGGCTGCGCGCCGCCCGCCAGACCAGTAGTAGCGCGACCGGCCCAATTAGCAGGCCTACCGTATGTGGCCCCTCGCCATACTTGATCAACGCCTGAATGCGCCAAGGCACCTGCATGAGGCCCCTGTCCCCGCCGATCACGCCGATCAGTCCGTACAGCGGACTCAACAGCGTCACCGCCATCCCGCCCCAAAAGGCCCACTTGGACCTGCCCGAGATTTCGGCGCTCATCAGGCAGATCGCGCTCGGGCCGAGTAAGAGCGCGACACCGCAAATCGCCCTGTGAATCCAGGCCGCGTCGGTCGCCGGCGACAGCCATATCCCCACGGCGTCCAGATACGGCAGCAACGGTAGATACACGTAGTGCATCGGAATGCCGCAGTATTGAACGGCGTTCCAGGAAAGGTAATCCGGATTGGCGGCGAAGAATTTTCCGAACGACGCATAGCCGCGCTCGATCGACTCACGATACGGCGTCGCGCCTCGAAGCAGCAGCTTCCAATTAATGGCGGCGTTTATGAGCGCGAGGATAACGGCCGCGAACCAAGTTCGAAGATTCATCGATTTCTACGAAGCCCCAGAATAACAGCGATGAGAAGGCTAACCGCCGTCAAGCCGCGGCCGATTTGATTCTCGAGCGGCGTTTCGAAGCGCATGCGAACAAGGTGCTTTTCCGCTGGGAGATCGACGCGCATCTGGCCGAACGGGTCTTTCGAGACGTCGTAGCGCGTCGCGTTCTCTTCGGCGCGCCAATACGGGTCGTGCGCGACCTGTATGGCGAGCGACTCGCCGGCCTTCGTTTCGGCCGCGATTTCGAGAGTATCGCTGGCGAGCCACCTGGTCGAAGCCGCCGGCGTCTCAGGTGAATCGAGGACGGCGACGTAACTCGCCACCGCTTCCA
>VFZW01000245.1 GCA_016871055.1 Acidobacteriota bacterium
ATCTGCCCGTCTATACGGACAGCTTTCTGCTGAGCGAAGTGGTTCGGCGCGCCGAGGCCGTGCTGGGCGCCGAAGCGCTGTTCGCGCCGCTGCAATGGCTCGGCAATTCGCATCACCATACCGACTGCCCCGGCACGGTCTCCGCGCCGCCGCGGCTCTATCTCGACTTGCTGGCGGCGCTGGCGGAGAACTATCTGCAGCATGGGTTTCAGCGCATTTACTTCCTCAACGGCCACGGCGGCAACATCGTTCCAGCCAAGCAGGTGGTGTTTGAACTGCGCCAGCAGTACCGGCAGCGGCAGGACCTGCTGCTGCTGTTCTCTTCCTATTGGGACCTCGCCGCGCCGGCTGGCTACGAGCAGAACTACATGGGCCATGCCTGCGAATGGGAGACGTCGATGATGATGGTGATTGCGCCCGGACTCGTGCAGGGCGATGTGACGCAACTAGCCGATGTCCCGAACGGCTACGCGTTCGATCCGGCTTACCGCGGCTGGATCACCAAAGAGCGGACGCCGACCGGCCACATCGGGTCGCCCCGCTTCGCGAACCCGGAGAAGGGCGAAGCGCTGCTGGGCCAGTTCTCGCAGGGAGTGGTTGACTTCGTGCGCCGCATGGCGGCGTGGGATGGCCACAGTTGGCTGTAGACCGAAGCGCGAAGAGTTGGAAGTGGTGGGTGTGCGGCCTGCTGCTGCTGGCGAGCACGATCAACTACATGGACCGCATGACGCTGGCGAGCGTCTCGCGGCGGGTGATTGACGAGCTCCGGCTGACCAACGCCGACTACGGCATGGTGGAGCAGTTCTTTGGCTACGCCTTTGCGTTTGGCGCGCTGTTTTTTGGCCCGCTGGTGGACCGGTTCAGCCCGAAGTGGGTCTACCCGATCGTGCTGACGCTGTGGTCGGCCATGGGCGTGTTGACGGCATACGCCGGCGAGTTCGAGGGGCTGAACACGGTTTCGAGTCTGCTGCTCTGCCGCACGCTGCTGGGGCTGTTTGAGTCCGGCCACTGGCCCTGCGCGCTGCAGACGACGCAGCGGCTGCTGCCGCCCGAGGCGCGTGCGCTGGGGAACTCGATCCTGCAGTCGGGCGTTTCGATTGGCGCGATTGTGACGCCGCTGATCATCAACGCGATGCTCACCCCGGCGCCGGGCAGTTGGCGGCTGCCCTTTATCGCGATCGGCGCGATGGGCGTCTTCTGGGTGGCGGCGTGGGTCTGGACTATGCGGGGCGCGAATTTTGCACTGCCTGCCGCCGAGCAGCAGCAGGAGCGTCCGCACTGGATGGCCGGCTTGAAGCAACTGATCGGCGACCACCGTTTCTGGCTGCTGGTGGTGGTGGTTTGCTCGATCAACACGACGTGGTCGATCTACCGGGTCTGGCTGCCGCTGGCGCTGCAGGACAAGGCTGGTCTCGCGTTTACAGAGCAGCAGACGCTAGGGCAGATTCTACCGGCCTATTACATCCTGACCGACATTGGCTGCCTGGGCGCGGGGGCGGCCACGCTGTGGCTGCACCGGCGAGGCTTTTCCGTGCTGAACTCGCGCCGGTGGGTTTTTTCGGTGTGCGCAGTGCTGGTGCTTTCGGCGACGCAGTTGCCGGCGCTGTCGCGCGGCGAGTGGACCATTCCGGGCGTGCCCCCGGTGGCGGCCGCGCTGACCGTGCTGATGATGACGGCAGCGGGCAGCCTGGGGGTGTTCCCGTGCTACTACGCCTTTACGCAGGAGCTTTCGCAGCGCCACATCGGGCTGGTGACCGGATTGTTGAGCTTTATTGCCTGGATCAGCGGTTCGAGCCTGCAGAAGCCGCTGGGAGCGTATATCGACCGCACGGGGTCGTACGATCTGGCGTTCCTCGCCGGGCCGATTCCGATTCTCGTGTCGGCCGTGGCGCTGTGGCTTTTCTGGGATCTGCCGGGCCGGCCCGCGCGATTGTGGTTCTCGGAAATCTCATATTGAGGTATGATCGGCCTGGATTCAGGGGCTTGGGGATGTTTGAAAGAGCTGCTTTGGACGTCACTCGCCCCACGCCGTCGGATGACAAGGCCTGTTGCGGCGCTTCACGAGCGCGAACCCGGTGGCCGTCCATGGGGGCTGCGCAAGAGTGCCGAGCGATGCGCGCCGAAGATGTCGTTATGCGGCGCGGCGCTCGTAACGATGATGGAGTCCGCCGACTTCAGGGATCGCAACCACGCGCCCCATGTCCGCCGATTGGATCGGGCGAGGCTCCGGAGAGTCCTTCTCCAATCCCAGGTGCGTCCGGCTCCGATGATAGTAGTCCACGAAACTTTGCAGGTGACGGTACAAGCTCCGTTCGCCGAACTGTGGTTCTCGCAAACTCCGAAGTTGCTGATAAGATGGGCTCTGTTGCAAACCAGCCGAGCTTTTGGTCCGCCCTTGACAGCGGCACGAACTGACCCTTGTAACATGGCGTAACGTCGCCGCGCCAGGGAGGAGCGACGCGCATCCAACGCATTGATTTCATGGGATGATGTGGTTCTGTCTACACACAGCGGAGCGGGTGACGTCCAAAGCCGTTCTTTCAAACATCCCCAAGCCCCTGAATCCAGGCCGATCATACCTCAATATGAGATTTCCGAGAACCACAGGTCGGGATCGATCGAGACGTCGGCCGTTACCGAATTTGGTTTGACTCGGAATTGCACCAGAGCCCGATTGAGCATGTAGTTTGAGTGTACGCGATGTCGCCGGAGGCCCGGAAAAGGAAACGGCTTGCTTGATTAACTGATAGAGAGATACCATTATTCTCTGAGGAAACGCTGCGTGACTCGCCGCACCAAGCAGGGAGAAGCCATCAAAAACGTCCTGGTCAATTGCCCGTCGCCATTGTCGGCGGTGGAGATTCTGGCCCGCGCCAAACAAGTCGTGCCCGACATGGGCCTAGCCACTGTCTACCGCCATCTCAATCGGTGGCTGCGGGAAGGGAAGTTGACGCCTGTTGAGTTCCCCGGAGAGACCTGCCGGTTCGAGACGACCGGTAAGGGCCATCATCACCATTTCCTTTGCCGGGATTGCGGCAGGGTGTTCGATCTCCCCGGCTGCGTCGCCGGCCTACACTCTTTCGTGCCTGCGGGCTTCGTGCCCCGGCAACACGAACTCACGATCTATGGCGCGTGCCCGACATGCGCCCGTCAAACGGAGAACAACCATGCCAACTGAAGAAAAGAAACTGCCCGTGACCGTACTGTCGGGTTTCCTCGGCGCCGGAAAGACAACCCTGCTCAATCACGTCCTGGGAAACCGGGAAGGGATGCGCGTGGCCGTGATCGTCAACGACATGAGCGAGATCAATATCGACTCGCGGCTCGTCGCTGGCCAAGCGGGATTGAATCGCGTCGATGAAAAGCTTGTGGAGATGACCAACGGCTGCATCTGCTGCACGCTTCGCGAGGATCTTCTGATCGAGGTCAACCGCCTCGCGGCCGAAAAGCGTTTCGACTACCTGCTCATCGAATCCACCGGCATCTCGGAACCGATGCCGGTTGCCGCCACCTTCAGCTTCGCCGACGAAGAAGGCCGGTCGCTCTCCGACGTCGCGCGGCTGGACACGATGGTCACCGTCGTCGATGGCGAACGGTTCCTCGAAGACTACGAGTCCATCGAGTCGCTAGGCGACCGGTCTCTTGCCCTCAGCGAGGAAGATGAACGCAACATCGCCGATCTGTTGATCGATCAGATCGAGTTTGCCAATGTCCTGGTGCTCAACAAGACCGACCGCATGAAAGCTGAGGAGATCGGGCGGCTGCGCGAGATCTTGCACCGCATGAACCCCGAGGCGCGAATTATCGAATCGGCGTTCGGCCGTGTGGATTTGAAGCAGGTTCTCGATACGGGGCTGTTCGACGAAGAAAAAGCCGCCTCGGCGCCCGGTTGGCTCAAGGAACTCCGAGGCGAACACACTCCCGAAACCGAGGAGTACGGAATTTCGAGCTTCGTGTACCGCGCGCGGCGGCCGTTTCATCCGGAACGCCTCTGGCGGGCGCTCGACGAGGGATGCCTGGGCGTGCTTCGCGCCAAGGGGTTCGTATGGATCGCCAGCAAACACAGTGTGATCGGCGTGTACTCGCAAGCCGGCAACTGCGTGACGACCGAGCCGGAGCGTTATTGGTTTGCCGCGCTGGACAAGTCGGAATGGCCCGAGGATGCCGCGGCGCGCCGGTCGATCGAACAGCTCTGGCAGGAACCGTATGGCGACCGTATGCAGGAAATCGTGTTTATCGGCGCGGGGATGGACAGGGCCGCGATTGAGGAATCGCTGGGAGACTGCCTCTTAACCGACGCCGAGATGGCCTTGGGACCGGATCAGTGGGCGCTTCTGCCAGACCCGTTCGGGGAGTGGGAGGTCGTAGAAGAAGAGGCGGAAGTATTGGCGTAATGCAGGAGCCCTCCGGCTGTGCCGGGCATGCCGTATGGTCCGAAAACTCGATCTGTGGTTCTCGGAAATCTCATATTGCGGTATGATCGGCCTGGATTCAGGGGCTTGGGGATGTTTGAAAGAACGGCTTTGGACGTCACCCGCTCCGCGTCGTCGACTGACTTCTTGCAGCGCTTCACGAGCGCGGACCCAGTGGCCGTTCATAGGAGCCGCACAGGAGTACAGAGCCGTGCGGACGGAATCGCGCCGAAGATGCTTTTAGGCGGCGCGGGGCTCGTAACGATGATGGAGGCCGCCGAATTCAGGGATCGCAACCACGCGCCCCGTGTCCGCCGATTGGATCGGGCGAGGTTCCGGAGAGTCCTTCTCCAATCCCAGGTGCGTCCGGCTTTGATGATAGTAGTCCACGAAACCTTGCAGGTGACGGTACAAGCTCCGTTCGCCGAACACGATCACGTGGTCCAGGCACTCGCGGCGGATGGTGCCGATGACCCGTTCCACATAAGCTCGGTGCCAAGGGGGAATTTTCAACAACTCCGCGGCTTACGAGAACCGCGATCAAGGCCTGGAATACCGGTGATCCGGAGCCTGTCGATGTCATTAAGCTGACGATAAAGTTTTTTGCAACCTCCCGCCCGTTCGGTGCATCGGATTTAACATAGAGGGAAGCCTCTTCAAAAAAACATCAAGAGTGGCGCGAGGGTTCTGACCCTTTGACCGCCCGGCAACCTGGCCCCAAAAGCCAAGGTGCCAAGGTCAGCCCGGAAACGGGACCGATGTGGCAAGTGGCGGCAATCTCCGCGCCACCCCCTTCCAGTCAGACTTCGTGCCCGAAGGACAACACCCTTGGGCCGAAAACATATTGCATCCCCACCAACATCCCTTCTCTCCCCGCTTGGCATCGTCGGCATGGATTCGGTTGAACCCGCCATCCTCGCCGCCCTCATCAACGCCGACCCACTTCTGCTGATCGGCCCCCACGGCGTCGGCAAGTCCTATCTACTCACGCGTCTCGCCGCCGCACTGGGACTCTCCCATCGACATTACAACGCCAGTCTGCTCAGCTTCGATGACTTGGTCGGCTACCCACTGCCTAATGCAAGCGGTTCGCTCGAGTATGTCCATACGCCCTCCTCCATCTGGGGCGCCCAGGCCGTCTTCCTCGACGAGATCTCGCGCTGCCGCCCTGAGGTGCAGAACAAGCTCTTCTCCATCGTCCACGAACGTCGTGTCCAAGGCCTCCCCCTCCCGGACCTCGAGCATCGCTGGTCTGCTATGAACCCCCCCTCCTGCGGCGAGGAAGCCACGCTCTACTCCGGCGCCGAGCCTCTTGACGCCGCCCTCGCTGACCGTTTCGCGTTCCTTGTCGAAATCCACGACTGGCAGCAACTCCCCGCCAATCTGCAGGAACAACTCATCCGTAGCGACGCCGCCGCGCCCATAGCGCCCGGTCTTTCCGCCCAAATTGCCCGAGGCCGTACGCTCGCGGCAGCGATCCGAGAAAGCCACAGTCAATCCCTTGCCGGTTACATCCGCCTAGTTTGCGCCACCCTCCGCCCGGCCAAGCTCACACTCAGCCCGCGCCGCGCCGTGATGCTGCTCCGCAACCTCATCGGTGTCCACGCCGCCCGCGTCCTCCTCGACCCCAACGCCACCATGGAGGCATCCGCTTGGCTCGCCCTTCGCCACTCCATCCCGCAACGAGCCACCGGCGAAACCGTCCCCGAGGTCGCCCTCCTCGCCGCGCACAAGGAGGCGTGGAAGCAAACCCACATCGATGCGTGCAGTCCGCTGCGGTTCCTCTTCGCTGAACCGGACCCGCTCCGACGAGCCCTCTTCGCGATCAGTCTCGACAAGATCAGCCGCCAGGAACTCTCCTCACTGGTTGCCGATTCCCTCGCCGCACTCCCCAACGGTGCCCGCCATGCGCTCGCGACCCATCTCATGGAATCCGGTGTCGCCGGCCGTCTCGCCGCAGCGGTCGCCCAGCAGTGTGCCGAGTGGTATTCCGTTGTCGCCACCGCCCAGAACCTCCATGAGGTAGTCTCCTCGGGCTCGGTTCGGCACCGCGTCTGGCAGCACATCGTTGGTGTACTCGCCCGGTTCACCGACTATGAACCCGGACGCACGAACCTCCTTGTCGGCCTTTTCGCCAATAACACTATCCAGGTAGAGGCCGATGTTGAGCTTATCCTGCGCCACTGGCAGGATGCCAGCGCACTCATCCACGTTGGCGGCATAAATGGCGGTGCCCGATGATGCTTCACAACATGTCTACGCCCCATCGCAGCACCATTCGCCATACCCCCGCCCCCGGCGCGGTACGGTGCCGGCGGCTTGTCGTGCAGTGGACGCAGACCCCACGTAAACCCGCTGTGCAGAGAATCCTTACACTTCTCACGGGGGGCGTGTCGCGTCACGCCGCCGCCGACCTGCGCAGCCTCATCCGGCAGCACGCCCAATCATTACCCTGGCCCGGCGCCCTTCTCGTCACCAATCAGGCCGAACCAGGCGATCCGGTTTGCGACGACCTGCTCACCATCTGCACCGTTCTCGCAAACTCCTCTGAGGTCATCTATCTCCGAGACCGGGAACCCGACCTCGACCGCATTGACCCGAATCTCCGGGTCGTGCTGCAGATTCCCCTCAACTGGAGTTCTCGATGACCCTCGCCAACCAGATCCTCGACGCTTTTCCGAGCGGTAACTACGGTATCCTCGGCCTCCTCCGGCTCATGGACATTGTTGAATCGACGGAAATCGAAACTGCCTCCATCGAATGCCGGGAGCTTCCCGTTCTTCGCATCAACCCGAACTTTGTCGCGACGTTCGCCAGCACGCCGGGCCGACTCCTCATGCTCGTGCTCCATGAGATTCACCATGTGTTACTTGGCCACACCCGTCTCTTCAAGCGCATCACGCCGCTCGACAATCTTGTATTCGACGCCGTCATCAACGCCCTGCTTTGCCGCATGTTCCCAACCCGGGAATACACGTCTCTCTTCACTGGCTTCTACAGTGCCCGGCGTTTCCCCGAGTGTTTCCTGCGGCCCCCGGACCGCTGGCGCCCCGCCGCACCAGCAGCCATCCCGCCGGCGCTCAACGGCAAGGAACTCGCCCGTTTCCAACCCCTCTACCGCACGCTTTATTCAGATCAGGGCGCTGATTATCATCAGCTCTACCGCGCCCTCAAAAAAGCTCTGCCGCCGCAGGGCGTTCCTCACCGCCTCCTCGGCAGCCACGGTGACGAAATCGGGGAACTCGATGGTGCGCTGTTGGAAGCCGTCCGTGCAATCGTCGAACACTGGCCCCAACCACCCGATCCGATCGCTGGTCGCTCGTGGGCCAGTATTCTAAGAGACGAGGTGATCACGCCGACGCGCATTCCCTCAAACCGCGAGCGGCTCAGCGCGCTTCTTCGCCGCGTCGCCCACCCCGGCCCGGGTGCGGGTGCTCGCCGGAAGCCCGCGCCCGCCCCTTTCGTCTCGCCGCTCCCCACACACGACCGACGAGCCATCGTCCTGCGCGCGCTTGGAGTCACGCCTTTTCTGTACGCGCAGGAGATCGTCTGGCCCGGCCGCCAAGCCATCCAGCCAGTTCACGTCTACCTCGATGTCAGCGGCAGCATCTCGGATCTGAAAGACGCTCTGTATGGCGCCGTCCTCGAATGCCGTCATCTGGTGCACTCTCGCGTCCACCTTTTCTCGACCGAGGTTCACGACATCAGCCTTGAGGAACTTCGCCGTGGTGTTTGCCGTTCCACCGGTGGCACGTCGATCGAATGTGTCGTCGCCCATATGCACGCCCACGCCGTTCGTCGCGCCGTCATCATCACGGACGGCTTTGTTGGCGTACCTGGCGAAACCGCCCGCCGGGCCCTCGACGCCGTTCACCTCGGCGTAGCACTTACACCGGACGGCAATCACCGCCATGACCTCGAACCCTTCGTCGATCTCTGGACTGAACTCAAGGAATTCTCCGCATGACAAACTCTCTCTTCCCTGCTGAAGCTGTCTTCCCCGGCCATCCCGACAAAATCTGCGATGCCATCGCCGACTCGCTAGTCGCTGAAGCCGTCCGACGTCAATCCCGCGCTCTCTGCGGCCTTGAGGTCGCTGTGCACCGCGGAAGCGTCTTTGTTACCGGACGGATCGCCTGCCACGAAGCCGCGACGATTCCCGTAGAATCGATCGTCCGCGAGTGCTTCCGAACCGCCGGCTACAGTCGCGATTGGGGTCCAGCGCTGGAGGACCTTCGGATCGGCACAGAACTCTGCCTTGGCCCCCTCTGCGAAAGCGAATCCGGCTTTCGCAAATTTTCCGATGATCAATCGATCGTGACCGGATACGCGATCGACTCGCCTGGGTCGAACTATCTTCCACCCGAGCATTGGCTCGTCTGCCGTTTGTCTCGGCGCCTGTGCCGCCTTCGTGAAGAGTATCCCGACCTGCGGCTTGGCCCAGATGGCAAGGTCGTACTGATCTGGGATTCCGCCCGTAATGCGGTGGTAAGCATCAGCGTTTCGCTGCAACAGGCCATCGGAGGGGATGAGATCGCCCTGCATCGCGTTGTGCGCCAGGTGGTTGCTGCCGAACTGCAGGAGTGCGCGAAACAACTCGCCGGCCTCGATCCGCGACCGCCGGAAAAAATCCACGTCAATGGTGCCGGGAACTTCGAGGTGGGGGGCACAGAAGGGGACAATGGTCTGAGTGGGAAAAAGCTCGTGGTGGACGCTTACGGCCCACGGGCACCGATCGGGGGCGGTGCGTTGAGCGGGAAGGATTTCTATAAGGCGGATCGCGCCGGCGCGATCCTCGCCAGGCGTGTAGCGAAAACAGTCGTTCAAAGCGGCGTGGCCCAGGAGTGCCTGGCCACACTCGCCATCTTCCCAGGCGATACGGATTTCCGTCTCATTTCCCTCAAGACACCCGGCGCGGAACTCGAACCGGCGCGCTGGGCAACGCTACTCGATCTCTCGCTCGAATCCGCCGGAGACCGTTACGCCGGCACGCCGGATCTGGCCGCGATTGCCCGCTTCGGCCATTTCAGCAGCGCGGAACGATCATGGGAACGCATTCTCTTCTGACAGCGCGTGATTTCAAATCATTCCGATCGATTACCAAACAGGGAGCCAGCACTACCACCAGTCGCACAGACTAACCGACGTCACGTCAAATGTGTCCTTTCGGCAATCCTGCGTAAGCGGGTGCAGATCAGGAATTCTTTTCTTCCAGCAGACGCCGAACCGACGTTCGGCCGATTTTCAACCGCCGTGCAATCTTCGACTTGCTGATTCCTGCGAGAAATAGGTCACGGACTGACCCCGCTTTGCCAGCGGCCGTCGGCGGGCAGCCGAGTCGTTTGCCTTGCAACCGCGCGTGCTCCAAACCCGCCCGCACCCGCTCCCGCATGATGTCCCTTTCAAACTCCGCGAACACAGATAGCAGACCCGCCATCGACCGGCCCGCCGGCGTAGTCAGATCCAGCGCCTCCGTCACTGAAACGAAACCCACGCCAATCGCCGTCAGTTCCTGCAACGTCGACACCAGATCGGCAACCGACCGGCCCCACCGGTCCAGCCGCCAAACCAGAACCACATCAATGTCCCGCCGCCGAGCGGCATCGATCAATCGCTGGCGCATCGCACGCGCGACCGCGCCAGAGACCATTTCCTTACACTCTTCGATCACGGCCCAACCACGCTTTGCAGCGTATTCCCGCAACGCCCTCATCTGCATGGGAAGCGTCTGCTGATCCAGCGTGGAGACGCGCGCATACAGCCCGGCCCGCAACATTTTTGCCGGTTTGCGTGACTGGCCAAAAACCATCTTCGATTTCGACTCCGGAACCTTCCGTTTGGCGGGCATTTCCGCAGTGTATCCGAATCTGACCAGAAGATATTGTTTTCAGCCAGATCAGCCCACCCCGGCGCGGGCCAGCGTCTGGCGGTAATTCCACGGCTGGGAAGTTTGGTCGGTACTTAAACTGGCTCTGCCGCTCGATGAAACCTCCAAATGAGATTTGCGAGAACGATAGACGGTACAAGCTCCGTTCGCCGAACACGATCACGTGGTCCAAGCACTCGCGGCGAATGGTGCCGATGACCCGTTCCACGTAAGCTCGTTGCCAGGGAGAACGCGGTGCCGACAGCACCTGTTTGATACCCATGGATTTGATCTGATCGAAGACTTCTTTCCCGAAGATCCG
>VFZW01000246.1 GCA_016871055.1 Acidobacteriota bacterium
GAAAGATTGGCGAGCGTGCGCTTGACGATCTTTTTGCCTTGGCGGAAAGCGGTGCGGAGCAGAATCGCGGGAGGCGAGGAGCGGTTCGGCACGGTTTCCACGTACATGGTAACAGTATGCAACAATAGGCGCTACGTGTAAATACATATACGAGTATTTACATGGGTATACAGAACAAGGCAAAAAACGCGCAACCCACGCTGTCTGAGAACCTTGCGGTGAAAACTACTGCTTATCGGCGGGGGAACTTCGGTATCGTCCAGCCGCAGTGCCTGCGTCACGGCGTAGAGACCATGCTGGCGTGCCAGTGCCGTTGCGGCCTCCCAGATCGACTCCGGCAGCTTTGCCCGCCTGGGCCGCGAACGGCGATACTCCTCTAGTTCGCGCTGCATTTGCACGATTGACTCCGCTACCGGCTTCCTCTCTTTTCGGTTCATCTCCGGTCGCCTCCCAGCGACTCTTTGAACCTAACTATCGCGCCCGTTCGTTGTCACGCAGGCTTGCCGAAGGGACACGTTCGAACGAGGGCCCGCTTCTGGCGCGACGAAGCCGGCCAGGATCTCATCGAGTACACGTTGATGGCGGCCACAATAGCCGTAGCCGTCGCCGCGATCTTCCCTCAAACGCTTGGGCCCAGTATCTGCCAGATTTTTTCGAGCGTTAGTTCGACACTAGGCGCCTCCGCAAGCACCGGTTCGTAGTCGAATCGCGAAGATCGCGTTTACCGCCAACCCTCATCGAAGAACCCCGTCGCCTTCAACTTCCCCGTCGCGTTTTCGATGACCGCCCAATCGCCCCAACGCGGATAGAGCAGAGCGTTCGTCCCTTTCAAATCGTCCACGCCAAACGAGTGTCCCGCGTTCAGCACCACATACTTGGAAGGGTTTAGCGGATTCGGTTGAATCAGCGCCAGCCGGTGCGTCGACGCGTCGAACTTCTGCCCTTTAATCTCGATCTCGCTTGCCGTCCACCGGACCGGCAGGTTCTTGATCACACGCTCCATCGTCTTATTCGTCGACGGCGTCCCAAATAGGACAAGATGACTCTCGGCGATGTCGGACTTCGCCAGCGCCTTCGATGTCGTCCGCCGCACCGCGCCCCGAAAATACTTTTCGAAATTCGCTGTAAACGTGGTCAACGAAGCATCCTCGCCATCGGCGACAACCAGGAACCGGTCCATGAACGCATCGTCAATTGGCCCCTGCAGGCCTGCCCGCTTCCGTAACGCCGGCTTCCCGCCGCGCACCTCCCAGCGGTTCATCTGCTTCACGAACGCCGCGCCTTTCAGCGACTGCCCATCAATCGTCACCGCGCGAGGCGAGTCCAGCTCCAACTCCGCGATGTTCTTCGTTGTGACTTTGTCGCTCGTGCCCGATAACTCCGCGCGGCCGTACATGTTCTGTAACGCCGCGATCTTCCAGTTCCACACCTGACCGTAGCGCGGCGTGAACGTCACGAAATGAAAACGCTCCGGCGTGCGACGCGGCAGGTTCTTCGCTACAAACGCCTCGCTCTCTTTCTTCGAATCCGGATGCCACCGGTGTGGCGTTTGCGGCCCGACAAGAAAAATTGCGTTCGGCCGGACCTTTTCGAACTCCAGCGCCTCTTTGATATTTACGCTCGCTTTCAACTGCGGGTCGATTTCGCCGCCGTACCCGACCGTTGGGGTATTCACGATGTTCGGTGCGTAGTCGACGGCGTCGTATATGCGCATCGCCGCGCGCTCCCACGCCGGTGGACTCATCCGTTTGGCGTAAAGCATCGTCTCCGTAAACCCAGCGCCCGCTTCGACGCCAGCCCATCGCGACGGATGATGCAGCCCGATGTGCCATGCTCCCGCACCGCCCATCGAAAACCCGCGCAGCACGATGCGGTCTTTGTCGATGTTGTACTGCGACGTCACCGCCGCAAGCGCTTCGAATACGTCCGTCTCGCCCGCCCATCGATAGGCGTTGTTGCCGCGTCCCATCACTTCCAGTTCCATCCAGTCCTGCTCGTACGGTTTCTTGTCGAGCGCCAGAAAACTTGCCTCGGTCAACCGTGCGTTGCGCCCGTGCAGCACCACATCGAGCCGCACCGGCTTTGAGCCATCGTAGGACTTCGGAATGTTCAAGCGATACGGCTGCACCGAGTCGTCGATGCGTGACCGATACGCGCGTGCTACCCGCCCCGTCTGCTTCGTCCACGGCGAAGCGCCTTTCGACAACGCCTCGGCGCGCTGCAATCCCTCGGCCAGCGCGGCGTTGGCGTGCTTAATGTAGTCGGCCGTGTAGAATTCATCGGGATACTTGACGAGATTTTGCACGGCCTTTTCATAAACGGCAACATCCGGCGCCAGCGCATGTTTCGCCACCGCCGCCGCGTTCGCCGTTAGCGGCTTCACCGCCTCGCGCAGTTTGGACACTTCATTGGCGGGCACGGTGTATTCCTGCGCCATCGCCACTGCAGAAAGAGCGAGTAGAAGCCGCATTTCGATTACCTCTGCACGCGGCCCGAGCCGCCGCCCTTGATCAACGCATGCACCTCATCCGCCGTGAACCGGTTGAAGTCGCCCGGTATCGAATGCTTCAAGCAAGACGCCGCCACGGCGAATTCCAGCGCCTTCTGATGCGAGCCCAGCTCGTTCAGGCCGTACACCAATCCGCCCGCGAAACAATCGCCGCCGCCGACACGATCGACAATATGCGTGATGTCGTAGTGCTTCGAAACCAGAAACTCCTTGCGGTTGTTCAAGCACGCCGCCCATCCGTTGTGCGACGCCGAGTGCGATTCGCGCAGTGTCACCGCGATCGCTTCCAGATTCGGATATTTCTCCAGCACCATATCGGTCAGCTTGCGATACTGCTCACGGTCGAGGGCGCCCGAATGCACATCGACATCCAGCTTCAGCCCCAACGTCATCTGGCAATCTTCTTCGTTCGCAATGCCGACATCGACGTACTGGAACAACTCCGGCATCACTTCCGCAGCCGTCTTGCCCCACTTCCACAAATTCTTCCGGAAGTTCAAATCGCACGACACCTTCAACCCCTGCGCGCGCGCCGCCTTGACGCTCTCGATGGCCAAGTGTGCCGCGCCTTCGCTGATCGCCGGCGTGATGCCCGTGATGTGAAACCACGTTCCGCCCGCCAGCGCCTTCGACCAATCGATCGCGCCCGGCTTGGCTGCCGCGATCGACGATCCCTCGCGGTCGTAGATCACCTTAGATGGCCGTTGATTCGCGCCCGGTTCGACGAAGTAGATGCCGAAGCGTCCCTTGCCGCGCACGATCCGATCGGCGTCGACGCCGAATCGCCGCATCTCGCCCACAAAGGCGTCGGTGATCGGATTCGCCGGCAGCACCGTAACGTAGCGTGCCGGTAATCCGAATCCCGAAACGGCAACGGCGACATTCGCCTCGCCGCCTCCGAACGTAGCTAGGAACTGCGGCGACTGAAGGAAACGTTCAAAGCCTGGGGGCGCCAGGCGCAACATGATCTCACCAAAGGTGACGACAAGAGTGCTCATAGAAACGCCTATTCTACCAATGCCGATCACTGTGGTAGCGTGGGTCGAATGCCTCAATATACGGTTCAGAGCGGCAACACGCTCTCCACCATCGCCAAAAAGTTTGGGCTTACCGTCAATGCGCTGATGATGGCGAACGCCATCGGCGATCCCAACAAGATCAAAGTTGGCCAGGTACTCACGATTCCAGAAGCCACCACCGACCTCGCCGCGCTGCCGCCGCTCCCGCCGCCCGCGACCGCCACGCCTAGCGGTCCCGCCATCGACCGCAAGAAATTTCGCCTTCCGCAGTCGCAGTACTTCGCACAGGCGTTTCCCAAGGATCTGATCGTTCTCCACTTCACCGCCGGCAGTACCGCGCGCAGCGCCTACGACTCATGGATCAACTCGCCGCTCGAAGTGGCCACGGCCTACATGATCGACACCGACGGCACAATCTACGAAACGTTCGATCCCACGCATTGGGCTTATCACCTCGGCATTCCAGGCGCCGCCAGCGCCAATCACAAGCATGACAAGCGATCGATCGGCATCGAAATCGCCAACGTCGGCCCGCTCAAGCAGGCGCCAACCAACCCCAATCAACTCAACTGGTGGCCGAAAGACTACGGCGTCAAGTGGTGCGATAAATCTGAAACCGGTAAATTTGTAAAGGCCAGCTACCGCACCTTCGACTACTACGCCGCCTACACGGGGCTGCAATTCGCCGCCGCCAAGACGCTGGTCGACCACCTCTGTGCTGCGTTTTCGATTCCGAAGACTCTCCCGCCCGCGGCCAAGCGTACCGAATGCGATCTCGGCTTCTTCGGCAAATACGCAGGCATCGCCTCGCATCAAAATTTCCGCAAGGACAAGTTCGATGTAGGTCCGGCGTTTGATTGGTCCGCGTTGTAAAATGACGCTCCGCCTGCTGTTGGCCGCCGCAGCTATCAACGCGCAATCGCTCTCGGTTGTCACGATCTCGTCGCAAGGCCTCGATCTCTTCGGCCCTTCGCTCGAAAAACGATCGAGCCTGCCGCTCGATGCCTTCGACAGCAAGCACCACCCGCAACACCCGTTCCTCGCCGTCAGCCGCCCCGCCCAAAAGATCATCGAGTTCTACGACGCGCGTACGATGCAGCCCTCCGGCGATACCGTGCAGGCTGAAGCGCGCGAACTCGCCTTCACCGCAGCGGGCGATTGTCTCATCGCCGCCACGCCCAACGGATTGACGAGCGTTGCTTACGCCAAACGCACCATTGTCACTCGAATGACGACAGGCTTCGCGGCGACTTCGCTGGTCGTCAACTCCGCCCGCCTCATCTCGGCCGGCGACTCCGCTGCCAAACGTGTCCGCGTCTTTCGCATCGGCGAGACCTGCAAACTCACCGATAGCCACTTCAACGCGCCGGTGTCGGGCAAACAAGCGAGCGACCCCGTCAGCCTCGCGGTCTCTCCGAACGGCGAGCACCTCATCGCGCTCAATCGCTCCGGCTTTATTGATGTCTACCGCTGGCGCGGCGCCGCGTTGATCGCCGCCGGCCGCATTCCGTATCCCGGCATCGCCAATGGATTCGGAGCCGTCTTTCTGCCCGATAGTTCTCGCGCTTATGTGGTGACCACGTCGCACCTGATGGTACTGGAAGCCGACAGACTCGGGGCGCTGCATGACATGAAGTTGCGCATCCCCATCGGCGGCCAACGCAGCCAGGCCGCGCCGGGCCAGCGCCCAGTCGCCACCGATGGCCGGATGATATACTTGACCACTCGGAATTCCGTGGTCGCGCTGAGCGTTGAGCGGCATAAAATCGTCGCCGAAACGCCCGCCGGACCCAATCCCACCGCGATCGACGTGAGTGGTTTGTGGGGCGCGTCCGCGGCGCCGTAAGTCGCCGAACGGAGTCCCCATGAAGACCTTCTTTGCCTTTGCCCTATCCGCCGCGCTGTTGCTGGCGCAACCACCCGACCGTACCAAAGGCGGCCGCCCCGCCGGAGGCCGCGGCCCAACGGGGCCGGAAGCGATCAACATCGAAGACCGCACTGGATTCGAGCCGATCTTCGACGGCAAAACGCTCAACGGTTGGGACGGCGATCCTGCACTGTGGCGCGTCGAGAACGAAACCATCGTCGGCGAAACAACCGCAGCCAATCCCATTAAACTGAATTCGTTTCTCATCTGGCGTGGCGGCAAACCGTCGAACTTCGAACTCAAACTCGAATTGAAAATGAACTCGACCAACAGCGGAATTCAATACCGCAGCGTTGAACTCCCCGAGGCCGGCAAGTGGGTGCTCAAAGGGTATCAAGCGGATTTCGACTTCATCAATCAGCACACTGGACTTCTCTATGAGGAGCGTGGCCGCGGCTTCCTCGCACCACGCGGGATCGTTGCCACCAAGGAAGGCGACGGCCGCCCGCGCACCCTCGCGCAGCTCAAATCCGCCGATGACCTGAAGGGCGCCATCAAAATCAACGGTTGGAACACCGTTCACATCATCGCTCGCGACAACGTTTTGATGCACATCTTCAACGGCCAACTCGTCTCGGCATTCATCGATGACGACACCGCCGGCCGGAAGTTGGAGGGCCTTCTCGGTTTCCAAATCCACGTCGGCCCGCCGATGAAGCTCGAAATCCGCAACGTCGGGCTGAAGAAGAAGTAGCCGCGCTACGCGAGCGGCATAAACACCATCGGAAAATCGCCTTCACCGGTGAGATACAACTCATGGCAGATAATGCCCCGTTGCTGTTTGCTCGCCGCCTTGGCTGTAGCCGAGCGTGACGACCACGCGCCTCGGCGCCTCCAGGTACTCGAAGCCAATGCTCTTGGCCCGCTATGCGATTCGCGCCCGCAAACGCGGCCACCTCGTCCGCCATCACACCTCCAACGAAACCGATCCCAGCGGAATCAGCGTACCGTTGATCAGCAGTTCGAGTTTGTGTTCACCGGCGTAGTGCTTCCGAGTGGTCATCTGGCGGAACGCAACACTGCTTTGCAGAACGCTTGTTCCCCGCGCGGGGAGCGAGATCGAGGTGAGCTTGAAAACCTTGGGCGCGGTGCCGCCGTTGGCTTTCACATAGTGCACGGCGAAGTCGATCAGCAGATCCTGTTGCTTGGACGACTGGCTGATCACCTCCAACGAAAAACGCAGCGTCTCGCCCAGCCGGATTCGCGCCGGAGAAATTTTCACTTTGTCGATGCGGACCTTCGCCTTGTCCACGAACCCAAGCACGCCGAGCGCGCCAGGATGTCCCTTCTTCACTAAACTGCGCAGCGCGTGATTGACGATCCACATCCGGTTGGCATCGCCGTTCGCCCAGCGCCGGCAGGTCGCGATCGCGATATCGGGATGATCCTTGGCGATGTCGTTCAGATTGTTCGCCACCGAGCGGCGCACGTAAGGTTCGGGGTCGTCCTTGAGCAGTTCCAATAGCTCAAGCACCGGCGCCGGATCTTTCTGAAACGCGCGCAGGCGGCTTCCCCATGGCAGACGCGGCCGCGAGCCTTCCGACACAAGCCGCCGCACGTGAACGTTGGGATCGCGCGCCCACTCCACAAACCGCGTGTGCGTTTCGCGCGGATACTTTTCGAAGAACGCGCGCACGCTGAACTCCGCCGTGAAGCGCTGCGTCAATTCGTACTGCGCGCGCATCGCTTCCTCAAAATGATCGATCCCGTACTTGGAAACAAACTGCGTGTGCGGCAGATAACGGAACGTGTCCATCTTGTCTTCGCTCCGTGGCGTGCTGTCGGCCGGAAGCGACCGCACCAGGACGCGGGCGGCATCGGGGAAATGCCGCGATAAGTGTTTCCGCATCGCTTCCGCGATGTGAAAGCCGCGGGCGATCAATTCCAGCCCGTCAAGCCCTCGCAAGCACTCGGCGGCAAATTTGGTTTTGTCGAACTTCGAATGCGCACGGGTTAAATCGCTTGCGATTTCGTTAACGATACGCGCGCTGAAGAAACTCTTCAAGTCATAGGACATCGCCGAGATTGTAGCAGGGACGATCGTGCGTATACACTGAATAGGCCATGCCGTCTTCCCATCAAATTCTCGGCGCCATGAAGCCTAGCTTTGCCGAGATTCTCACACCCGAGGCGATCGCTTTCGTTGTCGCCATTTCCGATAAGTTCGAATCGCGCCGCCGCGAGTTGCTCGCCGCCCGCGAGGTTCGCTGGCAGCAGTTGCTGGCGGGCGTATTGCCGGACTTCTTGCCGGAGACCAAACACATCCGTGACGCCGACTGGCGTGTCGCGCCCATCCCACCCACGCTGTCCGACCGCCGCGCCGAAATCACCGGCCCCACCGAACGCAAGATGCTGATCAACGCTCTGAACTGCGGCGCGCCGATGTTCATGGCCGATCTGGAAGACTCCAATTCCCCAACCTGGGACAACGTCATCGGCGGGCAGATCAATCTGCGCGATGCCGTCGACCGTACCATCACGTTCTCCAATCCCGATGGCAAGCAGTACAAATTGAATGAGAAGACGGCCGTGTTGATCGTCCGTCCGCGCGGCTGGCACTTGCCGGAGAAGCACTTCCTCGTCAACGGCGAACCGATCTCCGGCTCGTTCTTCGACTTCGGCCTTTTCTTCTTTCACAACGCCAAGAATCAACTCGCGAGCGGCGTCGGGCCGTACTTCTATTTGCCGAAGATGGAGAGCCATCTGGAAGCGCGCCTCTGGAACGATGTCTTCGTCTTCGCGCAGGACTATTGCAGCGTGCCGCAAGGTTCGATCCGCGCGACGGTGCTGATTGAAACGATTCTCGCGGCGTTCGAAATGGACGAAATTCTGTACGAGTTGCGCGACCACTCGGCGGGCCTGAACTGCGGCCGCTGGGATTACATCTTCAGCTACATCAAGAAGCTCGGCCATCGCGCGGACAAGATGCTGCCCGACCGCGCTCTCGTCACCATGGACCGCGACTTCCTGGCCGCCTACGTCAAGCTGCTGATCCAAACCTGTCATCGCCGCGGCATTCACGCGATGGGAGGCATGGCGGCGCAGATCCCCATCAAGAACGATCCGGAGGCCAATGCGGCCGCGATCGAAAAAGTACGGAACGACAAACTGCGCGAAGTGAAGGCCGGACACGACGGCACATGGGTCGCGCATCCGGGCCTGGTGCAAGTGGCGCTCGGTGTTTTCAACGAACACATGCCCACGCCGAATCAAATCGACAAACCCCGCGAGACCTACACGATCGCGACGGCCGACTTGCTGAAGCCGACCGAAGGCGCTATCACCGAAAAGGGGCTGCGCATGAACATCGACATCGGTTTGCAGTACCTGGAAGCGTGGTTGAACGGCAACGGCTGCGTGCCGATTTACAACCTCATGGAAGACGCCGCGACGGCGGAGATCTCCCGATCTCAGGTGTGGCAATGGGTGCGTCATGGCGCCGCGATGTCCGACGGCCGCGTGGTAACTATGGACCTCGTGCGCCAAGTGCTGGCCGAGGAGTTGGCGAAAAATCCCGGCACGCCGGCCAAGGCTGAGGCGGCCAAAATTTTCGACGACATGATCGGCGCGGAGAAGTTCGTCGAGTTCCTGACGCTGCCCGCCTACGCCCGTCTGTAGGTCACGATGCGGCGCCGGGACCTCTTGCTCTCCGCCGCCGCTGCTGTCGAGGTGCGCGAAATTCTGTACACTGCGCGCGCCTCGACCGGTTTTCTCAATCCGGGCAAGCGTCTCGCCGTTACAACCGGCGGGCGTTCGCGCCTTCTCGCCTTCGACAAAGCGAGTGAGCAGAATTTCGGCGCGTACGGTGTTTTTCCAGACGGCGATCTGTTGCTGATGAGCCTCAGCGTGTCGCCCGATTGGAAGACGCGCGATTTCTACGACTACTATCCCAAGAGCCGCACGCGGGTCTGGAAGGGGAACGTGCGCACGGGGGCGATTGCGGAGTTGTGTGCGCGGCAGACGCTCGGCAATTTTATCTCGCCGTGTGTGGTGATGCCCGGTGGCGCGCGGTTGGCCGTAACGGTGATCGTAAACGGGAAGTCCGTGTTGTACACAGTCGATCTCGACGGCGCGAATCCAAAGGCTCTGACATCGCCCGGAGAGTATGTTTATGGCGTAAGCCTCTCGCCCGACGGTGCGCGGTTCGCGTTTCACGCCAACTACAAAATCGGCGTCGTCGATGTCGACGGCGGCGGCCGGAAAACGATGCCGGCCAATCCCGGCGAACTGTGTTTCGGGACATCGTGGTCGCCCGATAGCAAGCATGTCGCGTTTCAAATCTGCATGAGCAGGGAAGACCCTAGCCATGATTGGTCGGCGATTGCGGTGACCGACTTCAAGACGGTGATGCGGCTCACGCCCAACGCGGTGGCTTGGTTCGGAGCGTCGTATGGGAAGGCGTCAAATCCAGGCGGCGGATCGAACATCCCGAGTTGGTATGACGCCACGCGAGTGCTGTTTCCGATGCGGATCGGCGGCTCGCGGACGCCTTGGCAGTTTGCGCCGAACCGTCCGGACAAAGATCATTTCAATCGCGATTTCCGGCCGCGCCAAGCCAGGGGCGGCGTGCACCTCGCTCTTGTCGATGTGGCGTCGCGGCTTATCGAGGCGCTCACGAAACCCGAAGAAGGCCGGTGGGATTTCCGGCCCGCTGCGAGTGGTGGTCAGGTGGCCTACGTGAGTGCGCGAACAGGAGACGATCCGCAACTGCGCGTCGTGGATCGGACGCGCAGAGTACGCGAAATCCGCTCCGCCGGCGCCGGCGGAGCGGAACATCCGATGTGGCTCACCCGCTCCTAGCCTAGGAGAGCTGAATGGTTGCCGCCAGCGACACCTGTTCCGTCTTGCGGATCGCCTAACGGCTATCGGCGGCGGAGGTAAAGAACCAGGACCCCGGCTGCCAACAGCGCAAAAGAGCTCGGCTCGGGGACGACAGCCACGCCCGCCTGGGAATAGGCAATGCCGGAGTCGCTAGTGTAGTGCGTCGTAAATGGTAACCATTATCGACACGCCGGCGCCCTTACGATGGAGGAGGCGTTCCGATGCGTGTTGCTCCACTGGTAAAGATCGACGATTCGCAAAGAGAGACCTTGA
>VFZW01000247.1 GCA_016871055.1 Acidobacteriota bacterium
TATCGGCTTCATCAATGTTTCCAGGTGTACTCCGCCGCACCGCCGTGATACCCTCTCAAGAAACTCGTACGGTTGCCCCGCAGTCAGCGGCTCAACTCAAATCGATTGTCGTTGGGGGGTACAGTGATCCGTTTCGTCTTCGCCCTTTTTCTTGCCGGCAGCGTTCTACCGGCGCAGATTCAAAACGCCCGCATTGAGGGCTCCGTTCTCGATTTCTCGGGCGCCGGCGTTCCCGGCGCGAAAGTTGCAATCGAGAACACCCGGACACAGGTCCGGCTCGATGCCAGTTCCGACGCCACCGGATTCTATTTCTTCCCTGCCCTGCCACCGGGGTTCTACACCCTGACCGCCGAGGCGACCGGCTTCCGCAAATTCACTCTCACCAACATCGAGCTGAACATCGGCGCGACGATTCGCCAGGACTTGAAGCTCGAACTGGGCGCCGTCACCGAAGCGATTGTCGTCGAGTCGAGCTCCGTCCGCGTGCAGACCTCCGAGGCCACCATTCAACGCTCGGTCACGCTGCGCGATATCGATACCCTGCCGCAGCTGGCGCGCAATCCGATCGCACTGGCGACCTATCAGCCCGGCGTGCAATTGGGAACCAGCCCCAACGATCCAAGCTTCGCGCGCGTCAACGGAATGCGGCAGGGCTCGAACAATAACACCCTCGACGGCATCGACGTGAACGACGCCGTGTTGCCGCGGTTGGGCTTGACGATGAACGCCACCAACACCGACTCGGTCGAGGAGTTCCGCATCATCACCAACGGCGCGAAGGCGGAGTACGGCCGCAACGCCGGCGCCACGGTCGAGTTGATCACGCGGTCGGGAACCAACCGCTTCAGCGGCAACCTGTTTGAATACCATCGCAACACCGTATTGAACGCGAACAACTTCTTCAATAAATCGAGCGGCGTGGAACTCAAGCGGCCCAAGTTCATCGAGAACAAATACGGCGGCTCGATCGGCGGCCCGGTCACAATTCCCAAGCTCTTCAACGGCAAGGACAAGCTGTTCTTCTTCTACAATTTTCAAGGCACGAAAACGGCGCAGGAGGTGGTTCGGAATCGCACGGTATTGACCCCGGAAGCGAAGTCGGGTATCTTCCGCTGGGTGGTGCCGGCGAATCAGCCGGGCGCTGGCGAAACGCGCAGCTTCAACATCGTCCAAAACGATCCGCGCCGGATCGGAATCGACAGGAAAGTCGCCGCGAATCTGGCATTGCTGCCCGCTCCTAACAACTTCGATGTCGGCGACCGGCTCAACACCGCCGGCTTTCGCTTCAACGCGCCGGCCAACGGCCAGGGCGATCAACACACCTTCAAGACCGACTGGCAGGCAACCCAAACGATACGAACCTACTTCCGTTATTCGTGGTTACGCACGCTGACGTTGGCGGATTCGCTCAACGGCGCGGAATCGACCTACCCCGGCCAGCCGAATGGAACCCAGGGCGGAATCCGGGCGGGCTACTCGGCGGGCGCCAATTGGACCATGCGGCCGACGATTCTCAACGAGTTCGTCATCGGATCGTCTGGATCCTCGGTTGAGTTCGGCCGTGTGCGCAGCTTCGCGTTCCCGGGACAGGCGCTGATCGGCGCGAACCTGTTCACGAATCCGATTCCGACGGGTTTCGGGTCGTCACGCTACTCGCCGGTGAATCCGCTGCTTTCCGACAACCTATCGATCATCCGCGGCAAACACACCTTCAAGACCGGCTTCCGCTACTCCCACATCACGCAGTATCAATCGAGCGATGCCAACATCTGGCCGACCCTCGCTCTCGGACAAGGCAACGGCAACGCGGTCCCGGGGACGATCGGTCCGTCAGGCGCGCAGATAGCAACCGCGGATCGCCAGCGTTTCGACAATCTGTATAACGACCTCCTGGGCCGCGTCAGCGCCGTCAACACCACTTTCTATAGCGACCTGCGGACGTTTCAAAAAGCCGGGACACCGCGAGTCCGGAACTTCATCTTCCGTGACTACGGCGGCTACTTCCAGGACGATTGGCGCATCGGCAAGAGCCTGACGCTGAATCTCGGCTTGCGCTGGGAGTTCTTCAGCGTGCCCTTCGAGCGTGATCGACTGCAAGGGCAGATCGTTCAATCGGCGAGCGGTCTGGTCAATACCGTAGGCCAGATCTCGGACCTCATCGTGGCGCGGTCCAACAAGTGGTTCAACTCGGACCGAAACAATTTCGCGCCGCGATTTGGCTTCGCGTGGTCGCCCGGCAACGGCGGAAAGACGTCGATCCGTGGCTCGTGGGGAATGTTCTACGACCGGGTAATCGGCAGCGCCAGCATCGATCCCGACAGCACGACGCCGGGATTCGCGCAGGCTACCAGCGTCTTCCCGAATCAAGCGGCCGGCAGCGACATTCGCGCCAGCGACTCGAATTTGCCGCTGCCTTCTCCGCCCGGAACACCCCTGTTAACCCCGGCCGCAACGCGCACCTTCGGCGCGATCAACCTGTTCGATCCGAACTTCCGCCAGCCGTATGTCATGCAGATGAACCTGACGGTGCAGCGCGAGATCATGCGCAACACCGTGGTGGAGGCGGGCTATGTCTCCAATCGCGGCGTGAAACAGTTGCTCGATCAAAACGTGAACCAAACCCGTATCTACACGAGCGGCTTCTTGGATGACTTCCGGGCGCTGCAAACGTTCCAGGCAAATGGCACGGTCCCGGCGGCGGGCAACGCGCTGGTGCGGATGTTCGGTACGCCGGCGGCGGCCATCGCGGCCATCGGCGCGACGCCGGTGCGGCAGGGCAGCGTCGGCGCTGCGGCGAACACGATCGACACCAGCAACTACACGCGTTACGCCGGTGCGGGGCTGAGCCAGTTCTATCTCCGCAATTTCCCGCAGTTCACCAACGTTTGGGTGTCAACCAATATGGGGCGATCCTACTACGACTCGCTGCAACTGAGTCTGCGCCGGCAAGCGGGGGCGCTGAAGGGCGCGTTGAATTACACGTTTTCAAAGACGATCGACAACGGATCGGTGGACGGCAGCGGGAATACGGGGCCGCTCGATAACTACAACTTCCGATTAATGCGATCAAGGTCGGACATCGACCGCCCCCACACGTTCAACTGGTCGGTGGCCTATACGCTGCCGGTTGGGCGCGGAAAAATGATCGGCTCGGGTATGCCGGACTGGGCGGATCGAATCGTGGCTGGATGGGAGATCGGCTCGCTGGGATTCGTCACGGTGGGGCAGCCGTTGAGTATTTCGTCGGGAATTTTCACGGGACCGAACGTTACCGATTTTGGACCGCTGGCGAGCAACCTGGGCTCGCTGGCCGATTACAACGGCACGGATCGGAGCATCGGCAAAATCGAACGTTACGGAGGCGGGGTACGCTTCTTTACGCCCGAACAGACGAGGATGTTTTCCGTGGCGCCTGCGGGACAGATCGGAAATTCGGGACGAAATACCTTCCGAGGGCCGGGGTTCTTCAACACCGACCTTTCGATCGTGAAGCGGTTCCGGCTGCGCGAGCGGATGTTTACGACGTTCCGTGCCGAGGCGTACAACCTGCTGAATACCGTAAATTTCGTAGCGCCCGCGGTGAACCTGCAGACGCCGCAGACGTTCGGCGTGATTTCGGCGACACCCACGGGCGCCTCGAATCAGTCAGGCGCGCGGATCTTGCAGTTTGCGCTGCGGTTTGACTTCTAGCCCAGTTATCGTCGCGAATCGTAACGGACGCCTCCGCCGCCCCCCCCGATTCCGTTTCAGTTCCAATTCTGTTACTATCCCGTCTCTCCCCCTTACCCCGGCAATGCGGGAGAAATTTCGCTAGCTTGCGCGGGCCAACCCCGCGCCGGAGAAAGGAGAACGAACACTATGAAGGTCTATGACGGTAATGACCTACGCAACATCGCCTTGGTCGGGCATCTTCATAGCGGCAAGACATCGCTGGCCTCCGCCATGTTATACACGGCGGGAGCGGTGAACCGGCTCACTCGCGTCGATGAGGGGAACACGCCCACGGACTTCGACGAAGAAGAGGTCGCACGAAAAATAACCATCTCCGCGGCGATCGCGCCGCTCGAATGGAAGAAGAACAAAGTCAACATCTCCGACACACCCGGATTCAACGCGTTCCTTTACGAAACCAGAGGCGCGCTGGTGGCGGCCGACACGGGCGTGGTGGTGATCGACGGAGTGGCGGGCGTTGAAGTAGGTACGGAAAAGGTCGCCTGGCAGTGCGGCGAGCTGCATATCCCGCGCGTGTTCGTCATCAATAAGCTCGACCGCGAACGCTCCAGTTTCGAGCGCGCGCTGGAGAGCGTGCAAGGCGTCTTCGGCCGCGGCGCGATTCCGGTGCAGATCCCGATCGGCGCCGAAAAGGAGTTCAAGGGCGTCGTCGATGTGATCCGCATGCGCGCTTGGACCTACACCCCCGACGGCGATGGCAAAGGCAAGGAAGGCGACATCCCGGCCGATCTCCAGGACGCCGCGCAATTGGCGCATGAGGCGCTTGTCGAAATGGTCGCCGAGGGCAACGACCAACTGATGGAGGAGTTCTTCAACGAAGGTACGCTTCCGGTCGATCACATTATCGACGGCCTGAAGCAGGCGATTCGCGATCTGCGGCTGTATCCGGTGTTCTGTTGCTCGGCGCTACGCAATATCGGCACTGGCCAATTGCTCGATCAGTTCTGCGAACTGTTGCCGAATCCCGTCGAACGCGACAACGCCTACGGCTCGTGGAATGGCCAAGAGGTTGTTCGGAAGATGACCAACAGCGACCCGCTCAGCGTCTATGTCTTTAAGACGCTTGCCGATCCATTCGCCGGACGGCTGACGTTTTTCCGCGTGGTCAGCGGCGTGCTGAAGAACGACGCCCATCTGATCAACGCCACCACCGGCGCCGATGAGCGCTTCGCGCATCTATCGACGCCGCTCGGCAAGGCCCAGAATGCCATCCTGGAACTGCATGCCGGAGATATCGGCGTGGTCGCGAAGTTGAAGGACACTCTCACTGGCCACACGCTGCACGACAAACCGCACCCGGTGCAGTATCCGCCGGTGGAGTTGCCGGAACCGTCGATCGCCTACGCGATCTCGGCCAAGAGCCGCAATGACGAAGATAAGCTCGGCGCGACGATTCACAAGATCATGGAAGAGGATCTCTGCCTGCGATTCGGCCGCGACCCGCAGACGAAAGAGTTCCTGCTGCACGGCACCGGTCAGGCCCATATCGAAACCGTCGTCAGCAAACTGAAGCGCCGCTATCATCTCGATGTCGCGCTGCACGCTCCCAAAATTCCTTACCGCGAAACCATCCGCGGGCGGGCCGAAGTACAGGGCCGCCACAAGAAGCAGACCGGTGGCCACGGCCAGTTCGGCGACTGCTGGATCCGCATGGAACCGCTCGAACGCGGGGCCGGCTTCCAGTTCGCCAATGAGGTCTTCGGCGGATCGATCCCCCGGAACTTCATTCCGGCCGTCGAAAAAGGCATCGTTGAAACATCGGTGAATGGATACCTGGCGGGCTTTCCGATGGTCGACTTCAAAGTCACCGTGTTCGACGGGTCGTATCACGATGTCGATAGCTCGGAACTGGCGTTCAAACTCGCGGCGCGGAAGGCGTTTAAGGCTGGGATGCTGACGGCAAAGCCGGTGCTGCTGGAGCCGATCATGCGCGTCGAAATTCAGGGCCCGGTGGAGTTCGCCGGCGACCTGATGAGCGACGTCAATGGCCGCCGAGGACGCATCGGCGGCGGTGAAACGAAAGGGGCGACGCAGATCATCCAAGCCATGATCCCAATGGCCGAGATGCTCACCTATCAGAACGATCTGACGGCCAAGACCCAAGGCCGGGGGACGTTCACGATGGAGTTCGACCACTACGATTACGTCCCCGCTCTGCAAGCGGACAAGATCATCGCGGCCGCGAAAGCGGCGGGTGTTCACGCAACTGACGAGGACGATTAGCCCAATGGCGGCCAGGGACTCCTCCCTGGCCGCCAATCCCCGTAATGTTGACCGAGATCGGGGGGATTGATAGCCTGAATGAATGTCCTCCGCCGCGAATGCGGCCGGTCCGCGGTCTGTACCAGCGGCCGGCGAGTTGATCGCCTCCATCGGCAATACTCCGCTGTTTCATCTGCGGCGTTTGACCGAAGACCTGCCTGGCATCGAGATTTACGGAAAGGCCGAGTTCATCAACCCGGGCGGTTCGGTGAAAGACCGGCCGGCGCTCAACATGATCAACGAGGGCGAGCGCTCTGGCAAGCTGACACACGACAAGATCATCCTCGATTCGACATCGGGGAACACGGGCATCGCATACGCGATGATCGCCGCGGCGCGCGGGTATCGCGTGAAGCTGTGTTTGCCCGCCAACGCGAGTCCCGAACGGAAGTTGATCCTGAAGGCCTACGGCGCGGAGTTAATTTTGACCGACGCTGGCGAAGGCTCCGACGGCTCGATCCGGCGCTGCAAGGCGATCTATGCCGAGAACCCGGATCTCTATTTTTACCCGGACCAGTACTCCAATCCCGCAAACTGGCAGGCGCACTACAATACGACCGGCCCGGAGCTTCTCGCGCAGACCCAGGAGCGCATCACGCACTTCGTCACCGCGATGGGCACCAGCGGCACGTTTGTCGGAACGGCCCGGCGGCTGAAGGAACACAACCCCGCGATTCAGTGCATCAGCGCGCAGCCGTCGACCGGCTTTCATGGCCTCGAAGGCCTGAAGCACATGCCGACGGCGATCGTCCCCGCGATTTATGACGACACGATCGCCGATGAAAATCTCTGGCTCGAAACGGAAGACGCCTACGTGATGGCCCGCCGGATGGCGCGCGAGGAAGGGCTGCTGGTCGGCATCAGCGCGGGCGGCAACGTTCACGCCGCGTTGCTGGTCGGCAAGCGCTGTGCGGCCGAAGGAAAGAAGGCCGTTATTGTCACCGTTCTTTGTGATGGTGCATCCAAATATTTAAGTGAGCCATTCTGGAACGAATGATTACTGTTGAAACGCAACCGTGGTCGGTGATGGTCGACCACGCCCAAGCCACTTACCCGAACGAATGCTGCGGCGCGATGTTAGGGGCCATCGACGGCGACGTGAAGACCGTGCGTCTGGCGCTGCCGCTCGACAACGCCTATGAAGGCGCGCAGCGCGAACGCTACGAACTGCGGCCTGAAGACCTGCTGTTCGCCGAACGCGAAGCGCGCAAGAACGGCATGGACCTGATCGGCATCTTCCACAGCCATCCCGATTGCGATGCCTATTTTTCAAAGACCGATCTCGAGAACTCCTGCCCCTGGTACTCGTTCATCGTGCTCTCGATTCAACAAGGAAAATTTCACCACGCCAATAGCTGGCTGCCCAACATGGAGCAGACCGAAGCCGCGAAAGAAGAGTTGACACACCCCAATGCCTAAGATTCTGATTCCCACCCCGCTGCGCCAGTTCGCCGATAAGAAGGATTCGGTCGATGTCGCCGGCGCGACCGTCGGCGAAGCGCTGGCCGCGCTCACCACGGCGCACCCCGATCTCAAGAAGAACCTGTTCACCGACGAAGGCAAACTGCGCAGCTTCGTCAATGTCTACGTCAACGACGAAGACATCCGCTTCCTGGAAAAGGACAAGACCGCCGTCGCGGGCGGCGATACGATTTCGATCGTTCCCTCGATCGCGGGCGGCGTGTGGTAATGTCGCTTTCCAACGAAGAGATCGGGCGATATAGCCGCCACCTGATCGTGCCCGAGGTGGGCATGGAAGGCCAGTTGAAACTGAAAAACGCGAAGGTGCTGTTGATCGGCACCGGCGGATTGGGCGCGCCGGTGGCGATGTATCTCGCCGCCGCGGGCGTCGGCAAACTCGGCCTCGTCGATTTCGATACGGTCGACGTGTCGAACCTGCAGCGGCAGGTGATCCACGGCACCAAGGACGTCGGAAAGAAGAAGGTCGATTCGGCGGAAGAAACGATGAAGGACATCAATCCGTTCATCGAAATCGTGAAGTACGAAGTGCCGCTGACGAGTGCGAACGCGCTCGACATCATCAAGGATTACGACATCGTCGCCGACGGCACCGACAACTTCCCGACGCGCTTCCTGGTGAACGATGCGTGCGTGCTGCTCGACAAACCCAACGTCTACGCGAGCATCTTCCGCTTCGAGGGCCAGGCGACCGTGTTCTGCAAGGAAGACGGGCCGTGTTATCGCTGCTTGTATCCCGAACCGCCACCTCCGGGCCTGGTTCCGAGCTGCGCCGAAGGCGGCGTGCTGGGCATTTTGCCTGGTGTTGTCGGATTGATCCAAGCGACGGAAGTCATCAAGTTGATCCTTGGCGAAGGCCAGCCACTCAAGGGCCGGCTGATGCTTTACGACGCGCTGGCGATGAAGTTCCGCGAGCTGAAAATCCGGCGGAATCCGGAGTGCTCCGGCAAGTGCACGGTCGTCAAGGAGCTGATCGATTACCAGCAGTTCTGCGGCGTGCCGCACGCCGAAGCGCCGCTGCCCGCGCCGGTATCGGCCACCGACATCGAACCAGGCGACGTAAAGAAGCTGATCGATGCCAACGCCGATTTCGTCCTGATCGACGTGCGCGAACCGCACGAATATCAGATCTGCAAGATTCCGACGGCGAAACTGATTCCGCTAGGCGAACTGCCGAAGCGGCTGGCGGAGCTCGACAAAAACGCCGACATCGTTATGCATTGCAAGATGGGCGGCCGATCGGCGAAAGCCTGCGACCTGCTGCGCCAAAACGGATTTGCGCGTGTGCGTAATATGACAGGCGGAATCCTCAAATGGTCCGACAAGGTCGATCCGTCCGTGCCCAAGTATTAGTATTCTGCGGCGCCCTGGCTTACTTAGGCTTGGGCGTCGATATGGTTACGCTCGCGTCGGGGTTCGTCGATCCCGTCGGGAAGGTGCGCCCGCAGGATGAGGCGCTGTATTCGTCGATCTCAATCGGCATGGCCGAGCGCGGCGAGTGGCTGACGCCGCGGTTTCTGGGGCGTTTGGCGTTTGTGAAGCCACTGGGTGCGTACCTGCCGGCGGCGTTTTCCGTCAAGGCATTCGGCATTTCAAACTGGAGCCTGCGGTTGCCGTCGCTTCTATGCGGCGCGGCGTTGCTGACATTGCTGTGGTCATGGAAGGGCTGGGGCGCGATGTTGCTGGTAGCGGCGAATCCGCTCTTCTTTACTCTGGCGCGGCGCAACATGACCGACGTCCCGCTGGCATTCTTCGTCGTGCTGGCAATCTATCTGTGGAAGCGTTCCGACCAAGGCGCCGGCCTGTCGCTTGGCGTCGCGGTGTTAATCAAAAGCGTGGCTGGACTCACACCGCTGCTTTTCATGTGGCGGTTTCGGATCGCGATGATCGCGGCGGCCTTGATCGCGCCGTGGCATCTATATCAGCTGGCTGTAAACGGCGAGTGGTATTGGAAGGAACACATCCTCGACGAGCACCTGGCATGGGGCCTAGCCACGCCCGAGAACACAACGGCCGAATCGCATCCCATGTTCTATTTGACCCGCGCATGGGCGATCGATCCGCTGCTGCTGCTACTGATCCCGCTCGCCATTTTTCGAAGCAAGGAGCGCTGGTGGATTTTCGTGAGCATCGCCATGCTGGCCCTTTTCGGCTATCGAAACGTGACGTACCTGTTGCCGGTCTTCGTCGCGTGCGCGGCCCTCGCCGATGCGCCCGTGTGGCTCGGCGCGGTCGCGCTTGCGGCCCGATTGGCGCTCGGCGTTATCTCGCACGCGCCGCCCGAACCGGTGCCGCCGCTGGCGGCGCTGGAGCGGTATCGGTCCCTCAACCGGCCGAACGGCTTGATCGTCGTCGGCGTTGAAGACGAATTCGTCGCGACAACGATGGGGCTGCCCCGCGTGCAGTACGCGTTGCCGGGCGACGCAAGAACACTGGTAAAGACGAACATCGATTTCGTTGGCCGCGGCATCATCGCGTCGACTTTCACGAACGCCCCCGCGCCGAAAGAAACCGTGATCCTCACCAAGGACATCTTCCAGTTCGCGCCGCCACGCGATGTCCTCACCCGCGCGGAACACGCCGGCGGACGGAAGCCCATCGTGCAGTCGGGAGGCTGGGTTATTGTGCAGGGAGCGGATCGATGAACGATTCGGGGGCTGTCTACAAAGCGGATACACTGATAGTGGGATATACGACTATCCGCACAGGAGGCTCATGCCTGACGCTACCGCTACCCGCCTTACCATCAGTTGGTCGAAGGATACAGATTTGGCGCTTCGTTCCTATCTCGGTTCGCAAGGATTGAAGAAGGGCGCAATCTCCGAGTTTATTGAGGATGCCGTCAAATGGAGCTTGTTCCACCAAACCGTGGAGGAGGTCCGTCACGCGTTCGACTCCGTGCCCGCGAGGAACCTAGAGCAAAACCTGACATAATATAAGCGCTCTGGAAAATACGGCGGCGAAAAGAGATGGCGCGACCATACTCGGATGATCTGCGTTCGAAGTTTGTAGCGGCCTACG
>VFZW01000248.1 GCA_016871055.1 Acidobacteriota bacterium
CCGGTTGGAACGGAGCCCCGACCCCCTTCACATGGAAGGCCTCCGCAGACGTTATCCTCGACAAGGTGCGCCGTTGTAACGAATTATCCAAGACAGGAGACTAGAGTCTTTCCATGCTCAAGAAACTTCTCGTCGGTCTCGCCGCCGTCATCGGCGTTCTACTCGTCGCGATCGTGATGCAGCCGGATTCCTATTCTGTCACTCGCACAGGCGTCGTACCGGCTCCGCCGGAAGTGGCTTTCACTCACGTCAACGATTTCTCGAAATGGGACGCCTGGTCGCCCTGGGCCAAGCTCGATCCCAACATGAAAACCACTATGTCGCCCAACCCATCCGGCAAGGGCGCGACCTACGCCTGGACCGGCAACGACGATGTGGGCGAAGGCAAAATGACAATCGCCGAAAGCACCCCTTCATTGAGCGTCGAAATCGATCTCGAATTCATCAAGCCCTTCGAGTCCAAGGCACGGAACAAGTTCACCTTCACACCCGAAGGCACAGGAACGAAGGTCACCTGGTCCATGAATGGCCAGAACAATTTCATGAGCAAAGCGTTCGGACTGTTCATGAACATGGACAAGATGATCGGCGCCGACTTCGAAAAAGGCCTCGAGCAAATGAAGGCCGTGGCTAAGTAGCTTCTTCGCGAAGCTTCACCAGCGCCCGCAATTTCTCATTGACCGGCGTCGCGACGCCCAACTCGCGCCCGCGCCGCGCGACGTAGCCATTCAACGAATCGATCTCCGTCTTCCGGCCAAGTGCGATGTCCTGGGCCGTCGAACTGACCGTCGCATTCAGAGGCCCGGCCAGCCCGATCGACGTGGCCACCATGTCTTCGTCGAACGTGATGCCCAGCGCATTGGCGACGGCGATCGTTTCTTCGACCGCGCCAATCAGAATCTTCCGCGTGCCCTCAAACTCCGCGATCTGCCCATACCGGCATCGCGTCAGCGCCGACAGTGCGTTGTATGCACAGTTCAAGATCAGCTTGCGCCAAAGCTCGGCGTCGATTTTTTCCGTAACGCGGCAAGGGATCCCGGCGGCTTCGAACATCGCGGCCTCGGCGGTCAGCGCGGGGCCTACCGCGAGATCGCCTCGCCCCGTGTGAAACACGTGCCCCGGCCCCGCCATCGAGCAGCCGACATAAACGACACACGGGTGCGCGTCGAGCCCAGCGGCGCGCAGCTTCTCGGCGTTGTCAACGCCGTTCTGCAACGAGAGCACTCTGCTTGCGGCGCCGGCCAGCGCCGCGCCCGTCGCTTCGGTGTCGAGCGTCTTCACGGAGGCAAGAATCAACTCCGCCTCGCGCGCGGCGTCGATCGAGATCGACGCCGCCGCGCGAATCATCTCAACAACCCCGCCCTTCTCGAAGCGCAACCCATCGCGCTGGATCGCATCGACATGGCGAGCCCGCCCAATCAACGTGACGTCGTGGCCGGTCTTCGCCAGCAACCCGCCAAAGTAACAGCCCACCGCGCCCGCGCCGACTACCGCAATCTTCACAGCGAACACCTCCTTTTCCGTTTTGCAACCAAGGTCAGAATCGGTGCGGGGATCGAAGAAGTGTTGACTCCTCCCGCCCCGGCGTGGCCCCAAGTGCCGTGCCCGCTACGTCCCAACGAGAAACCGATGCCGGTACACGGCATCATTGGCCAAGTCAAAACAACGAACGCGGGCACTGCCATTTCCTCGATTGTACGTTGCACCGCTACGGCAACAGCAGCAACCCCTCCATCTCCACCGCCCGCTGCCACGCCATCACCAGCGAGTCCACATACTCATCCCGCAACTGCGCCAAATTCCTCTGCGCGTTCAGCGCCATCGGGTACGCCGCCGCCATCTTACGAAAGTTCTCGCGATACATCCCAAACGCCTTCTCCGCGCGCGGGATCATCTCGCTCTTGTACTTCGCCGATGCCGCGACGGCATCTTGATACTCGCGATTCGCCTCTGCCAACCGCGCGCGCAGCGACAGCTTCGTCCGGTCGATATCGAGCTTCGCCTTCGACGCCTCCGCGCGCGCCGCGGCGATGTTCCCCTGGTTCCGATTGAACAGCGGAATCTCCACGCCGATGTCGAAGAACCCTTCTCTGCCGACGGGCCGCATGTTCGCCTCCAGCAACTCGCGGTTGTAGCGCACGCCGCCGCGCACAACGATGTCCGGTACAGGTTCCTTACGTGCCCGCGTGACGGCCATCTCCGCACGCGAAGCTTCAATCTCAGACAAACGAACCTCGGGACTCTCGGCATATATCCGATCCAGCACGACCGATGCATCCAACTTTGGCAGCGCTTCCAAATCCCCGGCGAGCTCAGTCATACGAAGCCCCGGATTATTCATCAGCGACCCAATCTGCCGCCAAGTCCGCTCCTGCGCATTCTGCGCCATCACCAGCGACAGATCCGCGCGCTGCGCCTCAATCTCCGCAGACAACTTATCCGGCTGATCGCCGAGCCCCGTGTTCACCAACTCGCCCGCGATCTTCACCGCCTCATCCGCCAGTCGTTTCACCTCCGTGCGGACCGTCACACGCCGCTGATCGCCCAACGCCTCATAAAACAGCATCCGCGCCGCGTTCCGCACACGCTGCTTCTGCGCCGCCGACATCTGCTCGGCCGCCGCGCGTTCGCGCCCGGCGACGTTCCGGCTCGCGCCCAATTTTCCCGCCGTCACAATTCGCTGCTCAAAGAACCCGCCGTGTTCGCCACCGCGAATCACAGGCCCATTGGCGATCTCATCGCCTGTCGCGCCGAGCACGGGATTCGGATACAAGCCCGCCTGTTTCTCCCGCCCACGCGCCGCTTGCACCGCGGCCTCTGCTTGCCGTATCGAAGGATTCGCTTCCAGCGCCATGCGCTCCAAATCTTCCACGCCCAGCGATGCTGCAATCAATAGAAGTTGAATCATAGCGCCCTCAGTTTCTCGATCTCCGCGTATGTTTCCTCGGTCACGACGCGCACCAGCGTCATCATGCCCATCATTGCGCCGGCCCAGCCCTTCCGAAGCCCGTAATATTCGGCCTTCGGACGAAACTCATAGTGATTCGGCATCCACATGTCCTGCGGATACCCCGGCACTTTCTTCTTCTCCGGATCGTCCTTCGGATAAGCGTCGGGGCCGTAGTGCTCGGCATGTGGCGAAGGCCCAACCATCGACACCATCTGGTTCATCATGTGATGCGGTAAATGGCAGTGCAGCATCCAATCGCCGACATACGTCGCCTCGAACTCAAACACCCGCGCCTGCGCGACGCCCACGAGCACCGTGTTCTGCGGATACCACATCGACTCCGGAATCCGTCCGCCCTCGGTGCCCGTCACGACGAACTGCACGCCGTGCATGTGGATCGGATGATGATCCATGCCGATATTGATCAGCCGGATGCGCGCTCGCTCGCCCTGCTTGACGATCAACGGCGTGCAGTCCGGGCCGGCCTTGCCGTTGAAGGTCAGCCAATTGAACTCCATCGCCAGCGAGTTCGGCACCGTGTTGTTCGGCAACAGCGCCCACTCCTGAATCACGAGCCCAAAATCGCGATGCACATGCGGCGTGTAGGGCTTGGCCGGATGAATGACGACAAACCCGAGCATGCCCATCATCTCCTGCATCGGGAAGTGCGAGTGATAGAAACAGGTGCCGTGCTGACGCAGCGTAAACTCGTGCACGAACGTGCCTCCCGGCGGTACCGGATCTTGCCCGAGGCCAACCGACCCGTCCATCTCCATCGGCACTTCAAAGCCGTGCCAGTGCACGGCCGTAGGCTCGGGCAGTTTGTTGCGGAAGACGACGCGCACGCGGTCGCCTTCATTGATCTCGATCGTCGGACCGGGCACGGAGCCGTTATAGCCCCAGGCGTCCATAAAACGGCCGGGCACGATCTCCTGCCGCACGACCTCGGCGATCAACTCAAACTCCTTCACGCCGTTGACCATCTTGAATGGCAGCTTTGGCGTGTCGGGTGTCTCGAACGAAACGGGCTTGGGCGCGGGTGGCTGCGCAAACATTGCCGCGCCTCCAGCTGCGAGTCGAGAGAAGAATCCTCTTCGATTACTCATTGGAACCTCACTTGAAATTGGATTTGGGAAACGGCCGCGAAATCGCGGCGGATCAGATCCGCAAGGGAGGTTTGGGACGCAAGTCGACGCGCACGACAGCGCGCTCGGCAACAACAACGGAGACGCCGGAATCGTCGAAGGGCGCAACGTTCAGGGCCGGCGCCAGATCGACAACCATCGGCGTTTCCTGGTCGGCCCCGCGCTCGCACGACGGTTTTGCATCCTCGTGACAATGCGCCGGCGGCTTCACGCAATCGGCGGCTTCACACGTGGCTACGCACTGCGAACTGATCACGACGATCATCGCCAGCGCGAGTAAGATGGCGCGGTGCAGCATCTTTCCCTATGATACCGCCGTGGTGACAATCTCCTGCGCCTGCGCCACGATCGCCCTCAAATGCTCGGCGCCGCGAAAACTCTCGGCGTAGATCTTGTAGATGTTCTCGGTGCCAGACGGCCGCGCCGCGAACCAGCCGTTCTCCGTCGCAACCTTCAATCCGCCGATCGCCGCGCCATTCGACGGCGCGTGGGTCAAGATCGCCGTGATCTTCTCCCCCGCCAACTCCGCCGCCTGCATCGACGCCGCGTTCAACTTCGCCAGCTTCGCCTTCTGCTCCGGCGTCGTCGGCACGTCGATGCGCGTGTACACCGGCGCGCCATGCGCCTCCGTCAGCGTTTGATAGTGCTCGCCCGGATCGCGTCCCGTCACCGCGCGGATCTCGGCCGCCAGCAAATCCAACAGCAGCCCGTCCTTATCGGTCGTCCACACGCGCCCATCGCGGCACAGGAAACTCGCGCCCGCGCTCTCCTCGCCGCCGAAACAGAACGAGCCGTCGAACAATCCGCCGGCGAACCATTTGAAACCCACCGGAACCTCGGCCAGCGTGCGGCCCAGCGCGCCAACCACGCGGTCGATGATCGAACTCGACACCAGCGTCTTGCCCACCGCCGCAGTCACGGGCCAACCGGGGCGATGTGTCAACAGATACTGAATCGCCACGGCCAGATAGTGATTCGGATTCATCAGCCCCACCGACGGCACAACAATGCCGTGCCGGTCCGCGTCCGGATCGGTCGCGAACGCGAGATCGAACTTCGACTTCAACGCCACCAGCGACGCCATCGCGTGCGGGCTTGAACAGTCCATGCGAATCTTGCCGTCATGATCCAGCGTCATGAACGAAAACATAGGATCGACCGACGGGTTCACGTTTTCGATCGACAGCCCATACGCCGCCGCAATCGGAGCCCAATAATGCACCGACGCGCCGCCGAGCGGATCGACGCCGAGCCGTAGCGATGCGCCGCGAATCGCATCGAAATCGATCACCAGCTTCAAGTCGTCGACATACGGCCCGATGTAGTCGTGCGCACGAATACACGAAGTATCGACAGTCCTCTTAGTCGCCGAACCCATCAGCTCGTTCGCGCGATTCTGAATCCACGAAGTAACATCCGACTCCGCTGGCCCGCCGTTGGGCGGATTGTACTTGAAGCCGCCATCGGCTGGCGGATTGTGCGACGGGCTGATGACAATGCCATCGGCCTGTTGCAACGGTTTGGCCGCGTTGTAGCGAATGATCGCGCGCGAGGTCACCGGCGTGGGTGTCGGCCCGTCGCCGCTCTGCACAAACGTCTCGACACCGTTCGCCGCCAGCACTTCGAGCGCCGTACGTTGCGCCGCGTCCGATAGCGCGTGCGTGTCCTTGCCGATAAACAGCGGCCCGCCGATCCCGTTCGCCCCGCGGTAATCGCAAATCGCCTGCGTGATCGCAAGAATGTGAGTCTCGGTGAACGTCCCATCGGCCGACGTGCCGCGATGTCCCGAAGTGCCGAACGCAACGCGTTGCAGCGGATTCGCGGCCGTAGGCCTGTTGTTGTAGTAGGCGTCAATCAGCGCCTTCACATCGATTAAACTGGCGGGCGGAGCGGGCTGGCCCGCGAGTGGATGGAGCATCGAGAATAGAATAACTGATGATGCAACGACGAACCTTCGCGCTTTCCGCCCTCGCGGCGTTCGCCCGCCCGCAAGCGCGCGTCACCGCCATCGACCTCGTCCCCGTCCGCGCCACCGCGCGTACCGTGTGGCTGCTCGTCCGCATCAGGACCGACGCCGGTGTCACAGGTTGGGGCGAGGCTTCCGACGCCTTCGGCTTTACCGCCACGACCAAGGATGACCAGGAAGTGCTCGCCAGGATTCTCCGCGAACTCAGCCCGCTTCTCGCCGGCAAATCGCCCCTCAACATCGAACCCTTCCGCCAGGCAGCGTGGCCAAAGGCCACAACGCTTGTCAACGCAACAGCCATTTCCGCCATCGAACAGGCGCTTTGGGACATCTCCGGACAACTCCTCGACCTCCCGGTCCACGCGCTCTTCGGAGGCAAGACGCGCTCCAAACTTCCGGTTTACGCCAACATCAATCGCGCAACGAAGCCGCGCACGCCCTCGGGCTTCGCCGCGGCCGCGAAAGCGGCCGTGCGCGACGGTTTTCAGTCGCTGAAACTCGCGCCATGGGACGGATTCCCCAAGCGCGACTCACCGAAGAAGGCGATCGATGCCCACATCGAACAGGGCATCGCTTGCCTGGCCGCTGTACGAGAAGCCGTCGGCCCGAAAATCGCGGTGATGACCGACTGCCATTCGTTCTTCGACATCCCGCTCGCCATCCGCGTCGCCAAACGTCTCGAGCCCATCAACCTCGCCTGGTACGAAGAACCCGTCCCTCCCGAACGCACCCGCGAGACGCTCGAAATCCGCAAGGGCATCAAGCAACAAATGGCCGGCGGCGAAATCCTGTTCGGCGTCAAAGGCTTCGAACCGCTCTGTCGCGAGCACGCCGTCCACGTCATCATGCCCGACGTCAAGCACTGCGGCGGGCTGCTCGAAATGACCCACATCGCCGCCATGGCCGAAGCGCACGGGGTCACCGTCGCGCCGCACAACCCCAGCGGGCCCATCGCGACGGCAGCCTCGATCCACGTCTGCGCCGGCATGAAGAACTTCCACATCCTTGAGATGCAGTGGGGCGAAGTCGACTGGCGCGGCCGCTTGCTCAAGCCCGAAGAGAAATTCGTGAACGGCGAAATCGCGGTTTCCGACGCCCCCGGTTTCGGCGTCACCGTCGACGAATCGCTCGCCGCGAAGTATCTTGCATAACTGCGATGATGAGTTTCGGCGCGAGTCTGCGCTCTGTATCAGTGGAGACACAACATGGGACTACAAGAACGGCAAATGATCCGGACACTCACCGAAACCACGCTGCCGGAGCGTGAAAAAGAAATCGTGGAAATCTGCGGCTCGTCCGCCAAGTACGACGTTGCTTGGGACACGCTTTCAAACGATGCCGCCGGCTTGAACTTCCTCGACAACGTTTCCTGCCACCGTCTCAATATGGCGCTACGCACCATCGCTATGGACCCGCTCGGCAAGGACGCCCTGCGCGACGAACTGAAGGGCGTGAAGCTTGTCAACGTCGCGGCCCCAGCCGACAAGAAAATCGAATTCAAGGGTGGCGTTCTCGAAATGCACTGCGCCTATGCCCAGGGACTCTCGGGCGCCTTCGGCGATGGCGAAATCTACCAGGTTTTGATGAAAGGACTATAAATCAATGAACAGACGAAATGTATTTTCCACTCTCACCGCCGGCTTTGCCGCCGCGGGCGCCGCTGCCGCGCAAGACGGTACCGGCAACGCAATGCGCGACATCCTGATGGCCAGCCAAAAGGAAAAGAAGGGCGTCACGCTCTACGTCGCCGGACAGACCATCGCCATGGTTGTCACCTTGGTCGGCCTCGAGTTCGTTGAAGGCCGCAACCGCGAGATGTCGAAGATCGTCGTGAAACTCACCTCGATCGACGCCGCCGCGATGGCGTAAACTCCGCCCTTGACAAAGGGCGAATAAAAGGCGAACATTCATGGCATGTCCACGCAACTTGTGGGGATCGCCCGAATGGCTTCGGAGGGCGCCGTTCTCGAAGAGAAACGGCGCGTCGCCTATTTGGAGATGGAAGCACGCAGTCTGATCGGAACGTGCGCGGGGCGCAGCCCGATGTTTGATTGGACCGTTAATCCCTACCGGGGTTGCGAGTTCGGCTGCCGCTACTGCTACGCACGGTACACGCACGAGTTCATGGAGCTTCCGGTCGAGGCCTTCGAGACGAAGATCTACGCCAAACGCTTCGACAAGGCGCTCTTTCGCCGCGAACTAGATCGCGTCAAACTCGGCGAGTCGATCGCCTTCGGTTCCGCAACCGACTGCTACCAACCCGCCGAGCGCCGCTTCCAAGTCATGCGCCAAATGCTCGAAGAAGTCGCGCGTTCCGCTAGCGGCATCCGCGTATTCTTGATCACGAAATCCAACTTGATCACCCGCGACGCCGCCCTGCTCGCCGCCATCAACCGCAAAAACGACGTGCGCGTGAACATGACGATCACGACTCTAGACACCGCTCTGGCACGCAAACTGGAACCCTACGCCCCCAGGCCCGACCTCCGGCTGGAAGCTGTAAAAGCGCTCGCGAATGCGGGCATCGAAACCGGTGTAGCGATCTCGCCCGTGATGCCGAGAATCACCGACAGCCTCGAAAACCTCGATGCGTTGGCCTCAGCCGCCTCACGCGCCGGCGCGAAGTATCTTTGGGCGCAGCCGCTCTTCTTGAAAGAATGCGCGCAGAAAGTCTTCTTCCCGTGGCTCGCACAAGAATTCCCTGCGCTTGAATCCAAGTACCGCGCCCAATTCCGCGACGCGGCCTATCTCAAAGGACCATACGTTGAATTCGTCAAGCACCGCGCCAACGCTGTCCGCGCCAAGTACGGCCTGGGCTCCCGAGGCAGCGAATATGTGCCGGCGCAGATGAGTCTATTTGCGTAACCGCCAGCGGTAGACTAAGTACGTGGAAGCAAACGACAAAGCATTGGCTCGCACCATCGAGCGTTTGCGGAACCCGAAACCCGGCGGCAAAGTGGAGGCAGCCTGTCAATTCGGCGTCGATGTTACGTTGCTGATCGAGCAGTTGAAGCTGTCGCCGGCCGAACGCGCCGATCGCATGCACAAACTGGCGATTGCCGCCGAGTCCCTGCGTGGCCGGGCCGCCAAGACTAGAGCATGAACTTCGAGCGTGCCATCCAGCAGCTTTGCGACGCCGGCGTGGAGTTTGTCGTAATAGGCGGCTGGGCTGCGATATTCCACGGCAGCGCGCACGTCACCAACGACCTGGACATCTGTTTCGAGCGAGACAAAGATAATCTACGCAAGCTAGTGTAGTGCGTCGTAAATGGTAACCATTATCGACACGCCGGCGCCCTTACGATGGAGGAGGCGTTCCGATGCGTGTTGCTCCACTGGTAAAGATCGACGATTCGCAAAGAGAGACCTTGACGCAATGGACCAGGTCACGCTCCCTGCCGGCGCGACAAGTCGAACGGGCCAAGGTGATCCTGCTGGCCGCCGACGGGAAGACCGACCTGGAGATCGCCGGCAGCCTGCGCATGACCAACAAGAATGCCGCGCGCTGGCGTAAGCGGTTCCTAACGTTGGGCTTGGCCGGTCTGGAAAAGGACGCTCCTCGACCTGGAAGGAAACCGGCCATCGCGACCGAACGGAAGCTGGAGTTGATTCAAAAGACAACCCAATCCAAGCCGGCCATCGCGACGCATTGGAGCACGCGCACCATGGCCGCGGAAATGGGAGTCAGCGAAGCCACGGTGCGGAGGATCTGGCACGCCAACGGCTTGAAACCACATCTGGTGGAAACGTTCAAGGTCAGCAACGACAAGCTGTTTGCCGAGAAGCTGGACATCATTGTCGGCCTATATCTGAATCCACCGGAGCATGCGATCGTGCTCTGCGTAGACGAGAAGAGCCAGATTCAGGCGTTGGACCGGACGCAGCCCGGGCTGCCGTTGAAGAAGGGCCGTGGCGCCACGATGACGCACGACTACAAGCGCAACGGCACAGCCACGTTGTTTGCGGCATTGAACACGTTGGACGGCACGGTGATCGGAATGTGCCAGGAACGTCACCGCCACCAGGAATGGCTGAAATTCCTGCGAGCGATCGATCAGGTGACGCCCGCCGACAAGGAACTGCACCTGATCGCCGACAACTATGCCACGCACAAGCATCCGAAGGTGCAGCGCTGGTTGAAGCGGCATCCGCGGTTTCACATGTACTTCACGCCCACAAGTGCCTCGTGGTTGAACATGGTGGAACGCTTCTTCCGCGACCTCACCGAGAACCAGCTTCGGCGAGGCATCTTCCGTGACGTAGAGGACCTCATCATGGCCATCGAAAACTACATCGATCGACACAACGAAAGCCCCAAGCCGTTCATCTGGACCGCCAAGGCCAACGACATCCTGGAAAAGGTCAAGCGCGCCCGCAAGGCTTTGAATAATGCCCAATCCGTTTGACGCACTACACTAG
>VFZW01000249.1 GCA_016871055.1 Acidobacteriota bacterium
ATCTACCACTGGCTGGCCGGTTGGAACGGAGCCCCGACCCCCTTCACATGGAAGGCCTCCGCAGACGTTATCCTCGACAAGGTGCGCCGTTGTAAAGAATTATCCAAGACAGGAGACTAGCAAGTTGATCGAAATCTTGAGAAGCAAACTCTAAAAGGGAGCACATATCCTCCTAGCTTTGGAGGTTTCGATTTATGGAGAAAGCCGGAAAGTATAACGAGGTGCTCGCCCTTCAGTGCGCGGAAGTCCAAACCCGCAAGCAATCGAACCCAAAGCAAACTCTGGCGCAAAGACCACGAACTCAACTCTCTGCCAAGTTCCGCCTTCACCAACACTGGCTACGACCGCGGCCACCTCGCAACCGCCAACATCCCCGATTCCGCGAACACGTTCCTGGCGAGTTACGCGATTACCCGAGACCCGGCTCTCAACCGGGGCCAGCGGCGCATGCTCGAAAATGAAAGCCGCGAACGTCACGCGGGCCAAGTCGTCACCGGCGTAGTCTATTCAAACTACGCGAACCAAAGGATCGAATGACCGTGCTTCATCTACAAAATCGCACACCTGCCCGACGGCCAGATCCTCGTTCACTTCGCCCAAAACGCCACCTCCCGCCCCGTGCCGAACTAACAACATCCTCCCAGGCCGCCTTTGAGTCCTATGCCTCCAGGCATCTGCAGGCGGTTAGACGCACTGATGTGGGACAACAAAAATGTGGAAATCCAATTAAACCTACAATTGTAGTTGTTTTCGTTCACAGCCTTCTAAAATAATTCTATGTCCAGTTGAATCAGCAACTTACAGGCTTTTCCGCTCGACCAAGATGCTTAAGAGCTTGACGCGCGTGCTAAACTGAAATAGTAAATGGGCCTCTGACGCCAAAATGCGTCCGAGGCCCTTCGCTATTTCAGGAGTAAATCATGGAAAACGAAAAGTTGTCCAAAGCCGAACAGGCTCGTATCAACGGGCCCAAGTCGACGGGCCCGAAAACGCCCGAAGGCCTCCTGCGCTGCCGCCAAGCCAGCCTGAAGCACGGATTGTGGGTCGCTGACTTCTCCACCCTCCCGCACGAAGAACAATTGTCGTACGCCGCCATACTCACCTCGGCCACAGACCAATTCCGCCCGCGCAATAGCGTCGAATCCGCCATCGTCGGACTCCTCGTCGACGCCATCTGGCGTTCCAGCCGCCTCGGCGCCCTCGCCAACGCCGGCATCGACCGCGAGATGTGGATCATCAAAAACCAGACCACCATCGAGCACGAAGCCGGCGAACTCCACCTGCTCGCCGAACAAGCCTCGAAATCCGTGCCGAAACTCGAGGCCCGCGCACGTCATTACACCCGCGAAAGCACCCGGCATCTCGATCTTTTGAAGAAACTACAGAACTGGCCAGTTTCCACCGAAGCCTCCCAGCTTGCTAATGAAATCAGCGAGTTGCGGACCGAAGACGTACCCGAACCTCCCAAGAAAGAGCCCAAAGAGCCCTTCGAACCCAAGGCGGCCCAAGAACCCGCTCGTAAACCCGTACAGAGCGCCAATTCCAAGCCCCGGAAGGGTAGCGTACCAAGGAGAAAATGAGCGGATCGTACAAAATTCGAACAGAAAACTGGCGAGCCGGAGTAGCCGTTCCGGGCACGGCGCCCGAGGTGTGTCCAAACGCAGCCAACGCCACAACCGAGGCCCTTTTAAACCGCGACCGGGAAGGCGCGCCCACCGCCTGCATTACCAAACACCTCGGCTTCACCCCAGACAAGTTACAATCCGAAGCCCTCGACGCCACCGAAGACCGCGTCCTGTTGCTCTGCACGCGCCAATGGGGCAAGTCGACCATCGCCGCCGCCAAAGCGCTTCACCACGCGCTATCCACGGAAAAGGCGTTCATTATTTTCGCCAGCGCCTGCAAGCGCCAATCACAGGAACTCGCCCGCAAATGCAAAGAATACGCCGAGCAACTCGGCCTCCCGGCCAAACGCGACGGCGAAGGCTTCACGCTTCCAAACGGCGCCCGCATAATCCCGGTGCCGCAGAGCCCCGAAAAGGTGCGCTGCTACTCCGCGCCGTCGTTAATCATCATCGACGAGTCCGCCTACGTTAAGGACGAAATGTTTCAGACCGTGACACCCATGTTGGCCACATCAAACGGAACGCTCTGGATCATGAGCACCGCCGGACCGCAACGCGGCTTCGTCTACAAAACCTAGCTCAACCGCCCCGAAGACTGGAAAATCGTCAAAGCCACCGCGGACGACTGCCCGCGCATCGGCGTGAAATTCCTGGCCCGCGAACGCGCCGCGATGGGCAAGACCGTCTTCAGCCGCGAATATCTCTGCGAATTCGTCGCTGGTCATCAGCAGTTAGTCAGCCAGGAGGATGCCGACGCGATCTTCGATACAGATTTCTAAAAGGCGGACAAAAACCGCCGCCGAGCCGAACGGTTCAACGCCCCACGCTCGCTAACCCTTCTTATCCGCAAACAAGATCGACTTGCCCGGCAAGATCGAAAGGTAGTCGGTAATCGATTTCGGCTTCGCCGCCTTCGACGAATCCTTCGCCATCTTCCGCTCCATCATCTGATACGCCAGACGCTGGAACTCTCGGCCCAACTCGGAGTTCGAATCGACCGGCTTGCCCGCCGTCAGCGCCCGTGTCACGCCTTGATAGTCGTTCGGCAAACATGCCAGCACCGGCAATCCGAGCAGATCTTCAATCTGGCTCACGGAAATCGGCGCCCGCTTTTGCGACCGGTTCAGCAGCAGTTGAATGCGGTCGGCCAGATCGAGTTGCCGCAAATAGTGGTACCGCTCGCGCGCCAGATGCAGCGCCGAGATCTCGGGCGTCGTCACCAGGAAGACCCGCTTGGCCTCCTGCATGATCTCGATCGAATACTTCTCCATGTTGCCTGACAGATCGACGCAGATCGACTTGTAGTTGCGACGGCTAAACTCCACCATGCTCCGCACCTGCGCGCCTTCGATCCGGTAGCCCGGATTCAATCGCCCGGAGTGCAACACATCCATTTGACCGATCGACGTCACCAACTGCGGCCACAGCGCTTCGTCGAGCTTGAACGCATTCTCGGCGGCGTCGACAATCGAGTAGTCGTTGTCCAGCTTCAACATGAACCGCTGCATACCGCTGTTCAGGTCCATGTCGATCAGCACCGTCTTCGTATCCGGCAGCCGCGAACAGGCATGCGCCGCGTTCATCGCGATCGTCGAGGTGCCCACTCCCGGCTTCGACGGCAGAAAGGCGAACAGATACTCTGATTCAAACGGCTGTAACGGCTTCCGCTCCAGGTTTTCCGTAACCCGAAGGACAGTCTCTTCCGCCTCCGCCCTCTGGAACGGCCAGGCCAAATACTCGCGGATTCCCACCCGCATCAGCGAAATCAGCGCCTGCGGATCGGTGTCCTGCCCGAACGTTACGATCTGCATGCCGGGCATCGCATTCTCAATCCGCGCGGCCATGTCGAAGGCCACGTCCAAATCGTGCAAGCTCATGAAGACGACCTGCGGCGAATGAGCGCGCAGCGCCCGCACTAGGTCGATCTCGTTCGGATAACGATCCACCCAGCGGACGATGACAACAGACTTCAACTCATTCAGACAGTCTTGCAGATTCTCGGCCAAGCCCTCGTCCGGGCAAATAATCATTCCTCGTAGCATCGCGGTGGTCCTCTCTGTCTCGCTTGCGGGCGAGCCCCAGAAGTTGGCTCATCTCCACTCGGGCGGAAGATAGCCTACCACCGACTTATCGGCGGGGTTGGTCGTTTCCTTTAGGCCGCCGTCAGGTTAAATGCTCACGCACACGTACTTCAACTCGGTGTACTCGTGAATGCCGTACCGCGATCCCTCCCGGCCGATCCCGGATTCCTTCATCCCGCCAAACGGCGCCGCCTCGTTCGAAAAGATCCCGGTGTTCAGCGACAAGACCCCAAACTCCAACGCCTCCGACACCCGCCACGACCGCCCCAGATCCCTCGTGTACAAATACGCCGCCAACCCGAACTCGGTATCATTGGCCATCGCGATCGCCTCCGCCTCGCTCCGGAACCGGAACACCGGCGCAACTGGCCCAAACGTCTCCTCCCGCGCCAACCGCATCGAAGAGTCCACGTCGGCCAGCACGGTCGGTTTGTAAAACGTCCTGCCCAGCGCATGCCGCGCACCGCCGCAAACAACCTGCGCCCCTTTTGCCACCGCATCGGCCACATGCGCCTCCACCTTCGCCAGCGCCTTTTCATCGATTAGCGGCCCTTGCTCGGTCACACCCGTCAAACCGTCACCGACGCGCAGCTTCCCCGCCGCTTCGGCCAACCGGGCGACGAACGTATCGTAGATCGAGTCCTCGACAAAGAACCGGTTGGGGCACACGCACGTCTGCCCGGTGTTTCGATACTTACTCGCCACCGCGCCCGCGATAGCCGCGTCCAGATCGGCATCCGCGAATACCAAAAACGGCGCGTTCCCGCCCAGTTCGAGCGAAATCTTCTTCAGCGTCCCTGCACACTGCGCCATCAACTTCTTGCCAACGGCCGTCGATCCCGTAAACGTGATCTTCCGCACCGTCCGGTTGGACGTCAACTCGCCGCCAATCGCCGCCGCGTCCGATCCCGTGACGAGATTCAACACCCCCGTCGGCACGCCCGCGCGCTGCGCCAGTTCCGCCAACGCCAGCGCCGACAGCGGCGTCTGCGGCGCCGGCTTCACCACAACCGTGCACCCCGCCGCCAATGCCGGCGCGACCTTACGCACGATCATCGCCGACGGAAAGTTCCACGGCGTGATCGCCCCGACCACTCCCACCGGCTGCCGCAACACCAGCACACGCTTATCCGTCTGATGCCCCGGGATCACATCGCCGTACAACCGCTTCCCTTCCTCGGCGTACCATTCCAGAAAAGACGCCCCATAGGCGATCTCGCCCCGCGCCTCTGCCAGCGGCTTCCCCTGCTCGGCCGTCATCAATCGCGCCAGTTCTTCCTGATTCTCCATCACCAGATCGAACCAGCGCCGCAACACGCCGGCACGGTCCTTGGCGGTCCGCGCCGCCCAAGCGGGGAACGCGGCCGCGGCGGATTCAATTGCCCGGCGCGTCTCGGAAACGCCCATATCCGGCACGGAACCGATCACCGCACCGCTGGCCGGGTTGATGACCGTCATCACATTCCCCGATTCGGCCGGAACCCATTCTCCGTTAATGTATCCGTGCGAACGCACCAACGCCGAATCGATCAATGTGGAAGCCATAGAATTATCTAACCACGAGAGCGCGGAATCGCCCGTCGGCGAACGATACGCCGCCTTACCAATCGACAACCGAACCGTCGTCGGTGTCATAAGCCGTACGATACGGCCTCGGCTCTCCGACCTGCGCCATGAGCTTATCCTCGTCAATCGTAATGCCCAATCCCGGATCGGTGAGCAGCGGCCGGTAGCCATCTTTCACAGGAGGCAGCGGCTTCTTCAATAGATCGGTGTACTCGTTGTCGCCCCGCTCCTGAATCAGGAAATTCGGTACTGCCGCGTCGATCTGCAAACTCGCCGCCAGCGAACACGGCCCTTGCGGATTGTGCGGAGCAATCGGCGTGTAGTAAGCCTCGGCCATGCCCGCGATGATCTTCAACTCGGTGATACCGCCCGCGTAACAGATGTCGGGCTGCAGAATCGTCGCCGCGCGCTTTTCGAGAATTTCCCGGAAGCCCCATTTGGTGAAGATGCGCTCGCCGGTCGCGATCGGCACATGTGTCTTCTTCGCCATCTCCGCCATGACATCGACATTCAGCGCCTGCGCGATCTCCTCGTAGAACCACGGCTGATACGGCTCCAGCGCCTTGATCAGCGACATCGCCGTCGGCGGTTGAATCGCGCCATGGAACTCCACGCCGATATCGACGCCCTTGCCCATCTTCTCGCGCAACGCCTTGAACCGCTCTACCACTTCGTCAACGAACTTCGCGCCCTCGTTGTATTTGAACGGCGAGCGAGCGGTACCGCGCAACCCGACCTTCATCGCGTTGACGCCGGTCTTCTCGCTCACCGTGCCGTACACACGCATCCGGTCTCGGGTCGGCCCGCCAAGCAGCTTGTACACCGGCACGCCGTAGACCTTTCCCTTGATGTCCCACAACGCCTGATCGATGCCGCTCGAAATCGCCGTCTTCACCGGCCCGCCGCGATAGAACGCGCCGCGATGAATCGCCTGCCAGTGATGCACCACCCGGCACGGATCCTGCCCGATCAGGTAGTTGCCGACTTCGAGCGCGCCCGCCGCGCAAGCCTTCGCGTCGTCCTTCAGCATCTCGCCCCAACCGGTCACGCCCGCGTCGGTCGAAATCTTCACGAACACCCAGGAGTTCTTCAACACGAAGGACTCGATCTTGGTCACCTTGATGTTGTCGTTCGGACCAACCGCCGCCGCGTCGGTGCGCTCGCAAGTGAACATCGCGTCCAGGCCGGCCAGCGCCGCGCCCTGCAAGAAATTTCTTCGATTCATGTCTCTCTCCTAAAATTGAATGCGAGCCTGCACCTGATAGAACCGGTTCAGCGACGAGGTCTGGCTCAAGATTCGCCCAAAGTTGGTTCCCACCACGTTCAAGTCCGGACCCGCCATCTGCGAACGGTTCTGCACGTTGATGAAGTCGCCGCGAATCTGTAATCTTACACCTTCATAGATCCTAAAATCACGCAGGATGTTCACGTTCCACTGATTCAAACCATCCGCGCGCAGGCCGTTGAAAAATCGCGGGAACACGCGCACGTGAAACGCAGCCGGTTGATTGGCCGCCACGCGCTCCAGTGGAAGGTTTGTGTTGAACCACTGCTCCAGCGACTTGGTTCCCGATGTGGCCTGCGCTTCGAAGCCGTTGACATCGCCGTTGTAGAACAGATTCCCCCATGACAGCAGAGGTCCCGGCTGGAATTCGTACGTCGCCGAGACCTGGAATCCGCCAAGCAGATGATTCAAAATCCCCGTCTGCAGGAACTGCCGCCCGCGGCCAAACGGCAACTCGTAGATGCTGGTCACGGTAAAGCGGTGCGGCCGCGCCGTGTCGGACGGCCAGAAGATGCGCGGCGCGCTTTCGAACTCGTTTTCGATGATGGTCTTGTTCTCCTGCATCATGCGCGTATACGACGCGTTCAAGTTGAAGCCTTTGGCGAAGCGCCGCTGGAAATTCAGTTCGAGCGCGTGAGTGCGCATCTCGCCAGCGGGCACGGCGTTGTTGTTCAAACCGTTCATGTGCGGGAACGGGCGCAGCAGCCGGTTCTTGGCAATCGTCGCGCTTTGGAACTGACCCAACGTCGACAGGTGCTGATACAGCGTCGGATTCGATTGCTGCAAGCTGGCGAAATTGCTCAGCAGAAACGGATTCGGAACCTGTCGGTTCATCTCCGTCGCGATCGCGTTGTTGCGCGTGTTCCCCGTCGCCCAAAATCGCTCCGGCAATGCGTCCTCGCGAACGGTCACGTTGATGCGGTCGCCACGCTGGCCCCAATAGGCCGCTTCGATCATCATGTCTTTCCCCAACTCGCGCTGCATCCCAACGCGCCAGCGCTGCACACGCGGATGCTGCCGGTCGAAGCCGGTGTAGGTGAATCCCTGTCCGGCGCGAGCCATCGAACCCAGCGCATTCTGCAGCGGCACGTCGAACCGCGTCCCGTCGCGCCGCACCGGGAACGGATCGGTCAACGGCGACACGCCGCCAATCGGATTGCCCGCATTCCAGGTTTGTCCGAAGTCGTTGGTCAAGACCGTGTTCGTCGCGCGCGCGTAGCCAAACTGATCGGTAGCCTGATTCATCACATTCAGCGTGTCGAAGTACACACCGTACCCGCCGCGCAGCACCGTCTTCGGATTCAACTGGTACGCCGCCGAAAATCGCGGCAGCCACATCAACTCGTTCGCCCACAACCGCCGTGGCGCGCCGTTCTGTCCGGCATACACAGTCCCACCCTTGACGATGAATTGGCTCGCCGGCAACTCCGGCAACGGATTGCGGGCATATGCCGCCTGCGCCGCCGCCGCAATCGGCAACTCCAGGTTCGGATCGAAGTACGTCAGCGAACGGTTGAAGCGCTCCGTCGGGCCTTGCTCGTATTCGATTCGCAGTCCAAGCGTCACGGTCAACTTACGCGACACACGCCATGTGTCTTGCCCGTACCACGCGTAGTAAGGATTCATCAGCGCGAAGGTGTCGTTGGTGTCGACCGACATTCCCGTCGGCATGCCGAGTTGGAAGGTCGCCCAGGTCAGCCCCAGCGCGCCGGCGGGCGCGAAACCGTCTTCGTCTTTCCGAACGAAAGTGTTCGCGAACGTGAAGTTTCCCGAGGTCAGCCCGCCCGTTTGAATCTGCGTGCGGAAGTGCTGGCGAAAGTCAACGCCGCCTCGCAGCGAATGGGATCCTCGCACGTGCGAGAGATTGAACTTCGCGCTGGTCTGTCGTCCGATCGGCCCCGGATCGACCGGCGTGCTCAATAACATGTCGCCGTTCCAGAACGTCATGCCCGGCCAGATCACCCGAGGCAGCACGCAACTGCCGGCGCATTTGGCGTCCATGTAGGCGGGCAGCCCGACATCGGTCGGTTTGTACTTCCGCGTGCCGAGCCGCTGGTTTTGCGTCAGGAACCGTGTCGTGTCGACCGAAATGTTCATCACCGTGGCCGCACCTTTGGTGAAGGTCCAGTCGGCCAGGCCGCTCAGAGTCGGCCTCTTCTCGTTCCAAGCCATCAGGCCCGGTTCGGTGGCGAACGTGAAGTCCTGCGCGTCTTCGAGGAAATGGCTCTTCAGCCAGCGGAAGAAGAACCGGTTGTTGGCCGTGGCCTGATAATCGAAGCGGTTGTTCCACGAGTGATAGGCCACGTTGTTCGGCATGCCGTTGGCGAGGTAGTTGTTAAAGGGCTCGCGGCGCGGATCGGTTGGGTCATTATTGGCGATCGGCATCCGGCGGTTGTAGAACTCCGCCATCGGATTGCGGATACGCGCCTGCGGCAGGATGTTGCCGGCGAAAGGAGTGCGGACGACGTGGCCCGCGCGCGCCGGATCGGGCCGCGTTGTCAGGGGATCGTAGACGGTGTATCGCACCGCGTCCACCGGCAGCAGCGCCGCGTAGTTTCCCTGCCGCATCGCATTGGTCGGCACGGTGTAGTTCAGTTCGCTCGCTCGGGCCGATTGCAGATTCTTCAACCACGAGTAACCCAGAAAGAAGAACAATTTGTTGCGGCCGTCGAACAGCCCCGGAATGCGCACCGGGCCGCTGATCGTCTCGTGTGTGTTGTTGGTGTGACCGGGCAACAGCATGGGCCTCGCGGCCAGCGCGTCGGCGCCGGCGATATCGCCGCGCCCCCGCAGCGTCGCGACTTGTTCATATCGCGCCTTTTTCACGAAAAACGGCGCCGCGTTCCAGCACTGGTTGAAGTACTGATACGTCGCTGAACCGTGAAAGGCGTTGGCGCCCGACTTGGTCGACATCGAGATGTTGAGGCCCGTCGCGTGCCCGAACGACGCATCGAAGTTCGACGTTTCGATGCGGAACTCGTCGACGACATCGGGACTTGGCATCACCGACACGCGCCGGTCGGTGCCATTGGTCGACGCCCCATCCATCGACCACTCGTTGCCGCCGACTCCGCCGGCCGCGTTGTACTGCGAGCCGCCCCCGACCTGTCCCTGCACCAGAAACTGGGTCGTCCCGGGCACCTGCACGCCCGGCGAAAAGCGCGTCAACATCGTGATGTTGTTGCCCAGCACCGGCAGATCCATCACCTCGCGGTGCGTCATCGACCGGCCCGTCGTCACCGAACTTGTGTCGAGCATCGGCGCCTCCGCCGTAATCGTCACCGACTCGCTTGTGCCGCCGACTTCGAGCGCCAGGTCCACGCGCAACTGCTCGCTGATACCGACCGTGATGCCCGAACGCACCAACCGTTTGAAGCCCTGCATTTCGACCGTAACCGAGTAGACGCCCGGAAGCAGGAGCGGAGCTTCAAAGTATCCGCTCGAATTGGTGGTCAACCGCACCGGAGCGTTTGTTCCGGTGTTGGTCACCGTGACCGCAGCCCCGGCGATAACCGCCGCTTGCGCATCCGTTACGATGCCCGCCAAGTTGCCACGCGTATCCTGCCCGAAAGCGGCCACCGCCGCCAGCATCAAAATCAGAGTTCGCATGAATACTCCCAATCCAAAGTGTTGACCGCGCATTGTTTATATAGTAGTGTACACAGCCCCCGCAAGTTAGATTCTAGAATCGAAGATTCTAAATCAGAGTACTGCAACAAACGAAGTTACGCAGCGAGTAACTTGACGATGTCCTCGATAGCGCGGTCGGCCTTGTAGTATGCGTTTTCGAGTGCGGAGTGGGGTTTGTGATCGGGCGACGGCCGATGGTGAAAGCGGCTGTTGGCAAGGGGGCCGCACAAGCGTTTGTGAAAGAACAGGAACAGTAGTGCCACAGTAATGCCTTTGGTGGTGAGCCTGTAGG
>VFZW01000250.1 GCA_016871055.1 Acidobacteriota bacterium
TTCTACCGCCAAGGGAGCTGCTGGGGTGAACATGACCCAGTATGAGGCAACTCTGCCTATATGTACATAGTTATATGAGACAGGACACTAGTGTCGGACTTGACCCTTCCGATCTTGAAGCTCCAAAGGCAACCCTCGGCCCCCATAACGGTTTTGATCGATAGTCGCGGAGGCAGTGTCGCCTCCATGGAACAACTTGAGCGTTTCTTGCGCGCGAGGGATATCGACGGAAACGGACCATGCGCGCTGATTACAGTCGTTACCGGGAAGGCTATGAGCGCAGCGGCCGACTTGCTTTCAGCAGGAGACTATGCATTTGCCTATCCAGGCGCGATCGTTCATTGCCATGGCGTGCGCCAGCCTTGGGACGCTCCGATGACCGCCGAAACCGCATCCTCCATGGCGGAATGGCTTCGCGCAGGCAACGATCGGTATGCGTTCATGCTTGCCCAACGTTGTGCCCAACGGTTCATGTTGCGGTTCGTGTCACTCAGGCCAGAGTACCCGGCGATCCGAGAATCTGCAATGACTCGAAGCGCCAACAACCAAGCGAATATCGAGTTCGATGATTTGGCTTGTTTCGTTGTTGCGCTGGCGGGTCGGGTGTCTGAACGGACTACAGAGTTGTTGGGGATGGCGAACAAACGATTCCGCCGTTACAACCAATTGTTGAGCTATGTCCTGGAGCACGCGGCGCTCTGGGAGCAAGACGCTGGCACAAGGCGCCTTGCGGAAACCGAAGCGGAAATTCTTCGAACCATACTCGCCTTCGAGCTCGGCGCAAATGGCGAAGACAGTGGGTGGACCTTACGTGAAAAAGGGCTTTTTCATCTTCAGGACGACTTTCGGCTATTGATGAGTTCGCTGTCCCCTCAGAAATCGGAACCGCTTGGAAGGCTCTGTGAGTTGTGGGCGCCCTACGTACTCAGCGAAGCAGAACAAGCGGCAATCGCAAAGCTCAAGATTGAGGTGCAGCAATCCGAGCGAATCAAGTTGGCAATGAACACGATCAACCCTGCATGGTTCTTCCTGGTCGCACTTTGTCATTGTCTTCAAGAGGGCGAAAACGAATTGACGGCGACGGATGCCTACTGGATCGGCATCGTTGATGAGGTTTATGGCCACCCCGAATTCGTCGGCGCACGCCATTTAATCGAGCTCGCAGCTCGGCAATAATTTCTTTCCAGTGGAGGCAGTCCCGTAAACTGGGAGGGTTATGAACCCTCTTCATCCCGATCTTTCCGGACGCGTGGCGTTTATTACCGGCGGCAGCCGGGGGATTGGCAAAGCTCTGGCGCTGCGGTTGGCGCGCGAGGGCGCCGATGTGGCGATTGCGGCGAAGTCGGAGCAATCCACCGAGAAGCTGCCAGGATCGATTCATGAGACAGCGGAACTGGTGCGCGCCGAAGGGCGGCGCGCGCTGCCGATCGTTTGCGATGTGCGCGATGAGAAGAGCGTCGAAGCAGCGGTGGCGCGGACGGCGGATACGTTTGGGCGGATCGACATCGCGATTCACAATGCCGGGGCGCTGTGGTGGCAGCCCGTCGCCGACACGCCGGTCAAGCGGTTCGATCTAATGATGTCGGTGAACGTGCGCGCGGCGTATCTCACCGCTTACTTTGCGCTGCCGATTATGAAGCGGCAGAAATGGGGGCATCTGCTCGGCTTCACGCCGCCGGCAGTCGCGAAAGGGATGCCTGGCAAGGCGGCCTACATGGCGTCGAAGTTGGGGATCGCCCATGTGTACATGGGCTTGGCCGAGGAGGTGCGAGCCGACAATATCGCGGCCAATGTACTGTGGCCACGAACGATCATCGAAAGCCAGGCGTCGATCAACTGGGGGATGCTGGACCGGTCGCAGTGGCGGACACCGGAGATCGTTTGCGACGCGGCGATGGCGATCTTTGCGCAGGAGCCTTGGACGTACTCCGGAAAGCAGCTCATCGACGAGGAAGTTCTATCGCAAGTTGCTGAAATAAATGATTTTGATCGCTATTGGTGCCTGGGTAGGCCGCCAGAAAAACCGGTGTACATCGACGGCTGGTTTTAGACAAACTCCGCAACTCACATGCCGATTTTATCCAAATTCGGCAACTACACTGCGGATTTTGCAACGTAAGACATGCGTATAAAATTCCGCAACTCTATTGCGGAATTTTGCCAAATCTGGCAGGATGGTAAGCACCATGTTGGAGCGCGCTCTCCGTCTGTCCGGGCCTCTATCTCACTATTCGCTCTTCCTGTTCGGCCCTCGCCAGACGGGGAAGACGACGTATCTGCGCCAGGAACTGCCGCACGCCGTTTTCTATAACCTGTTGGAAACGAACGTCTTTCGCGAATTGTCGAACAGGCCGGAACTGATTCGGCAACGGTTGACAGGGCGGGAGGAAGTGATCGTCATCGACGAAATCCAACGGCTGCCGGAGCTGCTTTACGAAGTCCAGGCGATGATCGACCGGAATCGGGCGCTGCGTTTTGTCATGACGGGATCAAGCGCACGGTCGATGCGGACGAAGGGGATCAACCTGCTCGGCGGCCGGGCCGGGATCATGCACTTTCATCCGCTGATCAGCGCGGAACTCGGCGGGGCGCGGGTGTTGGAGCGGTGCCGGTATGGCTCGCTTCCGTCGGTTTTGCTGGCACGATCGCCCGGGAAGGCGCTGGAGTCGTATGTCTCGACGTATCTGGCCGAGGAGATTCGCGCGGAGGGATTTGTGCGCTCCATGCAGACCTTCTCGCGATTCCTGGACGTCGCGGCGGCGGCGAATGGCCAGATCATCAACTTCACCGAAGCCGGTTCGGACGCTCAGGTGCCGTCGCGGACGGTGCGGGAGCACTATCAACTGCTGGAGGACACCCTGATCGGTTCAACGCTGCCGCCGTTTCAGAAGTTCACGAAGCGCAAGCCGGTGGCGACATCGAAGTTCTATTTCTTCGACATGGGTGTGGCGAATCATCTGCGCAAGCGGCCGCGGATCGAGGCGGGCTCGACCGAATTCGGCGAAGCGTTCGAACATTTGATTTGGCAAGAGCTTCGAGCATGGCTGAGTTACAACGAAAGCGACGAGCCTCTGACGTTTTGGCGAACGCACTCGGGGGCCGAGGTCGACTTCGTGCTTGGCGATCACACGGCGATCGAAGTGAAGGCGGCCGAGAACGTGACGGAGCGCCACTTGAAACATCTGCGAACGTTCCGCGAGGAGACGACGCTGAAGCGGCTTATCGTCGTCAGTCAGGAAACGGTGCCGCGGCGCACCGATGACGGCATCGAGATCCTACCGGTCGAATATTTTTTGCGGGAACTATGGGCGTCGGGCAGGAAAACGGCTCAGGCGTCGGGGCCGCCGCTGCCGGCGTCCATGCCCATTTGACCCAGGCGATAGCGCAACGCGTTGCGCGTGAGTCCCAGCAGGCGCGCGGCCATCGACTTGTTGCCTTGCGCGCGACGCATCGCTTCGCGGATGATCGACTCTTCGTACTGATCGAGCGTCATGCCGTCGGGCAGAAATCCGGGATCGCCGCCGGCGGACTTCGCGCGCGGGGCTGAGTCGATGCGGACATCGGCGGCGTGGAGGCGCTCGCCGCCGGCGAGCACGAGCGATCGCTCCATCACGTTTTCGAGCTCGCGGACGTTGCCAGGCCAGGAGTGCGCGGTAAGTTTTTCGAGCGCATCGGGAGTCAGTTCCAGTTCGCTGGCGCCGAGTTCGGCGGCGTGTTTGCGGATGAAGTGCACGGCCAATGAGGGGATATCTTCGCGCCGTTGCCGCAGCGACGGAATTCGAATCGGCAAAACGTTCAGCCGGTAGAAAAGGTCTTCGCGAAACGTACCTTGTTCCAGCGCTTTGCGGAGGTCGACGTTGGTCGCGGCGATGACGCGCACATCAATGTGCCGCGTCTTGTTCGAACCGAGGCGCTCGAACTCGCGCTCCTGCAGAATGCGCAGCAACTTCACCTGCACGCCCGGCGTGACGTCGCCGATTTCGTCGAGAAATACAGTGCCAGTGTCGGCCTGTTCGAACTTGCCGGGCTTGGCGAGCGAGGCGCCGGTGAACGCGCCTTTCTCGTAGCCGAACAGCTCGCTCTCCATCAGATTTTCTGGGATCGCGGTGCAATTGATCTTGACGAAGGGCTTGTCGCGGCGCGGCGAGTGGTAGTGAATCGCACGCGCGATCATGTCCTTGCCGACGCCGCTCTCGCCTTCGAGCAACACCGTGGCTTTGGTCGGCGCGGCGCGTAGGACCATTTGGAAAACCTCTTCCATGATCTTGCTCGAGCCGATCATGTTGTGCAGTTGGTAACGCCCGCCGAGGGCATCCTTCAAGCGGCGGTTCTCATCGCGCAGCGCTTGAAACTCCAGAGCCTTCCCGACGACAGCGGTCAAGTGGTCGAGCGAAAACGGCTTGAGCACAAAATCGGCCGCGCCCTTCTTCATCGCTTCGACGGCGGTTTCGACGCTGCCGAACGCGGTCATCATGACGATCGGCAACCCGGGCCGCGCGGCGTGGGCGCGTTCCAGGAAATCGAGGCCGCTCATACCGGGCAGCTTGAGATCGGTGAGGATCAAGTCGACGTGTTCCATCGCGCCAAGCGCCTCTTCGGCGGTTGCGGCTTGTTCGACCTCATAACCAGACGTTTGCAGTTGCAACTGCACGACGCGGCGCAGCTTGTCTTCGTCTTCAATGACGAGGATCCGTCGACTCATCCTTTTATGATCCCATCACGCGGGCAGCAGCACACGAAACACCGATCCTTTGCCCGGCTCGCTGTCGACGAGTATTTGCCCGCCGTGCTCATCAACGATTTTTGAAACGATCGCCAGGCCGAGACCCACGCCGCTCGGCTTGGTGGTGAAGAATGGGTTGAAGACGCTCTCGCGATGTTCGGGCGCGATGCCGCTGCCGCGGTCGATGACGGAGACCTCGACGAAGCCTTCGATGGGCCTCGTCTTGATCGTCACCGTCGCGCCGGTGGGGCTAGCTTCGGCGGCGTTGGTGAGCAGATTGAAGAAGACGCGCTCCATCCATTCGCTATCGAGCGAGATTGCGGGCACGGCGGGATCGTAATTCTTGTAGACGCTCACATCGGGGTGGCCGGGCGTGCGTTCGAACTGCGCGACGGCGCGGTCCATGACCTCGTGAATATCGGTAGGCGCGGGCTTCAACGGCAGCGGGCGCGCGAACTCGAGGAAGCGCGTGACGAGCGAATTGGCGCGATCGACCTCGGTGGTGATGAAGCTTGTCATCTCCGCGCTGACGGCATCGCCGGCGGAGACTTTGCGCAACATCTCCGCCGAGGCGCGGATCGTGCCGAGCGGATTGCGCAGTTCGTGCGCCAAACCGGCGGTGAGCTGGCCGAGCGCGGCGAGCCGCTCGCTGCGGCGCATAGCGGCCTCGGCTTCGACAAGCTCTTGATTGGCGCGGGCGAGGTCTTCGGCGACGGCCTGGTAGTTCTTCGCCTCGACGCGATTGGCGCGTGCGAGTTGAAACGTGAGCAGGCCGACAATCGGAAGAAAGCCCATTCTCACGAATAGTTCGTTCCAGTTGAACAGGTATCGATTCAGATCTTCGAGATTCAGGAAGAGGAGAAAACTCAAGTACGACGCGATCGCGAGCACGGTGACCGAAGCGGTCGCCCAGCCGTTCATCGTGGTCGCGGCGCTGACGACGGGGACCAACAAAATCGGGTAGAAAGAAGAGTTCAACGCGTCGGTGTAGCCGATAAATAAGTAGGAGAGCAGCAGCTTCGTTAACACAGCCAGCCAGGTGCCGCGTGTAGTCTGGAACAGATCGACACGCGATTGCAAGACCTGAATCGCGCCGAGTCCGGCGAGCATCGTCAGGCTGGGCGCGTCCTGCACTGGGCTGGCAAGCGCGAGCGCCGCGTAGAGAAAAATCCAGACGAGGGCCATCCCGCCCATACTAGCGGGGTTTAGGTAGGTGCGCACAACGGACACGCGCCCGCGCGGCCTCCGCGCTTTATGCCAAAATGGAAAAAGTCTCGCAAGCCTAGTTATGAACCCAGCCAATCCAGTCGACGAGCAATTCGAAGAAGCTGGCGCGCAAGCTGAGGAGTCGTCGTTTGGCGACATCCTGCAGCAGTTCGAGCAAGAACAAGCCGCCGCACCGAAGAAAGCCGCCGAATCGTCCGGTCCCATTAAAGGCACTGTCGTTGCAGTCAGCGACGATGCCGTCCTCGTAGATATCCACGGTAAAGCCGAAGGCGCTCTGCCCAAGGCGTCGTTGCCGCCCGAATCACAAGATGTCGCCGTCGGCGACATCATCGAAGTGACCATCATCGGCCGCACCGACGACGGCATGACGCTGCTTTCGCCGATCCGTGTGGAGAAGCCGAAAGATTGGAGCGGCTTGCTCGCCGCGTTCAATGAGAAGCGCACGGTACAAGGAAAAGTCACCGATACGGTGAAGGGCGGTGTGCGCGTTGATATCGGCGGGCGCGCGTTCATGCCCGCATCGCGTTCCGGCACGCGAGATGCGTTCGAACTGCAGAAGCTCGTGGGCCAGGATGTCGAGGTGCGCATCCTGTCGATCGATGTAGAGAAAGAGGACATCGTTGTCGACCGGCGCGTGGTACTCGAAGAAGAATTGGCCAAGAAAAAGGAAGAGCGGTTCCACTCGCTGAAGGAAGGCGATGTGTTGAAGGGCCGCGTGCGCAGCGTCACCGACTTCGGCGCGTTCCTCGATCTGGGCGGCGTCGATGGATTGCTGCACGTGGCCGACATGAGTTGGAACCGCGTGGGCAAGCCCGCCGACGTGGTGAAAATCGGCGATGAGATCGACGTCAAAATTCTCAAGCTGAATCCGAACACGCGCAAAGTTTCGCTAGGCGTGAAACAGTTGACGCCCGACCCGTGGACGGTTGCGGCGGAGAAGTTCCAGTCCGGCCAGAAGGCGACAGGCATCGTGGCGCGGCTGACCGAGTTCGGCGCATTTGTCGAACTGGCGCCGGGCGTGGACGGGTTGATCCATCTTTCGCAAATGTCGTGGTCGAAGAAGGTTCGCAAGCCTTCCGATTTGTTGAAGGTCGGTGATCAAGTGGAAGTGGTCGTGCTTGGCGTGAAGCCGGGCGATAAGCGCATCGAGCTAAGCCTCAAGAGCGCGCTGGGCGATCCGTTCACCGAAGCGCTGGAGAAGTACAAGCCGGGGACGATTGTCGAAGCGCCCGTTACCTCGATCCAGGCGTTCGGCGCGTTCATCGATCTGGGCGATGGTCTTGATGGCATGATCCACATCGGCGACATGGCCAACGACAAGCGCGTCGATCATCCGAAGGATGTTGTAAAGGAAGGCGAGACGGTCCGCGCGATCGTGCTCGATATCGACAAAGAACGACGGCGGATCCGGCTGGGCCTCAAGCAACTGCAGCCGACCAAGGTCGACACCTTCATCACCGAACACACGGTCGGCGAGAGTATCTCGGGCCGTATCGCCGACGTTCGCAACAACTCGTTAAAGGTCGAAGTGGCCGAAGGCGTGTACGGCGAGTGCAAGCTCGAAGAGAAGAAGGAAGAGGCAGCCAAGCCGGCGGCCGCTTCCGCTTCGAACGTCGATGTCGGCTCGCTGGCCGCGCTGTTGAAGGGGCGTTGGAAGGAAGGCAAGGGCGGAGATCCCGCGCCGAAAGCCGCTTCGTTGCGCACCGGCATGATCCGCAACTTCAAGATCGCTTCGCTCGACGCGGAGCACAAGAAGATTGCGCTGACGATCGTGGAGTAACCGTTACAACTTCGCCGCGCCGAGGATCTTTCCCTGGCCCGGCTCCTGCAAGAACGCAACAATCCGCCAGCCCGAGGTTCCCGCCTCGGGCTGCGGCAGTTTTAGGGTGTGCGTCAGCGATTTCTCCTTTCCGACATCGCCCGCTTTGACCAGCGACCGCACCACCGCCACATGCTTCAAATGACGCCCGGCGTTTTCACCGCGCGGGACGTCGGAAGCGCCGTTTTGGCGAGCCAGAGCGACCCACAACTCCGCCTTTGCGTCGGCGGGCGCTTCGACGCGAATGGTGTCACCGTTGCGCGTGAGCGTGATCGGCGATTTCGCGGCGCGCGCGGCGCGTTCGATCGCCTTTTTCGCGTAGCCGCCGTCGCTGCCGACGAACTCGATCTGGCCGTCGACGACCATCTGCGGCGTGTAGGCGCTTCGCAACCCGAAGCGCCGAACGTAGGCTGCCTGGCGTTCGCTGAACGCGGCGGAGGAGTAGGGATCGCGCCAGCCGAGGTAGTTCCAGTAGTCGACGTGCTCGCTGAGTACGACGACGTTTGGATCTTCATCGAGCTTCGCCAGCAACGCGTCGGCCGGCGGGCAGGACGAGCAGCCTTGCGAAGTGAACAACTCAACGAGCACTACCGCCGGCGCCGCGTGCGCGCACGCGCTTAGAGCGAGGGCTGTCAGACTCAACTGCAACTTGTTCATGGGTGTCGTTCTCCTTGGTTCGATCGACCATGAGATCCGTGCGCGTGTCGATCTTATTCCACACATCCTCGGCGCCGGCGCGAAGAAGTTCCGCGACACTCCAGGCCTGCGCGATACAGCCGCGCGGGGTGTGCGGCGCATCTCCGTCGGCGATCTCCGACACCTGCCCAACACCCCCTTCGCGCAAGTGATCGCGGAAGCGGTCGAGCATCGCGTGCCGCTCCGGCGAACCCGGGTAGGCGCGCGCGTACGCAGTTAGAAATGGCCCCATGAGGAACGGCCATACGGTGCCCTGATGATACGCGGAGTCGCGTTCCAGTGCTCCGCCTTCGTAGCGGCCGCGATAGGCGGGATCGACCGTCGACAGACTGCGCAGTCCGAGCGGCGTCAGAAGATGACGCTCGACCGAATCGACCACGGCGCGGATGCGCGCGGCGTCGAGCATCGAGTAATGCAGGCTCGCCGCGAAGATCTGATTGGGCCGCATCGCCGCATCGCCGGTGTTATCGAGCAGATAGCCGCGATCGGCGCTCCAGAACTGTGCCAGAAAACTAGCCTTGGCGCGGACGGCGAGATCTTCGATCGCGACCGCGCGATCGTCGTCGCCGAAACGCAACGCCAGCGCTTGCAGAACGCGCATCGCGTTGTACCAGAGCGCTTGAATCTCGACCGGCTTGCCGGTGCGCGGCGTGACCACCCAGTCGCCAACCTTGGCGTCCATCCAAGTAAGTTGCACGCCCGGCGCGCCGGCGTTGAGCAATCCGTCGTCGTCACAACGGATCCCGTAGCGCGTGCCGCGAATGTGCCAGTCGAACGCTTCACAAAGTTTCGGATAAAGCGTGCCGCGTACGAAGGCTTCGTCGTTGGCGTACTGAAAGTAGGCGCGAACGGCTTCGAAAAACCAGAGTGTCGCGTCGACGGTGTTGTACTCGGGCGTTTCGCCGACATCGGGGAAGCGGTTCGGCAACATGCCTTCGTTCATCGCGTCGGCGAACTCGCGCAGCACGCCGCGCGCGACCTCGAAACGGCCGGTAACCAGCGTAAGACCGGCGAGTGCGATCATCGTGTCGCGGCCCCAATCGGCGAACCACGGATAGCCGGCGATGATCGAGTAGCCCTCGCCGCGACGCACGATGAACTGGTCGGCGGCTTCGGTCAGATCCTCGATCAACGGATCGTGCGCGGGTGCGTGTTTTCGCAGCGCGGCGCGGCGAGTTCGCTCACGTTCGCGCAGCCCCGTGGCTTCGTGCGAGGGGATCGCCTCGCGCGAAACGATCACGACGGCCTTGGGCGAATTCGCCAGATCGAAATGCAGAACGAAGGGCTGGAAGAGGTCTTCTTGGAAATCCAGGCCACGCGCCTGCTCTTCGGCGTATTGGAAGTTGTGATACCAATTGCCCGTCGGCTCGCAGGTGCGGAAGTCGGCGCCGAAGTAGACGCGCGGCATGCCGTCGTAGGGCTGAACCGAGACGATGCCGTCTTCGTCCCACTCGAAGGCTTCGTTCAGAGCGCTGTTGGATCGGGTGGTTGCGTGATAGTCGCGATACGCGACCAGCGGACGGATTTCCAGGTGGCAGTTCTTACACAGTCCCTGTACTTCGTACTCTACGACTGTCGCGTCCTGGCCGTGCACCATGAAGAGTCGCTTCTCGACGCGCGCCTGGCCGATTTCATACACCCAGGTCGGAAACGGATCAATGCGGAACTCGCGCAGATACTCGTAGCCTTGCGGATGCACCGCGCCCGGATAACGATTTGCCGACAACTCGACGCGATTTCCGTCGACGATCAGCGTGTCCTCAAACTTCGCGACGAGAAGTGTACGGCCCACTGGCGGCTGCAACGCCGACGTGAGAAGCCCGTGGTAACGGCGCGTGTGGATGCCGCTCACCGTGCCGCTGGCGAAGCCGCCGAGTCCATTCGTTTCGAGCCACTCGAGTTTGGAAGCTTTATCGAGATCGCCGCATGTTACATCGTCAAATGTGAGTTTCATAGAGTCTCTCCACTCTGCTGTAGCAATTTCGCCACCAATCCAGTCCATGAGGTT
>VFZW01000251.1 GCA_016871055.1 Acidobacteriota bacterium
ACGGGGCAGCGAAAGCCGGAATCTGGAGCGGCTTCAGCCGCGTCCTGCGACTTTCAGTCGCCCATCGACCCCACCGCCTTCAGGCGGTGGTTGTTCAGCGGTTTGACGCCCGGAGGCGTGGGGCTATTCCAGACGAACGTAACGTTGAACACACAGATGCCAACCGGCGAGTTCGCCTTGCAGTTGAATGTGAATGGCGGGCTGTCGAACCCGGTGAAGCTAAACGTTCGGGCGCGGTAGTGGCTACTTCACCACCACATTCACCAGCTTATCCGGCACCACGATCACCTTCACAATCGCCTTACCCTCGACAAACGGCTTGACCTTCTCATCGGCAAGCGCCAGTTGTTCCAGCGCATCCTTCGCCGTGCCGGCAAGCGGCCAAGCGATACCTTTCGGCAAAGTGGAATGCCTAGCTACGGCCGCTCGCCGGCCGCCTCGCGGCGCAGTCGCGCGGCAAACGCGAAGGTGTAATTCCGCGATGGCGCATTGAACGTCTTCTCCGCGATCTTGTCGAGCGCCTCGGCCAGGAGCAGTTTTGGTTCTTTAGCGGCAGGTTGCAGGCGCATGGCGTGTTGCGCGAGCTGCGCCGCCCAAACGGCGTCGTTGGCGGCGAGCGCGGTGCGCGCTTTTTCGAGCAGGCCTTGCGCGCCGCCCGCAAGCGCCGCCATTCGCTCGGATTGCTCTCGAGGCGGCAGGCGGTGCAAGTTCAAAGGATCTCCATCGAACCAGCCAACGTGCTGTGCGTAGATCTCGCGCACCGTGCCGGCGACACTGCCGTAATAGTCGCCGAGGTAATCGAGCTGGGCGAATTCAGGCGGGAGTTTGACGTACTCGACAAGTTCATCGGGCGTGAGGAACTTCTCGGCGCCCTCCATGGTCTTCTGATGCACGAAGCGAAGAGCGTCGCGATAGTTCTCAAGCACCTTGCGGGCATCATTGAGGATAGGCTTCGTGTGCCCGCCGACCAAGTGGAGCGGATTTTCCTGGACGATCTTGTCGACGCTGTCGGCCCACATGCGGATGTCGCGGCGCGCGGAGCCCCGCAGCGGGTAGGTGTTCGGCCAGGATTGGTAGAAGTTGTCGCCGGAGAAGACGACGCGCTGGCTGGGCAGCCAAACGTATAACTGGTCATCGGTTTCTCCCGGCGCTGCGACGAGTTCCAACTGCACGCCGGCGATTTCGAGTTTGCGGCGCTCTTCGGAGAACTGGTGCGTCGGCGGCATCGGCCGCGCTTCCGGCGCCTGCGCGGCGCCCGGCAAATTGGCCACTCCATCGCGCATCATTCCCGATCCCGCCGGAGGGCGATTCGGCGGAATCGCGATGCCGATCCCCAAACGCTTTTCCGGCGGGACGTCGAACCCTTGCGTGTTCACGGGGCGGACGCCAACGCGAATGCCGGCCGCTTGAACAGTGGCCGCTTCCGAGCCGAAGTTCGCTCGCGCCCAGATCGGAATCGTCTTGTCCGGATCGACAAAGGCGGGCGCGCCGCCCGTGTGATCCGCGCGGCTGTGTGTGCAGATGATCGCGCTGACGGGCTTGTTCGTGATCTTGGCGAACTCCTCGCGCACGCGGCGCGAACCCGCGATCGACTGCCCGGGATCGATGATGATGACACCGGTCTCGCCGACGATCATGCAATTGACCGAAACGGTATAGCCGACCGCGGCGTACACGCCTTCTGCGACGTGGACGATCGCGGGTGCAAGTTCGAGATTGCGTTGCTTCAGACGGCGAGTGGCCGGCGAGTCTTGACCGGGCAGCGCCAGGGCCGCGAAGAGAAAGAACCGGAGCGATGGAGTCATCGCCTTCATTCTGAGCCAGGCGCGGCAGGTTTGCAAACGTGGAAAGGAGAATTCAAATGGCCGGAAGTGGACAATCAGCCGCACCGATCCGGGAGGTCGAATTCGCAATCCCCGCTTGCACGGGCCGGGCGTGGATGTCCTGGCGATTTCGGAACTCCGTGGCAAGCGCCCGCCGATGCTTCCCAGCCCGTCAATCCAATCGCGCTCAACCCCAGAAGGAAGAAGACCGTTCGCAGTTTTGCTCGGAGTGATCGGAACATCGGATCTACTGAAGATCCGCGGCCTTATTTCACCACCACATTCACCAGCTTATCCGGCACCACGATCACCTTCACGATCGCCTTACCCTCGACGAACGGCTTGACCTTCTCATCGGAAAGCGCCAGTTGTTCCAGCGCATCCTTCGCCGTGCCGAACGCCACCGTCGCCTTGCCGCGCAGCTTGCCGTTGACCTGGAAGATCACTTCCGCGCCGTCCTCCTTCGCAAGCTCCGGATCGAAAACCGGCCAAGGCTGCTTAAACACAGGCCCGGCAAGGCCCATCATCTCCCACAACTCTTCGCACAGGTAGGGCGTGAAGGGCGCCAGCAGCAGCACGGTTTTTTCGGAGACCTCGCGCAACGTCGCGCCGGTGAGCTCGGACTCCTGCGCGTAGAGTTCGTTGACGAACTCCATGAATGCCGCGATGGACGTGTTGAAGTGCCAGCGGCTCTCGAAATCGTCGGTAATGCGCTGGATCGTCTGATGCAGCTTACGCAGCACTTTGCGATCGGCATCGCCGGGAATGCCGGGCGTATCGAAGCGGTCGATAGAACGCGTGACGAAGCGGAACACGCGGCCGATGAAACGGTAAGCGCCCATCGCCCCGTCGGTGGTCCAGTCGAGATCGCGCTCGGGCGGCGCGGCGAAGAGTTCGAACAGGCGGCCGGTGTCGGCGCCGAAGTCGTCCATCATCGAATCGGCGCTGATGACGTTGCCTTTGTTCTTGCTCATCTTGGCGCCGCCTTTGATCACCATGCCCTGCGTGAACAAACGCGCGGCCGGTTCGTCGTTGGTGATCAGGCCGATGTCGCGCATCATCTTGGTCCAGAAGCGCGAGTAGATGAGATGCAGAATCGCGTGCTCGACGCCGCCGATGTATTGGTCGATCGGAAACCAGTACGCGATCTTCTTCGGATCGAACGGCGCGTCGCTGTTCTGCGCGTCGCAGTAGCGATAGAAGTACCAGCTCGAATCGACGAACGTGTCCATCGTGTCGGTCTCGCGGCGCGCGGGTTCCGCGCACTTCGGGCACGGCACGTTGACGAACGACGCCGAGCCCGCCAGCGGCGATTGGCCCTTGCCCGAAAGCTCGACATCGGCCGGCAGCAGCACGGGCAGTTGGGAATCCGGTACGGGGACCACGCCGCATGCATTGCAGTGGATCATCGGAATCGGCGTGCCCCAGTAGCGCTGGCGCGAGATGCCCCAGTCCTTGATGCGGAACGTGATGGACGCTTCGCCAAAACCGTTCGCCGCCGCGTGCGCCGACATCTTTTTGCGCGCATCGGCCGACGCAAGGCCAGTCCATTCGCCCGAGTTTGCAACGACGCCGTAGTCGCAGAACGGCAGTTCGGCGGTCGACCCATCGTCGGGCCGAATCACGGCGCGAATTGGAATGCCGTACTTGGTGCAGAATTCGAAGTCGCGTTCATCGTGCGCGGGCACGGCCATGATCGCGCCGGTGCCGTAGCCGGTCAGCACGAAGTTCGCGACCCACACCGGAACCTTCTCGCCGTTGTACGGATTGATGGCGTGGAGGCCCGTGAAGATGCCAACCTTCTCCGCTTCGCCCGGAGCTTGCGTCGCGCGCGCGTCGATCATCGCTTTCACGGCGGCCGCGTTGTCGCCAGAGACGTACTTCTTGACTAGCTCATGCTCGGGCGCGAGGATCACGCATGTCGCGCCGTAGATCGTATCGACGCGTGTCGTGAAGACGCGGACCTTCTCGCCCGTCCCGTCCATCGTGAAATCGACTTCCGTTCCTTCGCTGCGGCCGATCCAATTCGTCTGCATCGCCAGCACGCGATCCGGCCAGCCGCCTTGCAGCTTCTCGATATCGCGCAGCAGTTCATCGGCGTACGCGGTGATCTTGATGAACCACTGAGTCAGCTCTTTTTGCTCAACCGGAATGTCCTCGTGCCGCCAGCAGCAGCCGTCGACCACCTGCTCGTTGGCCAGCACTGTGGCGCACTCGCGGCACCAGTTCAGCAGCGCGGCCTTGCGGTAGGCCAGACCCTTCTCGAACATGCGGATGAAGAACCACTGGTTCCACTTGTAGTACTCCGGCTCGCAGGTGGAGACCTCGCGCGCCCAGTCGTAGGAGAAGCCCATGCGCCGGTGTTGGCGCTTCATCTGTTCGATGTTGTAGTGCGTCCATTCGGCCGGCTCGCGCTTGTTTTTGATGGCTGCGTTTTCGGCCGGCAGGCCGAAGGCGTCCCAGCCCATGGGATGCAGGACGTTGAAGCCGCGCATCCACTTGAAGCGCGCCAGTGCGTCGCCGATCGAGTAGTTGCGGATGTGGCCGATGTGCAGCGCGCCGGATGGATACGGAAGCATTTCGAGCACGTAGAACTTGGGTTTCGACGAGTTCTCTTCGGGCGCGAAAAGGGTGGGGTCGGCGGCCCAGCGCGCGCTCCACTTAGGTTCAATCGACTTGTGATCGTAGCTCTGTTCCGGCATGTTAGCGAATCAGGTTCCACAGCGCATCGACATTGCGTTTATCGTCGCCATCGTTGTCGATCGGCGTCTCTAAAACAAAAGCCTTATCGCGCAGCGCGCGAGCGTTCAGGATGCGGCGAAACCCCTCTATTCCAATATAGCCTTCGCCGATATTGGCATGGCGGTCGAGATGCGAAGCGAGCGCGCCTTTCGAATCGTTGGCGTGAATCACCGGGACGTTTTCGAGGCCGAGATTTTTCTCCGTCTCGCCGATGAATCTCTTCAGGCCCGCTTCGGTGGTGATCTCATAACCGGCGGCGTAAGAGTGGCACGTGTCGAGGCAGTAGCCGATACGGAGTTTCACCCGATCGGCCGCAAGATCGCGAATCGCGCGCAGATCGCTCAACTGGCCGCCGAGCAGATTGCCGTGCCCCGCGGTGTTTTCGAGCAGGATCGAAAGCGTCTTCGACTTCAAGCCCGCGCACGCTTCGACAAGTCCTTCGGCGAACGCGGCGATGGCGGCTTCGCGCGTCTCGTGATCCTTCGCCGAGCCCGGATGAACGACCAGATACTCCGCGCCGATAGTGATGCCGCGTTCGACCTCGCCGCGAAACGCCGTGATCGACTTGGGCCGGTTGGCCGCGTCGGCCGAACAGAGATTGATCAGGTAGTTGGCGTGAATGACGAGCGGGGTGAGGTCGTGCTCTTTCCGCAACGCGGCCATCTTGGCCACATTGACCGGGTTCGGCGGAGGCGCCGCCCAGGTGCGGGGACTACCCGAGAAAATCTGCAAGCAGTTCGCGCCAAGTTCGATGGCCTTCAGCGCCGCGTTCTCGAGCGCGCCCGATGTCGAACAATGAATGCCGATGCGTCGTTTCGTCACTCGAAGAGGATAGCGCACGGGAGTCGACATAATCGATGGAACCTCGATGCAACTGGCCGCCGGCACTCGTTTGGGACCGTATGAAATTCTTGCGCCGATTGGCGCGGGCGGAATGGGCGAGGTGTATAAGGCGCGCGACACCCGGCTGGACCGCATCGTCGCGGGCAAGGTTTCCAAGGAGCAGTTCTCCGAGCGCTTCGAACGCGAAGCCCGCGCCGTCGCCGCGTTGAATCATCCGGGCATCTGCACCCTGTACGATGTCGGGCCGAACTATCTGGTGATGGAATTCATCGACGGCGCGCCGCTGAAGACGCCGCTGCCACTCGATCAGGCGCTGCGCTACGCGATTCAGATTTGCGACGCGCTTGCCGCCGCGCACAAGAAGGGCATCACGCACCGCGATCTGAAACCGGCCAATATTCTCGTCACCAAGTCCGGCATCAAGCTGTTGGACTTCGGACTCGCCAAGCTTGCGCCAGCCGCGCAGCCCGTGGGCGACGAAACGCTGACAATGGCGCTCACCGGTAAAAACGAAATCGTCGGCACGCTCTACTACATGTCGCCCGAGCAGTTGCAGGCGCAAGGGAACGACCGCCAAATCGACGCGCGCAGCGACATCTTCACGTTCGGCGTCGTGCTGTATGAGATGTTGACCGGCAAGCGGGCGTTCGATGGCGCCAACATGGCAAGCGTGATCGCTGCGATCATGGAACGGCCCGCGCCGTCGATCAGCGATATCGCCCCCACGGCGCTGGACCAGTTGTTGAAGACTTGTCTGGAGAAAGATCCCGAGGAGCGATGGCAAACCGCGCGCGATCTGAAGCGCGAATTGGAACGGATCTCGAACGCGCCGGAATCTACCGTGAAGGAGACCAACCGGTTGCCGTGGATCGCGGCGGGCGTTCTCGCCGCGGGACTGGTGGCGGCGTTGTGGAGTCTCTCGAAAACGCCCGCCGGTGTAACGAGCGATCGCGCGATGATGCACGTCGATATCGACGCGGGCCCGGACGAAGTGGATGATCCCGTCATCTCGCCCGACGGCACGCGTTTGGTCTTCGTCGTCCGAGGCGCGAACGGTTCCCATCTAGCGACGCGGCGGTTGGATCAGGCTAAGACTTCGATCATCCCTGATACCAAGAACGCGAGATACCCGTTCTTCTCGCCGGATGGGAAATCGATCGGCTTCTTTTCCGATTACGCGGGCGGCCGGCTAAAGACTGTTTCGCTTGATGGCGGCACGGCGGCTGCGCTCGCCGACGCTCCCTATTCCGGCGGCGCCGTTTGGAGCGAAGACGGAACGATCACCGTGTCATTTGACCAGTGGAATCAGGGCTTGTTTTCCCGAATCTCCGCCTCGGGGGGAACCCCGCAACCACTGACAAAGCGCGAGGGAGTTGAGGCCCAATTGAGCCCTCAGTATCTGCCAGGCGGCAAGGGCCTATTATTCACACGCAAGCAGGGTCTCGTTGGATACGGATTCGATGCGTGTGTGAAGGTGCCCGGGCGCGCCGAGCCGGAGATGCTCGTGTCAAATGCGATCGCGACTCGTTATTTGCCAAGCGGCCATCTGGTGTTTCTCCGCCAACAGAAAATTTTCGCGGTGCGGTTTGACCTGGACCGTATGCAAACGGCCGGCGATGCGATTCCGATCGTGGACGACGTTTGGGATGGGAGAGGCGTCACACCATTCAGCATTTCCAATACGGGCGTGCTGGCGTACCGTCACGGAAACTCTGCCGATCGCTTCTTGATGAGTGTCGACGCGGCGGGCAAGCAGACGAAGCTGATTCAAACTTCGGGCGCTTTTGTCACACCAAGTATTTCGCCGGATGGCATGCGGGTTGCCTTTGTGGATCTTGCAACCGGAATCGGGCGAATTCTCATTCAAGATGTGACGCGGGGCGTCACCAATCGGCTCACTTTGGACGATCGCCCCCAAGGCCAGCCGTCGTGGACTCCAGACGGGACGCGTGTTATCTTCTTCGGCGGTAAGACGATCATGGCGGCTCGCGCCGACGGTGGCGGACAGCCTGAGCCGGTAGCGGGTTCCGAGGGCCTCTCGAAGGTGGTTATTTCGAGCGACGGCAAACTGGCGGCGGGCACGAGCGTAGCGAAAGATGCTGACATCTGGATCGCAACGGTTGAGCCTGCCGGGAATGGATACGGGTTTGGAAAGAGAGTGCTGCTAGCGGGTGGGCCCGGCCGCCAGGAGAAGCCGGTGTTTTCTCCCGACCGCCGCTTCGTGGCCTACATGTCGAACGAGACCGGAGTGTACAGAGTCTACGTCGTTTCTCTGTCGGCGGATGGATCGCCGGCCGGTGGCAAATGGCAGATCTCGAAGAATGGAGGCTATGATCCGAAGTGGCCGGCCAAGGGCGGTGCCTTTTACTACGGACTGGACGAAAAAATTACCGTGGTTCCGTACACAACCCGGGGAGACAGCATTCTGGCGGAGCCGGGAGGGCAGTGGCCCGGCCAGGTTACTTCGGACTTCGAAGATGCCATGTTTGACGTAACGCCGGACGGCAAGCACGCGATCGCGATCATCGACGCGAACTCGCAAAAGCCCGAAACACACGTCCGGCTCGTCCTGAACTTCGCCTACGAAGTCCGCCGGCGCTTGCCGAACGGCGCGAAGTAGTGCGGTAGAACTGGGGCGTGTATCGGATTCTGTTTTTGTCGGCCGTCGCCGCCCTCGCGCAGCCGGCCAACTTTGAGCGCGAGATCGACGCGAATGCGACGCACTCTCACTCCTTTCGCGCCGGAGCCAAACAGTTCGTACTAATCACCGTGCATCAATTGCTCGGGCATGTCGACATCACGTTGCACGCGCCCGGCGAGGGTTCGGCCGAAAGCAAACGCACCTACAACGGCGGCTATGAAAGGTTGGCGTGGATCGCGCCGGCGAGCGGCGAGTTCAAGCTGGAAATCGCGCGGCCGGCAAAGACCCCCGCGAAATACCGCCTGGAGATTGAAATTCGCGACGCGAATGAAGTAGACCGCGCGCGCGCGGCGGCATATCGAACGATCTTCCAGGAAGTGCCCGCTTTGCAGAAAAAGCAAACCGCCGCGTCGATGCGCGAAATCGTGACGAAGTTGACCGCGGCCGCGGCGCAGGCGCAAGAAGCGAACGACCCGGAACTGGCCGGCTATGCGTTCGGTCAATTGGCCTCCGCGCAGGATCGCCTGGGCGATAGGGGCGCCGCGCTGGCGACGATCCCGCGATCGATCGCGGTTCTCAAGGACCTCCCTCATGAGCGGCATGGTTGGCTCACCGCCACAATTCATATGGGTGTCTATCAATCGCTCTCCGGTAATGCCGAGACAGCGTTCGCCATGATGAAAGGCGCACTTGCCCTGTCCCGCGAAGAGAACGGGAGAGACATTCATAGCGAGATGCTGGCGCTGAACGGCCTGGCCATCGGATCGAGCCGCCTCGGGCGGTACCAAGACACACTCGAATATAACCTCCAACTATTGAAACTCGCCAAGGAGCACATGCCGCCGACCGACGTCGCGACGATTCTTGCAAACGTCGGCACGGCTTATGCGAATCTCGGAGAAAGGCAGCTGTCGATCGAGTCGCACGCCGAGGCTTTGCGGATCCGCCGCGAGGCCGGAGACCTCCGGGCGACCGCGTACTTTCAAGAGGCGTCGGCGTTGTACATCAAAATCGGCGATCGTTTCGGACAGTCCGACGTTGCCATGCACTTGGGCGACATGCATGCGAGAAATGGCGATTCAGCGGCTGCCATTCAGAACTTTGAAGTGGCCGTGAAGTTGCAGCGTGAGGGAAAGTTGCTCGGCTCCTTGACGCCGACGTTGAGTTATCTCGGCGAGCTGTACGCCCGAGAAGGGCGTTGGGAGCTTGCAAAAGCGGCGGCCGAAGAGGTCTTAGCGGTACAAGCCCAGACCAAAACCGCGACCGAAGGTCCAAGGCTCGGTGTCCTGTTGGCGCGGGTCGCTGAGCACGAAAACCAGATCGACAAAGCGGTCGAGTTTTTCAATCAAGCGATAGCCCAGGCGCGGCGCGCGAAGCGGCCCGAGGCCGAAGTGGCGAGCCTTGTGGCGGGGTCGGCGTTCCATCAGCGCCGCGGACAGTGGCAATCGGCGCTGGGCGATCAGGAACTCGCCCTCGCAATCGCCGAAAACGAGGCGAGCCGGATTGAAGCGCCCGAATCCCGCGCTACTTATCACGCCTCTCGCGCGCGCCAGACCGTGGAGTTGGTCGACTTGTTGATGACAATGCACGAGCGCGAGCCGGAGGCAGGTTACGCGGCCAGGGCCTATTACGCCGCTGAACGGATGCGCGGACGCAGTCTCGCCGAGTTGATCGCGCAGCCTGCGCGCCGGACGGCTTCACCCGAAGAAGTGCGGCTGCTGGAGGCGGTGACTTCATCGCAGGCGAAGCTGTTTCGCGAAGGCGTTCCGGCAGCGGAGCGCAAGCGGTTGGAAGCGGAATTGACCAAGGTTGAGTTCGCACTGGACTTGTTTCAGCGCGCGTCGAGTCCGAAGGCTCCCGCGCTGTTTGAAACCCGGACCGAATAGCGTACGCGTCAAGAGTTGGCCGGCGCCGATGGCGCCGTCATCACGTACGCGCTGGGCCCGAAGCGTTCGTTTGCCTGGGTGCACACGCGCGAGAGTTCGCGCGTTGTAACCCTCGCGGGTCGCAAGTTGATCGAGGATGAAGTCGATGCGTTTCGGAAGTTGCTCGGGAAACCTGCCTCGGCGTTAACGGCGGCGCGCGACGCGGCGGCATGGACGGCGCAGTCGAAGAAATTGCATACAAGCCTGGTCGCGCCGCTGCGGTCTGCGATCGCCGGCAAGACGCGGCTGACGATTGTGCCGGACGGCGTGCTCGCGCAACTGCCGTTCGAAGCGATCGGCGGCTTCATTGAAACGCACCGCATCGCCTACGCGCCGTCGGCGTCGATTGCGGGCGCGCTGCGAAAACCGGCGGCCGAACGCGCGCGCACATTGCTGGCGATGGGTGATCCGCTACTGCCA
>VFZW01000252.1 GCA_016871055.1 Acidobacteriota bacterium
GTCACACCCTAACACTTTGTTCCCAGCGCCGCACACCCTCCTCTTCGTCTAACTCGTTTGGAGTGTGTCGATTGCCCCGTTTTGCCAAGGGGAACTTCGGGCTAGTAAAATCGGGCCTACCGCTTCCGGCGCGGACATCGTCGCGGCGAGTACGATCTTGACTTCCGCAATCCCTCACACGGGCCCGACCGAGCCATACATCTCGGTGCTCACATTGCCTGGACTCGCGGCGGGCGACTACTTCCTTGTATTCTCCACGCAGGGCCAGGCGCTTTGGCAAGGTTTCTCGCAGGGCGCCTTCACGACAACGACTAGCCCCGAAATAACAGAGGTGACCTTTGCCGTCGCCGCAACTTCGCTGGGCGGCTATAATGCAGCCGAGCCCTATCGATCCGTCTTCACCGGGCTTCCAAGCTACCGCGCCCACGGTATCCGAATCACAACCGCCGACGCCACCTCCGGCGTTCCCGAGCCCAGCGCACTCGCTCTCACCGCCTTCGGCGCTACTGCGCTTCTCCTACATCGTAGGCGTCGCTAACCCGCAGTGTCACCCGGTACGAGCCCAGATTATTCTGCCAGTGCCGGTTGTCGTTGATCGCCAACTGCAACCGCGCCAGCGGCAGTCCGGCGCCATTCCACTTCATACCGACTAAGTAGACGGCGCCCTTCGCTCCTCCACGGCCGACCAATGCGCCGAACGGATGTCCGTCGACGAGGTTTGTCTTGTATCGCGGGCCCGGGACTTTCAAGCCGTCCGGATCGGTGGCCCACCCATCTTCGGCCCACGACAGCCGCGTGAATCCCGACGCGCTCGAGGACGCCTTCGACAACGGCGACGGAACCACAGCGGTGTCGAAGAACTCGATCTGCGTCGAGTGCTGAATCGAATGCACATTCACGCGCCGCGCCACCTCCTTCCGCCGCACTGCGAAGCCGCGCACATCGCTGAACTTCACTTGCCCGTTCAGCGAAAAGCTCTCGATCTTTCCGCGCACAATTTCGCCACCCGCCAGCCGCACCATGGACAGCCCGCGATCGAGTCCGTCCGCGTTCACCGGCATAATTCGTTCGAACAGACGATACAACGGGCGGGGCTCATGTTGATCGGTGTCTTTGTACGCAGTCAGCAGTGGCGTAATCACCGGCACACCAAGCGTGGTCAGATCTTCGACAGCCGCGTCGCTCGCTTTGCGGTCGGTCCCTTGAATTGCCCCGATGCCCGCCTTGATGCGCGCCGATTCCGCCTCGGTCGCGGCTTCGCCCGAATGCACCGAGAGAATCGATCCGATCGGTATGGCGCGAGTGCCCATTTTGATCGAAGACGCCGTCGCCGCAATCTCTTTCAACGTGCCGTCCTTCATCCATACCAGCACCGGCGTGTCTTTGGCAGCCAGCGACAGGCTGGCAAGAAAGAGGAGTGAAATCCGCATCGTCCTACTATACGCGGCCATCAAGTTCGCTGCAGCCAGATTCGATTGATCGCCACTTCCGCTTTTGTCGCCCTCGCCTCCATGACGCACGGACCCTTCGGCAATCGAGTTCTTCCCATCGTCGCCACAGCAAACACGTTCGGTCCAGCCGATGGCGCGATTCGCGACGTAACCTCCGCTCCACCGATCCGAATCGCAATCGCGGCATCGCCGGCCTCAGCGGCCAGAGCGTACGAAACCCGGATCTCATATCCCCCCGGCCGTACGACATCGAGCTTCCACTTCGCCACGCCTAATTTCTCAACCGAGTCCCAGTCGTAGCCCAGAAACGTGTACGTCGCTCCTTCGGAGATCGCCGCCCAACTGGCCTGCACCTCCACCGGATTCTCATCGTCGCGGCCCACTTCAATCGGCACGGGCTCGAATACCTGGCCCTTCGTGACATCCGCGAACCACTCTTCGAGTTCCCGCCGCAAACCGGCAGCGATGGCGGGCTCTTTGGCAGAGATGTCCACCTTCTCGGCGGGGTCGTTTTCCAGGTCGAAGAGCTGACCACGCACCCATTTGTATCGCTGGCCGCCGATACCTAGCGCATTGGATCGCAGTGAGGGCGCGAACCGGTCCCAGATGTGAAACACGCGGCGATTCGGGTCCGCCGGCGACTCCCCGCGCAAGTGCTTCGCGAAGCTGACGCCGTCGATCTTTCGATCCCTCGGAACCTCCGCTCCCGCCAATTCGCACAGCGTAGGAAAGATATCGATATGCGCCGTAACCGCGCTGACTGTCCGCGGCCGGAAGTCCTGGCCCCGCACGAACAGTGGCGAACGAACTCCGCCTTCGAACGCCGACGCTTTGAAGCCGCGCAACCCCGCGGTGAAGTGCTTCGAAACGCCGCCGTTGTCGCTCATGAAGAGAACAATCGTGTTGTCGTCGACCGCTTCCAGCAACCGCCCGATCGCCGCATCCATGTGGCTCACCATTCCGTACATGTGCGCATCGGAATAGGACAGCCCTTTTTTCAAATACCTCTCCGCGTACGCATCGGGAGCATAGAGCGGTGCGTGTGGCGCATTGAAAGCCACGTAACAGAAATACGGCCGTCCGCGATTGGCCAGCAGATACGATCGCGCGGAATTCGCGATCACATCGGAAACATGTCCTCGCGCCTCGACAGGCGTTCGATTCCAATTCAACTGATCCGGATGCGTGTAGCGCTCCAGGTGCCCTTGCGAAAACGTGAGCGCCTCGTCGAATCCGCGCCGCAACGGGTGATACTTCGCATAACGCCCCAAATGCCACTTGCCGAACAACGCCGTCTTGTACCCGGCCTTCTTCAGAACTTCCGCGATCGTGATTTCGCCGGCGTGCATCGTATCGCCGCCGAACCGTGTATTGTACACACCCGTGCGGAGATAGTGGCGCCCGGTCATCAACGACGCTCGCGTCGGCGCGCAAACCGGCGACACATAGAACCGGTTGAATCGCACGCTAGCCGCGCCGAGCTTGTCGAGCGCCGGTGTCTCGATCACGGAATTTCCGTGTATGCCTAAGTCCCACCAACCCTGATCGTCGGTAACGATCAAAAGGATATTAGGTTTCGTCCGGAGCTGCGCCAAAGCACCAAGCGCGAACGCCCGCCGCGTCATCATTTCATCGATTCTCGCAGCATTCGCATCCACTCGCCAATGAAGTACGGGTTGTCGTGCCAGGTGCGCCCGGAGACCATGTTGCCATCGCGCACGCATCGGTCGTTGACGAACGTACCTCCGCTGAATTCAACATCCAGTTTGCACTTCGGCACCGTGGCCATGCGCCGGCCGCGAATCACATCGGCGGCAGCAACAATCTCGACACCATGGCACACAACGGCAACCGGCTTGTTGGCCTCGAAGAAGTGCCGCGTGATACGCAACAAATCTTCGTTGTAGCGCAGATACTCCGGCGCACGGCCTCCACTGACGAACAGGCCCGAGTACTCCTCCGGGTTCACGTCACGAAACGCGATCGACGCCGGCCAGTGGTAGCTTGGCGACTCTTTCGTCAGATCCCAACCCGGCGGGATTTCGTGCATCACCAAATGGTAGATTCTCTTTTCCGGGCCGGCGACGACCGCGTCCCAGCCTTCTTCAATGACCCGCCAAATGGGGTAAACGGTATCAAGCGCCTCAGAGGCGTCGCCGATGGGAATCAGAATTTTCGGTTTCATTACAGTTTTGCTCTTTTCAGCGCCTGCTCTAGCGCGGCGGCGGAAACTTCGAATTCGGTCATCCCTTTGCCACCTTTGTAGTCCACATCCTGATAGCCGGCCGGGTGCGTGTAGAACGCGTCGATAGTCATCTTACGGGCCCAATCGAAGAATTCGACACCCGGCCCCTTGGCTTTGCGCCGGTCGCAGATGCTGTCGAGCAACTTCGTCTGGGCTGCGGCCGAAGTCTTGGCAAACGCGCCGCCGGACTGCGCGTTAAGCCAGGCCAGACCGGCGCGGAACGTCTTCGCCAGTCGCGCGTTGTTGGCGCACAGCCGTTCGATATACTCCGCCGCCCCGGCCGTCGACGCCGCTGGCGAGACCTCATCGGCAGGCACGATCAAGTCGCAGAGTACGCGCAGGGTCTCGAACTCATGCGCAGAGAAAAACACAGTCCGAGGATGCGCACTCGCGGGCGCTGCCGCGTGTTGATGCACCTGCGCCGCCAACGGCGCCGCCGAGATTTGAACGAGGGTCCTTCGTGTGAACTTAGACATTATCCTTCCTCATCTCCTCGGCCAGATACTCGCTCATCCGCCACGCCAGTGCAATGATGCTGAGCGTCGGGTTCTTGTCCGGGTTCGAAACAAACGGCGCGGCGTCGGCCACAAACAGGTTCTTCACTTCATGCGCCTGCTGATACTTGTTCAACGCGGAGGTGCGGGGATCGTCGCCCATTCGGATGGTGCCCACTTCGTGAATGACCTCGCCGCCGGTCGTAATCTCGCCCGCGGAAATCGTCTCTGGCCGTCCACCCAGATTGGTGATGATCTCCGTAAACGTCTTCTTCATATGGGCGGCTTGCTTCCGCTCGTGCTCCGACCATTGGAAGTGGAATCGCAAGACCGGAATGCCGTACTCGTCCACGACGTTCGGGTCAATTTCGCAGTAGCTCTTCGCGTTTGGAATCATCTCGCCGCGCCCGGTAAACCCGATACTGGCGCCGTAGTTCTCGCGGATCTGCCGCTTCAACGCTTTCCCGTATGACTGGTACCGGCTCGCGGTTCCGTGAAACGTCCCGACGTGCGGCTGACCAAAACCGCCGCCCATCTCAACGTGATATCCGCGCGGGAAATCGAGCTTTTCGCCGAACAGCCACCACGGGATGTACATATGCATTCCGCGAATTCCATCGGTGTCGTGTCGCGGCAACCCTTCGAGCGCCGGAATTTGCCCGCGCACCGAAAGCCCGACGGTGTCGGTCAGATTTCGTCCGACCATGCCGCTGCCATTGGCCAGATTGCCCGAGTTCAACAGCAGCCGCGCCGACTCGCACGCGCTCGCCGCCAACACCACTACCCGCGCGCGGACCCGCCGTTCTTCGCGCGTTGTTTTGTCGATGTAGACGACCGAGTCCACGCGTCCGTTCTTCGTCTCCAGTGCGCGCACCATCGCGTTCGTGCGAATTTCCAGCCGCCCGGTTTTCATCGCGGGAAAAATCTGCACCTGGCTCGACGAGTACGCCGAAGCCGTCAGGCATCCGCGCCCGCAGTGTCCGCAATAATGGCACGCCGCGCGGCCGTTAAGCGCGCGCGTGATCATCGCCTTGCGCACCGGAATCACCGGGATACCCAGCTTCTTGCACGACTTTTGAATGAGCACCTCATGCACGCGCGGCGCCGGCGGTTTCATGAAGATCCCATCCGGAGCCGTGCGCAATCCCTCGCGCGTGCCATGCACCCCGATAAAGGCCTCCGCCTTGTCGTAATACGGCGCGACGTCTTCGTAGGAGATGGGCCAATCGTCACCGAGTCCGTCTGTCGATCGCGGCTTGAAATCGTAATCGGAGAACCGCAACGAAATGCGCCCGAAGTGGTTGGTGCGCCCGCCGATGATTCGCGAGCGGAACCACTGGAACTTGCTGTCGGGAGCAACCGTGTATGGCTCACCGGGAATATCCCAGTACCCGTTTGGCGCTTCGAAGAACCCGTACTTCATTCCGCCGAAGTAGTAGCGGCCGTCCTCCCCGGCGCCGCGGTGCGGCACCTGCCAAGGCATCAGATGTTCCTTGAAGTCCTTCGCCGGATTCAACGGACCGCCCGCTTCGAGCAAAAGAACTTTGACTCCCAATTTGGTCAACGTGTGGACCACCGTTCCGCCGCCGGCGCCCGATCCGATGACCACGACATCGTGGATGCTTTCTCGCGTCTGCATCAGAAAATCAACTTTACCGCGACCTGCAACTGGCGCGGCGGATTCAATTGAGAAGTAATTTGCCCGAATGCCGCCGCGCCGGCCGTCGCGTTCGGGGCCGCGAACTGCACCCGGTTAAATGCGTTGAAACTCTCAAACCGGAACTGCGCGCGAAAGCCTTCTCGAATCGCAAAATTCTTGAACAGCGAAAGATCGTAATTTGCCGTGCCATGTGTACGGAAGTCCGGCGTTGTCCTTGAGCTATTGCCCAGCGTGAAGGCCGGTGGAACCGCAAAGGCCGACGTGTCGAACCAGCGCAGCAGCCGGCCCTGCGCGGCGCCGGTTACCTCCATGCCCGTCGCAACTCGATTCGGCCGCACGCCGCCAACCGAGCCCATGATCAATGGGAACCCGCTCTGGAAACTGCCGATTCCGTTGATCTGCCAGCCTCCTAAAAAGAATCCCGCCGCGCGCGGCAGGTTCTTTCCGGAGGGCAACTCGTACATGCCGGAGATGACCAGGCGCTTGGACACGTCCTGCGGATCGAGTGATCGTTCGAGGCGAAGGTTGTTGTGGTCCATGATCCCGGCCGACGGCCCGGAACCGTCCTGCCCGGTGTCGTTGATGTTCTTCGCCACCGTCAACGCGCCCAACAATGTGAAGCCCTTGGCGAAGCGTTTTTCAACGCGCATCTGCAACGAGTGGTAGATCGAGTTGCCGATCGACGGATTGACCGCGGTCACTTGCGTGTAGTGCGGCCACGGGCGCAGCAGTTGGCCGCGCTGTACTGTGCGCTGGCTCAAGACGCTGGTGGGGTCGGTGATTACGCCGAAGAAGGGATTCGTCACCAACTGGTTATTCACCGCGCCCTGGGCAACGATATCCTGCGTCAGGTCGTTGAGGTTCAGCGCACCGAACTGCGTTTTGGTTCCCTTGTTGGCGGCATAGGTTGCTTCCAGGATCAGGTTCTGGCCCACGCTCTGCTGAATAGATGCGTTCCAGTTTTGAAAGTATGGCGTCACCAGGCTGATCACCGCGCTGCGATGCGCCTGCCCGAGTTGGATTGTCGGCGTGAGCGAATTTCTGCCGATCGGTGGATTGGTGCCATTGGGGAATGGGTTGGAAATGTGCAGAATCGGCGTGATGCCGTCAAGCGACGTCACCATGTTCGTGACACCAGTAAATCCATCGGTGAAGCCGCCACCCGGGCCGGACGCGTCCGTCGGCGACAACCCGAAGAACACGCCGTAGCCTGCCCGTAACGTCGTCCGCGGCGCCAGTTGATAGGCGAGACCGATACGCGGGCCGAAGTTGTTTCTATCGAGCGGCGCGAGGTCGCGAGGCACGCCTCCCGATCCGGCGAAATTCATTGCGCCTTTCAGATTGGGAAACTGCGACACCCGTCCTGCGATCGGCGATGCGGCCGCAAAATCAAAGATGCTAAAGCGGTCATAGCGTTCGGTGCGCGCGAAGTTCATGTCGTAGCGTAGGCCCGCGTTCACGGTCAGCTTGCGGGAGACTTTGTAGTCCTCCTGCACGTAGAAGGCGAGATAGCTGGACTTCGAGGCAATGGCGGGTTCATTGGCGATCGTGCCGCTCGGTATGCCAAGCAGAAACGTCGCAAACCCGAATCCGCCGGTGGCCGACGCCTGGAACGGGCTTGGTCCCTGCGTGAAGTTCTGCCCAAAGTTGAGATTGCCGCTAGCGCGTGTGTTTTGCAACTGGTTAATAAAGTAGGTGCGGAAATCCGCGCCGAACTTCACCGAGTGCTTCCCGGCGATTTTGGTCATCGACGTCTGCACCGAGTGCCCAAGCTGCGTCGAATAGTTCTGCACCCCATTGCCGATCCCCGACATGCCGCCGATCGACGTGGGCGGAATCGCCCGGACCTGCTGCGCGTCGCGAAAATTGGCGGCGATGCCGATCGTTGTGACATCGAACCCATCGCTCCACGCTTGGCGTGTTCCAAACATTCGAGAAAGGCCATAGTTCAGGCTGAAGATTAACGACGGGCTTACGGTGTAGGTGTCCTGCAATGTGAACGAGTGACGGCGCTGCGTCAGCGGCGGATTGGTCGGGTTGCCGAGATTGGCGAAATAATTCGGTTCTCCGACGAACGGATATTGAATCGAGTAGCGGCCGAAGATCTTGTGGCGGTCGCTGATGTTGTGATCGATGCGCGCGTCACCGGAGTCGGTCACGTTTTTCCGCGATGCGCCGATGTCCAGATTGCCCGCAATGCGCGAGTTCGTCGGAGCCGGATAATACTGCCCTAGCGTCCGTGAGGTGGCCGCGATGCGTTGGGACGGCACCACGTTCCCTGGAAATGGCGTGCGCGTAAAGTTGCCCGGCGTCACCTCGCGCAGCGTCGCCGGATCGTAGACGGCAATCAGCGCGCCCGCGCCATTCCGTGTGGCCGAAAAGTCGCCGTTCCGTTCAAGCGCTGTCGGCACCGTGAACGCGGAAGTCGCCAACTGGGACTCGCGAAATCCTTCGTAGTCGACAAAGAAGAACGTCCGATCCTTACCGTTATACAGTTTCGGCAGCAGCGCCGGTCCGCCCAATGTAAAGCCGTATTGATTGCGCCGCAGCGCTCCCAACGGAACACCCGCGCGATTGGCGAAAAAGCTGTTGGCGTCCATTTTGGAGTTCCGCAGGAACTCATAAACCGTGCCGTGGAATTGATTCGTGCCCGCCTTGGTGACGACGCTGATCACGCCGCCATTGAAGCGGCCGAATTCTGCCGATAGCGCATTCGTTTCAACCTTGAATTCGCTTACCGCATCCACGCTGGGCGTGTAGATCAGGAAGCTGTTGCGCGGACCATTGCGCGGAGTCGTGTTCGGCATGCCGTCGACCGTCACTTCGCTCGTAAAGTTGGAGGCGCCGTTGATCGAGGGAACACTGCCGCCTAGATGCACGAATCCGGCCGATGGAGTCGGCAACACGCCGGGAGCCAACGCGGCCAAAGAGAACGGTTCCCGTCCGTTGAGCGGTAGTTCGATGATCCGCCGGTTTTCGATGACTTGGCCCAGCGTGGCGTTCGTCGTATTCACCAGCGGGGCGGAAGCTTCCACCGTCACGCGATCCGATGCCGCGCCGACTTCCAATGTCAGGTCCAGCGACACCCGGTCGCTGACCTGCAACAGCACGCCATCGCGCGTCAATGGTTTGAAGCCCGATTTCGCTACCTCGACCCGGTACCGACCCGGCGGGAGCAAGGGAAACGAATAGATGCCGCTATCGGCGGTCGTGAACTTGCGGGACATGTTCGTACCCAGGTTGACGATCGAGACCTCCGCTCCTGGCACTGCCGCGCCAGAGGCATCCGAGATCAATCCTTGGAGTGTCGCCGTCGATGACTGCGACCAGACGCTGGTGAGTGTGAGAAGTAAGATGCGAAACATAGCTGATGTATCAGCGAATATATAGGAGCGTGGAGTGCATGTCAAGCCGATTTCGGTAAACTGATGTATCAGTGAAACCCGTCCGAAGCCCGCAAAGTCTGTCAGAGATGGTTTACCAGAATCTGAAGATACGGATTCTTTCCGGTGAACTTTCCCTCGGCGCGCCATTGTCCAGGCGCCAGTTAGCCAACGAATTCAACGTCAGCATAGTTCCCGTAGGTGAGGCGCTCCAAATATTAGAAACCGAGGAACTGGTGGAGAGCCGCCCCAGAGTCGGCACACGAGTGCGTATCCCCGATTCCGACGACGTACGCGGTTATTACGTCGTACGCGAGGCGCTTGAAACCCACTCGGCCCGGCTCTTCGCCGAAAAGGCCAGCCGTTCTGAACGCCAAGAAATTGTCGCGCTCGCGGCCTGGCTGGACGACGCCTACGGCAAGGCCGCTCGACACCTGCTTTCGACCGCCGAGATATTTGAACTGCACCAGCGTCACATGCGATTTCATATGCGCGTCGCCGAATGCACCGGCTATCGCGCGCTCCGGCAAGCCATGGAAAAGAATCGTGTGCTCACGCTCAACTGGCTGTACGATACCGCCGCCGACTGGCACCAATTGCCGGACCGATTCCACGCCTCTCTCGCCGACAGTCTCATTTCGGGCGAACCGCTGCGGGCCAGTGAAGCGATGCGAGAGCACGTTACCTACGGCCGTGAAGAGTTGCTCGAAAAACTGGACCAACGATTGCGGCGATTAGTCGCGGCTGTGCCATAGTTCGACGCGCGATTGCCCCTTCACGGCTACCGCCGAGTCTTACGCCGACCGCCGGTTGCTGCGTCAACCGCTATCTTTGTCGCCGCGATGATCTGCCCCATGTGCATGCCAAACTGCTCGGTCGATTTCAAGATCGCGTTTTCCTTGGCCGTGCCTCGCTGGCACAATTCTCGCGTGTCGCCTCACCGGTCCGACGGATCTTAGTCTCGGCTCCAAACAGAAATCGGCCTCTAAGTTGGTGGTAAAGAGGGGGTTAGAGGTTTTGTAAGCGGAATTTTGCCTGACTACGATTCAGCGGTCGGGCAGGGAGACGCCAAGGGCGTCGAGAATGGAGCGCTGGCGGTCGTCGGGCTTAGGTAGGCGAGTCAC
>VFZW01000253.1 GCA_016871055.1 Acidobacteriota bacterium
CAGTATCCGGTCATAGCAACCCAACACCCCCGCGATCTGCGATCCGTACCGCTCGGTCAGTGATTCAACGCCCATCCCGGCATCGTATCCGATTTCCCTCTTTGGTTCCGGCTATGCCGGGTTAGGAGAATAATATGCGGACCCATCGAATTTTCACAGCCGCCCCTGCCATGCGAAAATGGAGCATTCGCATGACCGGCCACGAGATACGCCAAAAATTCATCGACTACTTCGCCAAGAACGGCCACCGTGCCGTGAAGTCTTCAAGTCTGGTTCCCGCCAACGACCCAACCCTGCTGTTCACCAACGCGGGCATGAATCAATTCAAGGACATTTTCCTTGGCATGGAGAAGCGCGACTACAAACGCGCCGTGACCAGCCAGAAATGCGTCCGTGCGGGAGGCAAACACAACGACCTCGAAAATGTCGGCTACACCCGCCGCCACCACACCTTCTTCGAGATGCTCGGCAACTTTTCCTTCGGCGACTACTTCAAGGCCGAAGCGATCGGCTTCGCCTGGAAGCTGATCACCGAAGAGTACGGCCTCGACAAGGAGCGCCTCTACGTCACCGTGTTTCGCGAAGACGATGAAGCCGAAGAGTTGTGGCAGAAGGTGACAGGCATCTCGAAATCACGCATCTTCCGCCTCGATGAGAAAGACAATTTCTGGCAAATGGGCGACACCGGTCCATGCGGACCGTGCTCCGAGATCCACTACGACCTGGGCGCGCACGCCGCTGAACCGGGACGCGAAAACGAGGTCTTTCCCGAGGACGGCGGCGGCCGGTTTGTCGAGATTTGGAATCTCGTATTCATGCAGTTTGACCGTTCCGCGGGCGGAATCATGACGCGCCTGCCGAAGCCGTCGATCGATACGGGCATGGGGCTTGAGCGCCTCGCGGCGATCATGCAGGGCAAGCTGACCAACTACGAGTCGGACTTGTTGAAACCGATCATCGATCACGGTGCAGGAATCTTTGAGCGCCAGTATGGCGACGATGCGCGGGCCGACACGGTGCTCCGCATCAATGCCGATCACGCTCGCGCGGCTGCGTTCCTGATTCACGATGGCGTAGTGCCGTCGAACGAAGGCCGCGGTTATGTGCTGCGCAAGATCATGCGCCGTGCGATGCGCAACGCGCGCATGATCGGCGTCACCGATCCTTTTTTGCACCGCCTCACCGCGTTCGTCGCGGTCTTCATGAAGCCCGCCTATCCCGAACTGCTCGAAACCGTGACGCGCGTCGCCCGCGTGGTCAAAGACGAAGAGCATCGGTACGCCGCGACCTATCAGGTTGCCGAGAAGGTCTTTCACGACGAAGCGAAAAAAGCGGTCGGCGGACGGCTGCCCGGGCCGGCGGCGTTCAAGCTCTACGACACCTACGGACTGGCGCTTGATGAGCAGGAAGACATGGCGCGCGAGTTCGGATTGGCGATCGATTCCGATGGTTTCGAAGCCGAGATGGACAAGCAACGCGAACGCGCTCGTGCATCGTGGAAGGGCGCCGACAAGGCGACCGTTGCGCCGGTTTACTCGCAGTTGCAGTCCAAGAGTGGCCGTACGAAATTCACCGGCTATGACAACCTCGTGCAGGACAACGCAAAGGTTCTGGCGATACTGGTCGACCGCAAAGAGGTCGATCAGATCGCGGCTGGAGCAGAAGCCGAGATCGTGCTCGATACGACTTGCTTCTACGCCGAGTCGGGCGGCCAGGTCGGCGATCAGGGCGAGTTGCAGACGCGCTCGGGCGAGACGCTGGCGGTTGTCTCCGGCGCGTATCCCGCGGTGCCCGGCCTGACCGTGCACAAGATCACCGCGTCGTCGGCCATCAAGAAGGGCGATGTCGTCAGGTGTGCGGTGCGCGAGGATTCGCGCGATTCCACGCGCCGCAATCATACCGCGACGCACCTCTTACATGCGGCACTGCGCAGCGTACTCGGCAGTCATGTGAAGCAGGCGGGATCGGTGGTTGAGCCTGGCCGGCTTCGCTTTGACTTCAGCCATTACACCGCGATGGATCCGCAGGAGTTGGGCGATGTCGAGCGGATCGTGAATTCGGAGATCATGCGAAATACGCAAGTCTCGACCGATGTGATGGAACTCGAAGACGCGATTTCGACGGGTGCGATGGCTCTGTTCGGCGAGAAGTACGCCGACAAAGTCCGTGTTGTGCAAGTGCCCGGTTTCAGCAAGGAACTGTGTGGCGGCACGCATGTCGGCCGCACCGGTGACATCGGCCTTTGCAAGATCGTCTACGAAGGTTCGATCTCGGCTGGCGTGCGGCGTATTGAAGCCATCACTGGTTCCGCCGCGCTGGAGCGTTTCCAGTCGGCGACGCTGTCGTTGAATCGCGTGGCGCAGGCGATTAAAGCGTCCGAGCCGGAGTTGGTCGATCAAGTCGAAAAACTGGTCTTCCAGCAGCGCGCCTTGGAGAAACAGGTCGAGCAGCTGAAGAACAAAATCGCGCAATCGCAGACCGGCGATCTGACCGCGGAGAGCCGCGAGATCAAAGGCGTTCGTGTGTTGGCTGCGCAGGTCGATGGCCTCGATCGCACGCAAATGCGCGCGCTGGCCGATTCGCTGCGCGGCAAATGGCAGTCGGCGGTAATTGTGCTCGGCTCGGCGAATGAAGCGGGTGTGTCGCTGATCGGCGCGGTGACGAAGGACCTGACCGAGAGAGTGCACGCGGGCAAGCTGATTGGGCGAGTTGCCGGCGCGGTCGGCGGCAAGGGCGGCGGAAGGCCGGATCTCGCCGAGGCCGGCGGCAAGGATGCGGCCGCGTTGGGCGCTGCGCTGCAAGAGGTATACGCGCACGTCGATGGCCTCCTTTAGTACCGATGTCGTGATTGTCGGCGCGGGCCCGACCGGGCTCGCGTGCGGCATCGAACTCGGTAAGCGCGGCATCGGCGCAATCCTCGTTGAGAAGGGGTGCGTCGTCAACTCGCTCTACAACTACCCGACGAATCTAGTGTTCTTCACAACGCCGGAGTTGCTGGAGATCGGCGACATTCCGATGACGTCGTTGAACGAAAAGCCGAATCGAACGGAGGCGTTGAAATACTATCGGCGCGTGGCCGATCTCTACAAACTCGATATCCGGCAGTATCAGCGTGTCGAAGGTGTCGGCGGCTCGGATGGCGCGTTCGTGACGACATCGGCCGATCACACGTTCTATTCCAAGAAGGTGATTTTTTCGACCGGTTACTATGACATTCCGAAAAAGCTGAATGTGCCCGGCGAGGAACTCGACAAGGTCATTCACTACTATAAGGAGCCGCATCCCTACTACGGCCACGACGTGCTGGTCGTCGGCGCGAAAAATTCTGCGGCGATCGCGGCGCTGGAGTTGTGGTGGACCGGCGCGCGCGTGACGATGGTCCATCGCGGGGCCGAGATTCATAAGCACGTGAAGTATTGGATCAAGCCAAACATCGAGAACCGGATCAAAAACGGCGAGATCAAAGCGTACTTCGAATCGAACGTGGTGGCGATCCGGGCGGCCGAAGTCGACCTGCGAACGCCTGATGGCCTTAAAACAATCAAGAACGATTTTGTCTTTGCGATGACGGGCTACCGGCCGGACTTCGAGTTCCTGGCGCGGCACGGCATTGCGTTGGAACCGTCGACGAATAAACCGAAGACGAATCCGGATACGTTTGAGAGTGCCGCTCCCGGAATCTACCTCGCGGGGGTCATCGTCGCCGGCGTGCATACCAATGAGATCTTCATCGAGAACGGGAGATTTCACGGAAAATCGATCGCGGCGGACATAGCGGCGAAGTTAGGGGCCTGATGCTGCGCGTCACCCATCTCGATTTCGGACAGGAGATGCGCGGCGGGCAGTATCAGGTCCTCGGTCTGATCGACGAATTAAACAAACTCGGCGTCGAGCAGCGATTGCTCGGACCGCATGGCGAACCGTTTGCGGTGCGGAAAATCCGCGACGGCCTTGTTCACGCGCACGACGCGAAGTCGCATACGTGGGCCGCGGTGGCGGCGAGCGGACCGCTCATCGTCAGCCGGCGCGTGGCGTTTCCAGTTAAGCGGACATGGCTTAGCCGCTGGAAGTACCGGCAGCCAGCGCTCTTCATCGCGGTGTCGAAATACGTCGCTTTGAAATTGATCGAGGCCGGAGTGCCGGCTTCGAAGATCGCGGTTGTTTATGACGGCGTTCCCGCGCTTGCCCCATCGACACGCACCGGTCCGCTGATCGCGCCGCGCACCGAAGATCCGATGAAGGGTTCGGATCTGATCCGCGCGGCCGGCGCGGGAATTGAGTTTGTCGACGACTTGCGCGAGGCGCTTCGAACTGCAAGCGGGCTGGTCTACATCACGCGCGAAGAGGGACTCGGTTCGGCGGCGTTGTTGGCGATGAGCGCGGGTGTTCCCGTCGTCGCGAGCCGCGTCGGCGGGTTGCCGGAAATCGTCGAGCACGAACGGACGGGATTGCTTGTGGACAACGATCCGCGCGCAATCGGCGCCGCCGCCGAACGGCTTCGAAACGCTGATGCCGCCGAATGGGCCGTTCGGGGCAGGGAACTCGTGCACGGCAAATTTCTGATGTCGCACACCGCGGCCTCGACGCTCGCGCTGTATCGGACGGTGATCTAATCGAATGATGAATCGCCGCCGCCGCCGCGGCCGTCGATCGACAACCCGGAAGCGGCGTGGGATCGCGCCGCGGTCACGTCGAACGGCGAAGTGGTGGTATTCACGCCACTTCGATGGCGAATAGTTTTACGACGAAGTCAACGATCCGAACGAGTGGAACAATTTCGCCGCGAAGCCGGAGCTTGCCGCTGTGAAGAAGGAACTCGCCGCGTTTCTGCAGTTCCGCGCAGCTGGGATGCATTGAGCGCCGCCGAGAAGCAAAAGTATCGGCGCGCGGCGATGCGGAAAGCATGAGAGGATCGAAATAATCATGACCGTTACTCGCCGCGCGGCGCTTGCCGCGCCGTTCCTCAATCTCCGCGCACAGAACAAACAGGACAGGCCGAACATCTTGTGGATCCTCGGCGATGATCTTGGACCGCAACTCCGCTGCTACGGTCACAAGCTGGTTTCGACACCGAATGTCGATCGCATCGCGGCCGAAGGCGCGCGTTTCACGCACTGCTTCACGACCGCGCCGGTTTGCTCGCCGAGCCGCTCGGGGTGGAATACCGGCGTTTATCAAACGACGACCGGCGCGCACAATCACCGCAGCCATCGCAAGGATGGCTACAAGCTGCCCGAGGGAGTCCGGCTTGTTTCGCACCGCTTGCATGACGCCGGCTACTTTACCGCCAACGTGACCGACATGGGCGGCGGCCTGCGAGCGAGCGGCAAGACCGATTTCAATTTTGAACACGACAAGCCGTTCGACGGCACGCACTGGAATCAACGCGCCAAGGGCCAGCCGTTCTACGCCCAGATCAACTTCACCGCGCCGCACAAGGGGCCGATTTGGCCGCTGGCGCGTAAGCAGAAATCGCTCGTCGATCCGGCAAGGGTCGAACTGCCGCCCTACTATCCTGACCATCCAACGGTTCGCGACGAAGTGGCCAACTACTTCGACGCGGTCAACTATTGGGACACGCAAGTTGGGCAGGTCATGGAGAATCTCAAGAAAGACGGCCTGCTCGAAAACACGGTGATCTTCGTCTTCGGCGATAACGGGCGGTGTCTGTTGCGCGGCAAACAGTGGCTTTACGATCCCGGTACGCATGTGCCCCTTTTGGTTCGGTGGCCCGATCGAGTGAAAGCGGGCACGGTTCGCAAGGATCCGGTCATCTCGCTCGATATCACCGCGACCACGCTCGATGCGGCCGGCATCGAACATCCGAAGTTGTTCCACGGCCAATCGCTGTTCGGCAAGGCGAAGCCGCGCACCGAAATTTTCACCGCACGCGATCGCTGCGACATGACCGTCGATCGAATCCGCGCGGTTCGCGATGCGCGTTACAAGCTGATTCATAACTTCTATCCGGACCGCTCCTACGCGCAGTTCAACCAATACATCAAGACCAGCTACCCGACGTTGACGGTGCTGGAAGACCTCGGCAAGCAGGGCAAGTTGAACGACTTGCAGGCCCGCTGGTGGGCGCCTTCGCGGCCCGAGTTCGAGTTGTACGATCATCAAGCCGATCCGCACGAAGTTAACAACCTCGCGGCGAAGCCGGAACATAAGAAGACGCTGGATCGTTTGTCGAAGCGCCTCGACAAATGGATCGCCGATACGAACGATCAGGGCCGCACACCGGAAACGCGCGAGACGATTGAGCGCGAAGAGCCGCGCGCCGTCAAAGGCTAAAATAGAAGTTTCGACATGCCTTTTATTCACGACGACTTTCTGCTGCAATCGGCCGCCGCGCGCGAACTCTATCACGGCTTCGCGAAAGACGAGCCCATTCTCGATTACCACTGCCATTTGCCGCCGAAGGATGTCGCCGAGAATCGCGAATTCAAGAATCTGTTCGAGATTTGGCTCGAAGGCGATCACTACAAGTGGCGTGCGATGCGGGCAAACGGCGTCGCCGAGCCTTTTGTTACCGGCAACGCAACTCCGTTCGAGAAGTTCGAGGCTTGGGCGAAGACTGTGCCGTATACGCTGCGCAATCCGCTCTATCACTGGACGCATCTGGAGTTAAGCCGCTACTTCGGCATCGAGGATATCCTCGACGGCGCGAGCGCGAAGTCGATTTGGGATCGCGCGAACGAGCAGTTGCCCGGTCTGCGCGCGCATGACATTTTGGGCAAGTTCAAAGTTCGGGCGCTTTGCACCACGGATGATCCGATCGACGATCTCGGTTATCACAAGGCGATCGCGGCTTCCGGCTTGGCGACGAAAGTCCTTCCCGCGTATCGTCCCGACAAAGCGCTTACCGTTCACGATCCCGCGAATTTTAATGCTTGGACCGCGAAGTTGGAAGCCGCGGCCAATATCGAGATCCGCAACTTTAACGCCTTTCTGGATGCGCTGTCGAATCGGCACGACTACTTCCACACGATGGGTTCGCGCATATCCGACCACGGGCTCAACTCGGCGTTTAGCGAGCCGTGCAGTCATGAAGACGCGGCCAATATCTTTGATCGCGCGCGCAATCACCACGCCGCCGATCCACACGAACACGCGCAATTTGCGAGTTACCTGATGCTGCACTTCGGGCGGCTCGACGCGGCGAAGGGATGGACCAAACAGTTGCATCTTGGCGCGCGGCGATCGAACAACACGCGGATGTTCCGGCAAGTCGGGCCCGATACAGGATTCGATTCGATCGGCGACTGGCCGCAGATCGACAATGTCGCGCGCTATATGGATCAGCTCGATCAAGAGGGCCGGCTGCCGAAGATGATTCTGTACAACTTGAATCCGGCCGATAACTACGCGTTCGCGACCGTCATCGGAAATTTCCAGGACGGAACGACGCCGGGCAAGATCCAATTCGGCAGCGGCTGGTGGTTCCTCGATCAGAAAGAGGCGATGGAGTGGCAGATCAACGCGCTCTCGAACTGCGGACTGCTGTCGCGCTTCGTCGGCATGCTGACCGACTCGCGGTCGTTCCTCTCCTACCCGCGGCACGAATACTTCCGGCGGACGCTGTGCAATATGCTCGGCGCCGATATCGAGAAGGGTGAACTACCGCGCAACGTGGAGCTGGTTGGCGGAATGGTCCGCAACATTTGTTACTCAAACGCGGACGCGTACTTTCAACTGCCATAGCAAGTTATGATGGCTGGTGAAATGCGCGCTCTACTCCTTTTCAGTGCGGCACTTGCCGCCCAACCACATGTCGCCGTTGTCGAGAAGATCGCCGGCAAGGTCGGCTTTTACTCGCCCGCGGGCGAGCGTACCAGCGAAGTAAAAGTCGGAACCTATCCGCACGAAATTGTCCGTTCTCTCGACGGCAAGTCGCTCTACGTCACCGATAACGGCATCCTCTGGATGCAGTACGCGGGCAAGGGCGGAAACACGATTTCGATCATTGATGCGGCGACGCGAACGAAGTCCGGCGTGATCGATCTCGGCGAGTACCGGCGGCCGCACGGCATGGCGATTCATCCGAAGACCGGTTTGATGGTGGTGACGATCGAGAATCCCGATGGGCTTCTGCTTGTCGATCCGAAGGAACGCAAGGTCGTTCGCAAGTTCGATGTGAAGGGCAAGTCGCCGCACATGGTTCTGTTCAACGCTAGCGGTACGAAGGCGTATGTGTCGAACACCAATAGCGGCGCGGTTGCGGTGATTGAGATTGAAACCGGGAAGATGAAGTTGATCGAAACCGGCAAGTATCCGCAAGGCGGCGTGCTCGCGCCGGACGGGAAGACCATCTATCTGACGAACGCGCAGAGCGATAAGATCTCGCTCATCGATACTGCGAAGGACAAGGTCGTTGGAGAGATCAAGACGTCGACGTATCCGAATCGAGTCGCCATCACGCCCGATGGAAAAACCCTTGTCTATTCGCTGGGTGAAAAAGGCGAGGGCGTTGGTTTCGCCGATGCCAAGTCGAAGAAGGAACTGGCGAGGATTCCGCTGGGCGGGCAACCGCTTTCGCTCACGATGTCGAAGGACGGAAAGTTTGCGTTCTCCGGTGTGCAGGCGCAGGGCAAGATCCATGTCATCGACGTTGCGCAGCGCAAGATCATCCGTACCATCACGACGCCCACCGACGCCGGGCCCGATCCGGCGCTGCCGCTCGAGTAACGAATGCGAAGCCTGCTTTTCTTTGCGGTGCTCGCGCTGGCTGCCGCCGACAAGAACCGCCAGTCGACGGTGATCGAATTGAGTGTGCCGGTGGGCGTACCGGCGCGTGTCGAGATTCCGATCCGGCAAGGCTTTTCGCCGGACTCGCTGCGGTTGTACGAAGAGCCGTCGAAGGCGCTTGTGCCGGTGAAAGTCGACTATCGCCGCCCGACCGCGTGGCTGCACTTTATCTCGACCGGTTCGGCGCGCTACACCGCTACGTGGGACAACGTTCGAATGGGCGAGACGGAGCGGTTAGCCGCGCCCGCGATGGTGGGCAGCGGGGATCGCGTGACCTTCGGCCGCGTTGGCGTTCGCGGCAAACTCTCGGTCGGGTTGTATTCGCACGCGGTCGCGCTCGACTGGGACAACGACGGCGATATGGACCTGATTGTTGCGTCGCCCGACCGCCCGTATAACGGCACCTATTTCTTCCGTAACATCGGCACGCAGGCCGAGCCGCTCTTCGATCGCGCGGTTTTTCTTGAGCCGGCGCTGAAGGATCTTGCGCTTGGCGATGTGGATGGCGATGGGCGCATCGATGCGACCGCGGCGGGTGGCCGCTGGTTCGCCGATATTCGCCGCAATGCGTTCACGCAGCCGCGCAAGTTCAATCTCACGCGCGAGTATCACGTCGGCCGCGACGACGTTTGGATTCCGACGGACTGGGATGGCGACGGGAAGATCGATTTGTTGAACGGCGTCTCCGACTGGCGCGACTATGGCTGGGACGACGCCTTCGACTCGCAAGGCCGCTGGCTGCGCGGGCCGCTGCACGGCTACGTGTACTTTTGGAAGAACACCGGGGCGAATGCCGAGCCTGTCTACGCCAAGCCGGAGAGGCTTCCCGTTGACAGTTATGGCTCTCCGGCGCCGCAGCTTTTCAAGTGGCGTAATGGCGCAGCCGATCTTCTGCTCGGCAGTTTCCTCGACTTCATCACGTTGCACGATCGCGCGGATCTCACCAAGAGCGAGCAACTGCCTTTCCGTATGGATTTGGAGATGATTCAGCCGCGCGTAGTGGAGTGGCATAAGGACGGGCGTTCCTCGCTGTTGATCGGCGAAGAAGGCGGCGTCGTGACGCTTGTGCTCAATGAAGCGCCCTTTGGCGAGAAGCCGCGCTGGGCGGCGCCGAAGTATTTGGAGCAGATGGATCCGTTCGTGAAGAGCGGCAGTCTGTCGCGGCCCGTTGCGGTGGATTGGAATGGCGATGGCACGCTGGATCTGGTTGCGGGCAACTCGGCGGGCTACATTCAGTGGTTCGAAAACACCGGCACGAAGACACAGGCGGCGTTTGAAGATCGCGGTTATCTGACTGTTGGCGGCAAGCCGATCCGGCGCGTGGCCGGCGCGAACAAATCGGTGCAAGGCCCGGCGGAAGCCAAGTGGGGATATGCCAATCCGACCGTTGCCGATTGGGATCTCGACGGGAAGTTGGATTTGATCGTCAACGACATTTTGGGCGAGGTGGTCTTCTACAAAGGCACCGGGAATCGTCAGGAGATGGAGCCCGCGCGCAACATCGAAGTGGAATGGAGCGGCGCGCCGCCGAAGCCGGAATGGGTGTGGTGGCAACCCGCGGGCAAGC
>VFZW01000254.1 GCA_016871055.1 Acidobacteriota bacterium
TGGCTCGCTTCTACCGCCAAGGGAGCTGCTGGGGTGAACATGACCCAGTATGAGGCAACTCTGCCTATATGTACATAGTTATATGAGACAGGACACTAGGGTCGAGTTTCTCGAGGTTCTCGCGCGCCGTGTTGATCGTTTCATCCAGCACCTCAGCCGCATGCCCGAGTTCCCTTTGGTTGGCGTCGGAGATCTCCTGAAAGTGATACCCAGCCCAGATGGCATAAAACGCGAATGCGCCCAGCACGGCCATCGACGGCGCGCGCAGCTTCGGAATCTTCAGTGCGGACAACATCTCGAAAGCATTGTGTCAATTTCCGCGCTTGCGTTTCAGCCGTCTCGCCCCATATTTTTCTCAGCTCGCCCCAGAAGCCTTCTCCGTGCCGTTCTGGAATCGGACACTGAGGGCATTTCCACCACCGATTGGGGGTTGTCGTGATCAAACAATTTTTCTCTGTTTTGTTAATTGGTGCCGCTGCGTTCGCGCAAGCGGTCACCTCGTTGACGGGTACTGTCTCCGATCCATTGGGTGCCGCGATCGGCGCCGCTACCGTTGAGATATCCAATCTCGATACCAACGCGAAGCGCTCCGGGACAACGAACGCCGACGGCGTGTATTCGTTTCCTCAACTGGCGCCCGGACGCTACTCGCTGACGGTAAGGGCGAACGGGTTCTCGGCACGTACGTTTAACGACCTGCAGTTGAAGATCGCCACGCCGGTCACGCAAAACGTTCAGCTTGAAATCGGCGCGGTCACCGAGGTGGTAAGCGTCGAGGCGCGCACTCCGCAGGTCAATACGCAGGACGCGTCAATCGGCAATAGCTTTGGCCAAAAGGCAATCCTCGAACTGCCGATGGAAGGCCGCAACATCATAGGCCTGCTCTCGCTCCAACCCGGCGTCACCTACTACGGAGAGAACGGCAACAGCTACCGCTCGGGCAACGTCAACGGCGGCAAGGCCGACCAGGCCAACATCACGCTCGACGGCGTCGACGTGAATGATCAACAGGACCGCATCTCCTTTACGGCGGCACTGCGTCTGTCGCTCGACGCCGTACAGGAGTTCCGCATCGTAACGACCGGTGTTGGAGCCGAGTTCGGCCGGTCCTCTGGCGCGCAGATCACGCTCGCCTCGCGCAGCGGCACCAACCAATTGCACGGTTCGCTTTATCACTTCCTCCGCAACAAGGCCACCAACGCCAATAGTTTCTTCAATAATCAAAACAAGATTCCGCTGGCGAAGCTGAATCGAAATATCTACGGCGGAACGGTTGGCGGCCCGGCCGTCAAGAACAAGCTATTCTACTTCGGCAATTTCGAAGGCCGCCAGGATCGCCGCGAAGACAGTATTCTCCGGGTAGTGCCCACCGAGTCGCTCCGCCGTGGCGAGGTCCGATATTTGCGGACCGATCGCTCCGTCGCCGCTCTTTCGCCGCAGGAAGTTCGAACGCGCATCGATCCATTAGGTATCGGCGCATCGCAAGCGGCACTGGCCCACTTGTCGTCATATCCGCTTCCGAATGACGGCGGGACTGGCGACGGACTGAATACTTCAGGCTTCCGCTTCAACGCCCCGATCGGGCTGCACTACAAGACGTACATGTCCCGGCTCGATTACGTCATCGATCGCAATTCGAATCACCAACTCTTCGTGCGCGGCCAGTTGCAGGACGACAAGAGCACGACCGCCCCGCAGTTCCCGGGACTCGCTCCCAACGACACGATCCTCAGCGGCAGTCGCGGGTTGGCCATCGGCCTGAACTCCGTCCTCTCGGCGACGAAGGTGAATAACTTCCGCTATGGCATGACGCGCGTCAGCACCGAAAACAGCGGCGTATCGTTGCTCCCCTTCGTGAGTTTCCGGAGCATCGCCGACCGCTTCGGCACGACGCGGCCCTTTATCCGCCTCACCCCGGTCCACACGTTTTCCGACGATCTCACCTGGATGCGAAGCAAACACGAATGGAAGTTCGGCGGCATCGTGCGTCTGGTGCGCAACAGCCGGATCAACTACGCCAAGTCGTTTAACGACGCGAGTATCAACTCCAGCTGGATGCTCAACACTGGCGCCGATATCAGCAATCCCATCACCGACCTGAACACTACCTTCCGCACCGCCTTCCGCGACGCCACCATGGCGACTCTCGGTTCGATCACCCAGGTCAACGCCTATTACAACTACGACAAGACGGGCAAACCGCTGCCTCCTGGCACCGGCGTTGCGCGCCGCTTCGACAATAACGAGTTCGAGCTGTACGCGCAGGACACTTGGAAGGTGACCAAGTCGTTGACTGCGACGATTGGTCTCCGGTACATGCTGATGCCTCTGATTCACGAAGCCAACGGCGTGCAGACTTCGACAAGTTTTCCATTGAGCCAATTCTTCGCGCAGCGAGCGGCGCTGGCCGACGCCGGATTGCCGCAGTCTCAAGTGCCGCCCGTGCAGTACGTGTTGAAAGAACAAGGCGGCCGCGATCTCTACGCCTTCCACAAAAAGAACTTCGCGCCGCGCGCCGCCTTGGCGTATTCGCCGCGAGCGGAGTCAAACATCGGCCGATTCCTGTTCGGCGCGCCGGGACGCTCGGTGATCCGCGCCGGCTGGGGCATGTACTACGATCTGCTCGGCAGCGGCCTGCTTACGACCTACGATGGCGTCGCGCTAGGCCTGTCGTCGAATCTCACGAACTCTTCCGGTACACAAACCCTGGCGACGGCGCCGCGTTTTACCAACGTGAATTCGATCCCGGCTTCTCTCACGTTGCCTCCGCCCGCCACCGGCTTCCCTCAGACCGCGCCAAATATCCAAGACATCGCGACCTCGATTGAAGACAGCATCAACATGCCTTACACGATAAACTTCAATCTGTCGCTCGGCCGCGAGTTCAAGAACGGATGGTTCGTCGAGGCGTCGTATGTGGGCCGCGAATCTCGCCGCTCTTTGATCTACGAAGACATCTCGCAACCGACGAATCTCCGTGACTCGGCGACCGGCGTGACGTACTTTGAGGCCGCGACGCAGCTCATGCAACTCTCGCGCGCCCGCACCCCGGTGGCCAATGTCCAGCGCATCCCCTACTGGGAAAATCTATTCCCGGGCGCCGCGAACGCTACCTTGTCGGCGACACAACGAATCTATCAAGTCTTCGACGCCAACGGCCCGGACACAACCAACGCCCTATGGACCGTCGATGTCAACTGCCGCCCGAGCTGTTCGAAGTTCGGACCGTTTGCCTACTACAACCGCCAATACAGCTTTCTGCGCGCGCTGCGCAGCGTGGGCTACGGCAGCTTCCACAGCTGCAGTGGTCGGTGCGTAAGCAGTTCTCCAACGGCGATCAAATTCATTTCAACTACACCTGGGGCAAGTCGATCGATCTCGGATCGCGTCCGGAAAGTTCGACGGCCTCGAATGGCACGATTATCAACTCCTGGAATCGTTCCCAGTTCCGAGCCGTGTCCGACTTCGACTCGCGCCACCAATTCAACGGCAATGCTGTTTACAACCTGCCGTTCGCCAGAGGCAAGCAGTACGGCGGCTGGCAGTTGGGCGGACTGTTCCGCTTGCAGTCGGGACTGCCGACATCGGCCGGCATCGGCCGCAACTATCCGACGAATTGGAACGCTACCGGTTACGCAACACCGACCGGCGTGCCGTTTGCCGATGGCACCAATAAGAATGGCGCGGCGCCCGTCGCGACCGGCACATCGGGGCCGAACATCTTCCAAAACCCCGTTGCCGCTCTATCCTCGTGGGACTTCACGCTGCCTGGCCAAACCGGCAGCCGCAACACGATTCGCGGCGACGGCAACTTCAACATCGACACGAATGTGACCAAGAGCTTCACCATGCCTTGGAGCGAGAATCACAAAGCGATGGTCCGTTGGGATGTCTTCAACGTCACTAATTCGACGCGCTTCGATCCGTTCTTCACCAGCATCAGCCTCGGCACGACGGGAAGTTTCGGTAAGTACACCGATACGTTCACGCTGCCGAGGGTGATGCAGTTCTCGGTTCGATACAATTTTTAGGTGCGCATCGCAACCTTCGGCCTGATAGCGCCTGCGCTGGTCTACGCGCAGGCGCTATCGTCCTTGTCCGGAGTCGTCACCGATCCCTCCGGCGCCGCCGTGCCGGGCGCGTCGATCCAAGTCAACAACACCGCGACAAATGCGAAGCGTTCGGCGGTAACCAACGCCGAAGGCGCGTATTCCTTCGCGCAGCTCACACCGGGAACGTATGAATTGTCCGCGGCGGCGAAGGGCTTTTCCGCTCAATCTGTGAAAAGTGTACGCGTGCTGGTGGCCTCGCCGGCGGAGATGAACTTGCAGTTTTCCCTGGAATCGACCGCGACTGCCGTCACCGTCGACGCCGCCGTCACGCCCGTCAACACGATCGACGCGACGATGGGCAATAACTTCACCTCCAAGCCGATCCTGCAACTTCCCTTCGAAGGCCGAAACATAGTCGGTCTGCTCGCCCTACAACCAGGCGTGACCCACTACGGCGATAACGACCGCTCGAACTACCGCTCCGGCAACGTCAACGGTGGCAAGTCGGACCAAACCAACATCACGCTCGACGGCGTCGACTTCAACGATCAGGACGAACGCGCCTCTTTCTCCGCCGCGTTCCGCGTTTCGCTCGATACTGTCGAAGAGTTTCGCGTCGTTACAACCGGCGCCAATGCGGATCTCGGCCGCTCGTCCGGCGCGCAGATCTCGCTCGTTTCGAAGTCCGGATCCAACGCGCCGCACGCCAGTGCCTACTACTTCCTCCGCAATCGCGCGACTAACGCAAACTCCTTTTTTAACAATCAATCCGGCCTTCCCGTCGCGAAGTTGAACCGCAACATCTACGGTGCGTCAATCGGCGGGCCGGTGCGCAAGGACAAACTATTCTTCTTCGGCAACTACGAAGCACGCCACGACCGGCGCGAGGATTCGACCGTGAACCGCGTGCCCACCGAGTCGTTCCGCAACGGCGAACTGAAGTACCTGCGCACCGACCGGTCGATTGCCACGGTCACGCCCTCGCAAGTGCGGACCATGGTCGATCCGCTCGGAATCGGCGCGAACCCGGCCTCGGTGCGAATTCTGAATAGCTACCCCTTGCCGAACGACACTTCGCAGGGCGACGGGCTGAATACCTCCGGCTTCCGGTTCAACGCGCCGGTCGGTCTGCACTGGCAGTCGTACATGACGCGGCTCGATTACGTGCGTGGCAATCACACGCTTTTCGCGCGCGGAAATTTGCAGCGAGATCGTTCTACCGACATTCCGTACTTCCCCGGCCAGCCGCCGTCGAATTCGAATCTCGATTCGAGCAAAGGCATCGCACTTGGCTGGAACGGCATCATTAAGAGTGCGATTGTGACGAGCTTTCGCTACGGCCTCACGCGTGTATCGAACGAAGACACCGGCGTCAGCCTGCAGCCCTTCGTCTACTTCCGCAATCTCGAACCTCCCGAAGGCGACTACCGCCCGTTCATTCGCAAGACTCCCTCGCACTCGTTCTCCTCCGATACCACTTGGGAGCGCAAGAGCCACGACTTGAAGTTCGGTGCGACGCTCCGTTTCATTCGCAACTCACGCACCGACTACTCGAACGCATTTCACGAAGCCACGGTGAACCCGTTGTGGCTGGCCGATAGCGGCGCCGTGTTGAACAACCGCTTCGCCGACATGGCGCGCGGCAGTCAAGCGCAGTTCCGCGATGCGGCGATGGTGCTATTGGGCATCGTCAGCCAGGGAACGGCGCATTACAACTACACCAAGACCGGACAGGCGATCGCGCAAGGCGATCCCGTGCGGCGGCGCTTCGACGCCGAAGAGTACGAGTTGTACCTGCAGGACACCTATCGCGTCTTGAAGACGCTTACCGTCACCGCGGGCTTGCGGTGGTCCCTGATGCCGCCGATTCACGAAGCGTCCGGCACACAGACAAATACACGCGTGCCGCTGGGCGATTTCTTCGCACAGCGCGCCGCGCTCGCCGACAACGGCTTTCCGCAGTCTCTCGTCGCGCCGGTTGAATACCTGCTGGCCGAACAGCCCGGGGGCCGCCCGTTGTATCCGTTTCACAAGCGGAATCTGTCGCCGCGCCTTGGCGCCGCGTGGTCGAAGGGCAAGTATGTCGTGCGCGCCGGATGGGGTATGTACTACGACCTGGTCGGCGCCGGTCTCATTCAAAACTTCGACGCCTATGCTCTCGGCCTGAATTCGAATATCTCCAATCCCAGCGCTGTGTTGACCGCCTCCACCGCGCCGCGCTTGACCGGACTGAATACGATTCCCGCTTCTCTGCTGCTGCCTCCTCCGCGCGCCGGATTCCCGCAAGCCGCGCCGAAGCTGTTCGACATCAACACCGCCATCGACGACCAACTGCGCGCGCCCTACACCATGAACGCCAATCTCACCATCGGCCGCGAACTGCCGAAGGGCTGGTACGCCGAGACCTCCTATGTCCAGCGGTTGAGCCGGCGGTCGTTGCTCTACGAAGACATGGCACAGCCAACCAATCTCCGCGACCCGGCCTCGGGCGCGACCTACTTCGAAGCGGCCCAACAGCTCGCGCGTTTGGCGCTCGCGAATACACCGGCCGCGCAAGTGCAACGCATTCCCTATTTCGAAAATCTCTTTCCCGGCGCCGCCAACGCGGCGCTCTCGGCCACTCAGCGCGTCTATCAACGTTTTCTTGTGAACTCACCCGACTTCGTCAGCGCTCTCTACAACATCGACGTGACGTGTCAGCCCGCCTGCGGCAAGTTTGGCAAATACGCGTTCTTCAACGAGCAGTATTCGTTCCTCGGCGCGCTGCGCTCCAATGGAAACGGAAACTACCACGCCATGCAGGTTTCGATTCGCAAGTCGCGGTCCAACGGCGATCAGGTCCAGTTCAATTACACGCTGTCCAAATCGATCGACCTCGGCTCGCGGCCCGAGTCGTCGCAGGCCTCCGACGGAACGATCCTCAACGCATGGAACCGCGCGCAGGCGCGCGGCGTTTCCGACTACGACGCGCTCCACCAGTTCAACGCCAACTGGGTCTTCGGCCTTTGGAAGGGGTTTCAACTCGGCGGCTTAATGCGCCTGTCGAGCGGCCTGCCGGTGTCGGCCAGCAATGGCCGCAATTATCCGACGAATTGGAATCTGCCCGGTTACGCCACGCCGAACGGACTGCCGTTCCGCGATCGCAGCAGCCGCAACGCTCCCGCGCCGCCCGGCGGCGTCTCCGGTCCGAACATTTTCAAGGATCCGGTCGAGGCCTACAACGCATTTACGTTTTCTCTTCCAGGCTTGGTCGGGCCGCGCAATGGCATCCGCGGCGATGGCAATTTCAATGCCGATCTCAATCTCGCCAAATCGTTCGCCGTGCCGCGCCGAGAGGGCCACACCATTCAATTTCGCTGGGAAGTGTTCAACGTCACCAACACCGCTCGGTTCGATCCGAAGAGTCTGTTCTTAAGCATCGGGACGGCGAGCACCTTCGGCAAATACGCCGACACCTACACGCCTTCCCGGGTGATGCAGTTTACGTTGCGATATGGGTTTTAGGAACGCGCTATCAGGGTGCGCGAAACGTACCGCTCAAGGGATTACTTTCGTATCCCGCTTCGGTGCGCAGAACAAAGGTGAAAACATAAGTCCGCCCCGAAATGAGTCGTAGTAGCGGGAATCCCGCGGTAATTTTCATTCGTCCGCTGGTCTGGCTCGCCGTGACGCCTTCGGCGCGAAGCGTACTGCCTCCGGCGACCGCATCGTCGAGGTTCGAACTGATGGTAAGTTGCGCCGTTGCCACGTTGCCACCCGGATCTTCAAAATCGAACTCCAGCGGCAACTGGGTGGAATTGGACGCCTGGTTGAACGAGGCCGTCTCGAACTTCAGGTTCGAAATGCGGAACTGAGGCGGTGGCAGCGGTGACGGCGCGGAGAAGCGAATCAGTTCCATCGTGTAGAGGACTTGTCCGCCCGGATCTCGCATCACCGCTCGCACGATTCCGGTATACGGCGCTAACTTCACCTCGGTCCGGTAGGTACCTGTAAACCCGGAGCCCACGTCACCCGTCAGCAGCGTCTCGGTCGTCACGATGTTGGCGAATGTACCCGCGGGAACGGTAACGGTTTCGCGAGTCAAAATTCCGGATATGAGGGCCGATTGCGGGGGGCGCGAAAGCGGACGCACCAAACGCAAACCTCCGCCCGGCGAGTGCACCAGTTCCAACTGCACACCGGCGGCAGTGCCCGTGAGATACCTTCGCCGGATCTGAATCGGTCCCGTTGTCGGGAAGAAGAACGCGGCTCCCCGGCCGGTGATCTCGGCGTTCCACAACTCTGAGGGTCCGCCCTCCGAGACCAAGTTTGTTGCGTTGACGTTGAATTCAATCTGTCCCGCATTCCACGACTGCAATCCGCAGAATACGTTCGAGCAGAGCAACCCATCCGGGGCTTCGACGATCGGGCTATGCGGGATACGAACGTTTTGCGGGAACGTAACGCGGTAGGTCCATTGCATATCGGTAGCGACAGGCTGGTAAACGCGGCCCGACGGCACGGCGGGAAGGCGAGCCGGTACGGGGGGGCGGAGGTGGCGCCGCTCCTCCGAATTGAAGCGTCACCGTATTAGACGCGCGGCCATCGATCGTTACGACGAGGTTGACCGTTCCGCGGCCCGCGAGCGTCGGCGAGACGCGGACGTTTATTTGGTCTAGGCCGAGAAATTGTCCCTGCGCTACTGCATCTGAACTTTCGGCTGGCTGGCCTGCAATCGTCACACTCACAGCGGCGGGATCCGTTCGCCCGCGCAACCCCGTGCCGTAGAGAAGCACGAAAATCTGGCTAACCTCTGTTGGATCGATCGGTGACGGAGTGCAGCTTCCCGCCGCCGCGCACGTAAAGATCGGGCTCAGTGATTACGTTCCATCGGCGGCAACTCGCAACACCTGCGCTGCCGCCACGCCCTGGCCGCTCGAATTTGCCGTAAAGATCGCCGGCGCGACGCGGTCGATTTGCAATGTCCCCTCGCCGGCAATTTGGTCACCACGTCGAATTCGAATGCGCGCCATTCCCAGGGTAGTACCCGCCGGGACCAGGAAATTCACTTGACCGGGTGCGACGAAGAAAAGTTGGCAAAAGCGTTCGACGCCCGCGCTGTCTGTCAGGCTGACTCGGGTGCCGCCAAGCGTGTCCGGCAACTCCGCCGAGGCCGCTACTTCAACGCCCGCTGCGAGGTCCTGTCCGAATGCGGACACGATCGATTCCGGTGCGGCTGGCGCTCGGAGGCTAGCCGCCGACACACTGGTTACAGGCCGCACCGTGGGCGGGGACGGCGAGGTCAGTACGAGTCGCACAGTGATCGCGGCCGCTCCGGCGATCCCAGGCGCCGTAATTCGTAGCGTGGCGTCATGCGTTCCGGCAGCCAAATTCGCGACGTTTACCGAAACACGCGTCGCTACGGCTTGTCCGGTCGAGGACCCTGACGACGGACTGATCGATAGCCACGCCGCTGTGCTCGCAACCTGAAAATTCAGGGTTCCGCCACCGCTGTTGCGGATCGAAAAATTCTGCGCGGCGGGGTTTACGCTGACTTCCGAAGCGAAGCTGAGTGAAAGCGCGCTTACCGCGATCCTTGGCGCGTTGTCTGATGTGACCGTAGCCGTCATCACCGCTGTTTGCGATGCCGTTGACCCGGCCACGACCACGCCGACGTAATATGTCCCGGGCCGCAGCGGTGGGGTCGATGCGGGCGTGACCACCAGCGTGTTGTTCCCGACGATCACCGGATAATCGGCGGTCAATGGGCTCGACAGCGGCTGCGTGCCGAAGCGAACGGCGAGTGCCAACTGAGTTGCCGCCGATACGCCGGTCACACGAAATTCCAGGCGCGTAGCGTCGGCGGGCACCTCGATTCGGAAGCAACACGTCAACGTCGGGCTCGTTACGGCCGGGACCGTGAAGTTCGCGGCGACGCCGCTGCTCAGCACCGTCTCGGTGAATCCCTGGGAAACGGCAAGTCCGGCCGAGCCAACAAGTAAGAGAACATTGCGCCGACCCAATCGGACAATCATCGCAGCCCCTCCGGCACCCGCCGTCGCCATCCGTACTATATCAGGATGGCTGGGCTGTTGCGGAGTGCTTGTCAATTAGTATCTATCCAATAAGATTTTGACATTTTTTGGCAGGAAATCATGAAGTGGCGAAGCCGGAAGCCAGTTGAGGGATGATGACGAGCTCCCGGAGTTTGAGGGCGGTGGCGATAACGTCTTTG
>VFZW01000255.1 GCA_016871055.1 Acidobacteriota bacterium
ATTTACATGGGTATACAGAACAAGGCAAAAAAACGCGCAACCCACGCTGTCTGAGAGCCTTGCGGTGAAAACTACTGCTTATCGGCGGGGGAACTTCGGGCTAAATGGCTGGGATAGGAACGAGTACACACAAGTCTTCGACGCAGTACGCACACGCGAAGCGGGCGGCGCGAAATACTGCTTCACTAAGACGGTGTACGTGGAACAAGGCGTTAGATTCGCCAAGCCGCGGATCACGCACCCTTGCTACAAGGCCAACTAACGCTTCTTCGCATACCGCTCGCGAAACAAAACAATGCTACGCCTTACTGGATCCTCGCCGCGATTGCTTGCCCAGTGAAACACATCTCCACCGACCTCTTCTAGCTCCTTCTGCGTCGCACCGTAGTCCGCGATGATAGACCGGCGCATGTCCTCCTCGATCTCGGAGAAGGGAACATCGCGTTTGGCGTCAAAGTCATAGGCGACTTTGATTGGGGCGCAGATTCTGCCGTCAACATAGACCCCGACCTTCGAACCGGTCCATACCGTATGAGCGAAGGCAATGTTGCAGTCTTCGCCACTCCCGAATTGGGTTGACGTCCACCATCGGTCATGCAACACAACGCGCACGGCGCAATCGGCCAAGCGCTTTCGTACCTCAACGCTAACGTCCCGCTTGCCGTCGGGCGAGCGGGACGTATAGATCGGCAGCCAAGTGACAAGCCCAGCGCAGCCGCTCAACAGGAGCAGCGCCGCGATCAGTAAGCGGTGCGTTACCCGCGCGACCACGGCACGGCCTCTTGCCGCGACTCGCCCAGGTTTTCGATGCCGAGTTCGACGACATCGCCCGCCTTCATGAAGATCGGCGGCTTGAAGCCCAAGCCGACGCCCGGAGGCGTGCCGGTCGAAATGATGTCGCCCGGCAGCAGCGTCATGAACTGGCTGATGTAGCTGATCAACTGCGGCGTCTTGAAAATCATCTGGTTGGTCGACGAGTTCTGGCGCAATACGCTGTTCACCTTCAACCAACATTTCAAGTTATGCGGATCGCCGACTTCGTCCGGCGTCGCGACGAATGGCCCAAGCGGCGCGAACGTATCGCAGCTCTTGCCCTTCACCCACTGACCGCCGCGCTCCAATTGGAACGAGCGCTCGCTGTAGTCGTTATGCAGCGCGTAACCGGCGACATGGTTGTTTGCATCGGCTTCGTCGACGTAGCTTGCCTTCTTGCCGATGATCACGGCCAATTCGACTTCCCAATCGGTCTTTTCGGAGCCGCGCGGAATCAGCACGTTGTCATTCGGGCCGACGAGCGAGGTTGTGCTCTTGAAGAACAGGATCGGCTCCTTGGGCGGCTCCATGCCGGACTCCTTGGCGTGATCGGAGTAGTTCAGTCCGATACAGACGATCTTGCTCGGATTGGCCACGGGCGGGCCGAGGCGCACTCCGGCGTCAACGGTGGGCGCGGAGGCGGCGTTGGCGGCGGCCCACGCGGCAAGGCGCGCGAGACCGTCACCGCCGAAGAACGCCTGGTCGTAGTCGGAACCAAAGCCGGAGGTGTCAATGCGGCGGCCGTCGTTCAACAGCAGGCCGGGTTTTTCTTGAGAGGGGTTTCCAAATCGGATGAGTTTCATGGGATTAGCGAATCGTAAGTGTGCCGCCGTCAACGGGCAGGCCGGTTCCAGTGATGAAGCCCGCTTCGTCCGAGCACAGGAACAGCGCCGCGTGGGCGATCTCTTCCGGCTGCGCCATGCGGCCGATCGGTTGGGCTTTGGAAAGTTTATCGAACATCTCGGCCTCGCGGCCAGCGTGGTTTTTGGCGATGAAGCCGTCGACGAACGGCGTGTGCACGCGGCCGGGCAGCAGCGCGTTGCAGCGAATGTTCTTGTCGAGGAAATCCTTGGCGACGGCGTAGGTCATCGAGAGCACCGCGCCTTTGCTGGTCGAGTAGGCAAAGCGGTCGTTGATCGCCATCACGCTGACGCAAGACGCGAGATTAACGATTGCTCCGCCGCCGTCTTCGACCATGTACTTGAGCGTCGAGCGCAAGCAGTTGGCGGGGCCGTAGACGTTGACTTTCTGTACGCGGTCGAAGTCTTCGGGTGAGGTCGTGAGCGCGTTGCCGACGTGCGCGATGCCGGCGTTGTTGATCAAGATATGAATGCGGCCGCGCCGCGCGTGAATCTTGGCGATCACTTCATCGACGGCCTTGTGATCGGCGACGTCGCACGCCTCGGCAGCGACTGTGCCGCCTTCGGCCGAGATCGCCGCGACAGCGCGCGTCATTTCTTCGACGTTGCGATCGATGATCTCGACGATCGCCCCTTCGCGCGCAAACAAGGTGGAGATAGCCAAACCGATACCGGAAGCGCCGCCGGTGACGATGGCAGTTCTGTTTTCGAAACGTTTCATTGCCTGTTAGAAGCCCGAAGGCTTAATCCAAAAACTCTCTTTCCAGACGCCGCCGGGCGGGATTGATTGCAGGTCTTTGTACTTGCCATCGTGGGCTAAATTCATAGAATTCGTGATGCCGGTCATCGGCTCGAAACAGATGAAGTCGCGGCCCGGGGGCGCGTAGACGACGGCTACGTTGTACTTCGGTCCATAGAGCACCGAGAGCTTCTGCTGCTTTCCTTGCACGGAGAATTCGGCGCGGCCCGCGGAGTCGCGCACCAAACCGGTGAACACGTCGTCCAATTGCGAGCCCTTCAAGTTGTGCGGGTCCTTGTAAGGATTCGGTTTCATCTCGCCGGTAGGTGTGAGTGTGCTGTTCAACACGACGTGCTGTTTCACCGGCAGCGTGACGTTCCAATCATCGCGCGGGGCGTCGTGCAGGCGGAAGTATGGATGATAACCGATGACCAACGGCATCGCCTCGAAGGACAGATTCGTGATCTCCGTTTCGACTTCAAGGACGCCGTTGGCGAGGCGATAGGTCATGTCGATGATGTGCGCAAACGGAAACTGCGCCATCAATTTCGGCTGGCGGAAGAACTCTATGCGGCTGGTGACCCAAGCCGACTTTTCGTCGGCGCCGATGCCGATGAGCTTCCATTGATTCGAATAGGTGAGCAGGCCGTGAATCGGCTGGTTGTTGCCGTCAGGCCGATAGTTTTTCAGATCGGGGTTCAGGTTGTATTTGGCGCCGTTGGCGTAGAAGGCGTGTTGATCGAGCCGGTTGGCCCATGGCGCGAGAAACGGATTGCCGAGCAGCGTCGGCTTGGCGCGGAACTCGGAAAGCTTCGAGTAGGGCGACCAGAATACGTCCTTGCCCTTGACGAGCATCTTGTAGGCGATGTTGCCCATGTTGACGAGGACGGAAACGGAGGTATCGGTGGCTTGATCGCGAAGGAGGACGATGCCGATTCCATCGTCGGTGGCGGTGCGAGCTTCGTAGTTCGCGGCGTTCAGATTGTCTTCCATGGAGAGGAGCAGTGCGGCGGAGAGGAGTACGAGTTTCACTTGTCTTTCCGGTCTCGGGGGTCGAAGGCGGTATCTTCCTGACAGCACCAGCAAGAGCCGGGCGAGTAGGTGCGAATGGCGCAAACGTCGCACCAGTATGTCACAAGCAAACGCTGGCCGGCCTTGTAGATGTAAAGCGGCGAGGTGTGCATGGGTGCGATTTCGAATACCGGGCCGTCGAACGCGCCTTCGGCTTCGAAGTCGAGGCCGATCACTCGTGGGTCGGTGAGCACGGCGAGCGCGTCCGATTCGCCTTGCAGAGTGACTAGTTTGCCATCGGGCGTTTTGAGAGCGTGCTTCGGTTCGCGCTGGAGGATGCCGCGGACGGCGGTCCGCGTGGGCTGCGCGGCTAGGGCGGGGGCGAGGCTGAGAAATACGCGACGACGCACTCTCTCTATTTTAGAAGGAATCGGCGGGGTGACGCAGGGGCGGTACACTTAACTGAATGCGCACGTCTCTATTACTCCTGGTCCAAGCGCTATTGGCCCAAGACCCTTCCTGGCAGGCGACGACGCCGCACTTCTGGACACAGGAACGCCGCGATACCGGGTTTCGGCAGATGGCCTACACCGGTCTCCCGTACAACACTTGAGCCAGAACGTACCGCGTTCTGGAAGTCGGTACAGAGCGCTATCGACGCGGGCAAGTGAGTCACTCAGCCGACAGCGTGACCGTGACACGCAACCCGCCGTTCGCCGACGCATGAAGGGACACCGCACCGCCGTAGAGTTCCGCCAGATCGCGTACGATCGCCAAGCCAAGCCCCGATCCGGGCGCCGCTTCATCCAAGCGTACGCCGCGTTCGAGAACCTTCGTGCGCTGCGCTTCGGGCAGGCCCGGGCCGTCGTCGTCGATTGTGATTTCGACGACGGCGCCGCGCGGCGCCGCGGAGATTTCGATCCTACTTCGGGCCCACTTGCAGGCGTTGTCGAGCACGTTGCCGAGGATCTCTTCCAGGCCTTCGGCGCGGACGCGCCCTTGGAGTTCCGGCGGAATCGATTCGACGATTTCCAAGTTGCGATTGGCGTATAGCTTCGACACCGTCCGCACAATTGCCGCCGCGCAGGGTGCGATCCTGCACACGGCGCCGTCAGCGCCCGATGCCGCCGCTCGGGCGCGCTAGATGATAGTCCACCTGCCGCTTCATTCGCTCAACGAGTTCATCGATCGCCTCGGGGCTGTCGGCGTTCTTGAGTAACGCCAGCGGCGTTTTCAAGCCGTGAGCCAGATCACCGGCGGTGGCGTGCGCGCGCGCGACGGCTTTCTCGCGATCGGCGATCAACTCGTTCAGGCTCTCGATGAGCGGCTGCACCTCTGTCGGGTAGTCGCCCTCAATGCGTGGCTCGGCGCCTTTTCGGACTGCGACGACCCATTCACGAAGCTGTCGCAGGTGCCGCAGGCTCTTGCCGGCGATTCCGAATCCCGCGGCCATGCAAAGCAGGCCAGCCAGCACGATCAAATGTGTGTACTTGCTGTTGAAGCGCGGCATCACATGGTGCAACAGGACTGTCGGCAGGTGCATCAGCAAGAGCAGTCCGCCGGTCCACAGCACCGACGCCACAATCAACTGCGACCGCAGCGACCGCATCGCGCGCCACCCATCCGGTAGCCGATTCCGCGCACAGTCTCAATCGCAGCCGGCCCGAGTTTCCGTCTCAGCCTTGCGATGAAGACCTCCACCGTATTCGAGTCCCGGTCGAAGTTCTGCGCGTAGATGTGTTCGGTCAATTCGGTCCGTGTGACGACGCGACGGGCGTGGTGCATGAGGTATGACAACACGCGGAACTCGTGGCTCGTCAGCTTCACGGGAGCGCCGGCCAACGTTACGCGCGCCGTGGCGGTGTCGAGTGCGACCGCGCCGAGGTGGATCTCGCTCGACACGTTGCCGCTCGCCCGCCGGATGAGCGCGCGAATCCGCGCGAAGACCTCTTCGATTCGAAACGGCTTGCCGACGTAGTCGTCGGCGCCGCCGTCGATCCCTTGCGCTTTTTCATGCCAACTTCCGCGCGCCGTGAGAATTAGCACTGGAGTCGCGTTACCGGCCTGGCGCCACGGGCGCAACAGGGTGAGGCCATCGATTTTCGGCAGGCCGAGATCGAGGATCACGGCGTCGTAGGTTTCGGTTTGCGCGAGAAGATCGGCTTGCTCGCCGTCGCTAGCGCAGTCGGCGGCGTAGCCTGCGGCGGCCGCGGCTTCGGCGAGTTGCATCGCAATGCCCGGTTCATCCTCTACAATCAAGATGCGCAATGTGACCTTTATAGCGCAGGCGCGATGAACGGCGGCTGAACGGCGCGTTCACGCCGTGTTCAGGCAGGCTGGTGCATACTCCATACATGGCAACAATTGATTACGGTTATCCCTGGTGGTTGAGCTACGGTCACCTGAGTGTGTTTGTTCCCTCTGTGGGGGCGTTTCTTATTGGGCGGGCGAGGCGTTGGCCCGTATGGCTGTTGGCGTTTTTCGGGGTACTAGCGCTATGGGCCGGCGCGGCCTTTTTCGTGGTGCGGAGCTTCGCGGTGAACGGCGAGCCGGCGCTTCCGACACAGAACTTCCTGCGGTCGGGTGAGGGAAGGGTATTGGACATCGGCGCGGGCACCGGGCGGTCGTCGATCATGGTGTTGAAGGCTCGGCCGAAGGCCACGCTGGTTGCGTCGGATCTGTTTGCGGCGTCGTTTGACGAGCACTTCGGTAAAAAGGGCTCGCCGCAAGACCGGTTGTTATCGAACCTGGTGGCCGCCGGCGTGGCCGATCGCGCGACGATCGCCACCGCCGACATGCGTAAACTGCCGTTCGATTCGGCGAGTTTCGATGCGATCGTCAGCGCGTACGCAGTCGATCATGTGGGCCGCGACGGCGCGAAGCAAGCGCTGGCGGAAGCGTTCCGCGTCGTTAAGCCGGGCGGCGAGTTCCTGTTAATTCTTGTCGCCAACGACGCTTCGGCCAAGTTCGCTTACGGCCCGATGCTGACTCACGGCGGCACGCGCGGCGCGACGTGGTGGAAGCAGGCGGCGGCAGAGGCTGGGTTCCAGACGGCGGAGGAGGGTACGTCGACGGCGACGCTCTATCTACTGCTCAAGAAGGCTTGACGCAAGTAAACGTCAGCCGCTGAGACGACAAACCGTGCTTTCGATTGCGAGTGGCAACTCTCGTGCCGGAGCGATCTCCAGAGTTGGGACCACTCGTCTTGGTTCGCGCCGTTTGGTTTGTGTAGCTCAGAGGCAAATCGCCCCGGTGATATACTCGGTCTTCATGCCCGGCCGCGTGTCGATTTTCGTGACGTGTATCCTGGATCAGTTGTTTCCAAAGGCTGGCGTGGCGATGGTGGCGGTGCTTGAGCGGCTTGGCTATGACGTCGAGTTTCGCAAGGAGCAAACCTGCTGCGGCCAGCCGGCGTTTAACAGCGGATTCCATGACGAAGCGCGGGCCGTCGCGCGCCATTTTCTCGACGTTTTCGACGGGGCCGAGCACATCGTCGTGCCCTCGGGCAGTTGCACGTCGATGATCTCGCATCACTTCGCCGACATCTTCGCGGGAGACACTAAGATGCTCCAACGTGTCCATGCAATCGAACCGCGTGTGCACGAATTTTCGACGTTTCTGCTCAATGTCGCCCAGACCGACGATGTCGGCGCGCGCTTTCCGCAGCGGGTTACGTACCACGACTCGTGCCACGCGCTGCGCGAACTCGGCATGAAAGACGTTCCGCGGCGGCTGCTGCGCAAGGTGAAGGATCTCGAACTGATAGAAATGGACACGGCCGAAGAATGTTGCGGCTTCGGTGGCACGTTTTCGGTCAAGTTTGCGCAGATATCGAGTGGCATGGCGAATACGAAAGTCGACTCGATCCTGAAGACCGGCGCGTCCCATGTTGTTTCGGTCGATTCCAGTTGTCTGATGCAGTTGCGCGGCACGCTGTCTCGCAGCGGGCATAAGGTAGAGACGATTCATCTGGCGGAAGTGCTGGCGGCGCGATGAGAGAGAACACGCGCCAGGAAACGCTTGACGATCCGAAGTTGCAGCTGGCGCTTTATACGGCCACCGGCCGGTTGATGGATCACCGCAAGAAAGCGATTGGCGGCGGCAAGGTACCCGAGTATCAGGACCTGCGCACGCGCGCGGCGGCGGTGAAACGGCACACACTCGACTACCTCGACGTCTACCTGACGCAGTTCGAAGCGGCCGTGCAAGCGAACGGCGGCAAAGTGATTTGGGCGCGCGACGGCGCCGAGGCCGCCGACTTCATCCTCTCGCTCGCCAAGGAGAAAGGCGAGTCGCTGATCGTCAAATCGAAGTCGATGACCAGCGAGGAGATTCATCTCAACGACCGGCTGATCAAACACGAGTTGGAAACGGTTGAGACGGATCTTGGCGAATACATCATTCAGCTCGCCGGATTGCGGCCCTATCATATCGTCGCGCCGGCGCTCCAGATGACGCGTTACGACGTGTCGACGCTGTTCGAAGAGAAGCTTGGCATCGCCAAGGACGATGTCATCGAAAACCAGACGATGACGGCGCGGCGCGTCTTGCGCGAGAAGTTCCTGGCCGCGGGCATCGGCATCACGGGCGCGAATTTTCTGGTCGCCGATTCGGGCGCGGTGGTGATCGTTGAAAACGAAGGCAATGCACGATTGTCGAGCTCCGCGCCGAAGATTCAGATCGCGATTGCGGGAATTGAGAAAATGATTCCACGCGTCCGCGACCTCGGCGTGTTTCTTGCGCTGCTTGGCCGCAGCGCTACCGGGCAGGCATTGACGAGCTACACGTCGATTCTTTCAGGCCCACGACGGAAGGACGAGCGCGATGGACCGGAAGAGTTCTACGTCGTATTGCTCGACGCGGGCCGGACGAAGCTGCTGGCCGATAAGGAAAAGCGCGAGTCGCTGCAATGTATCCGCTGCGGCGCGTGTTTGAATTATTGCCCGGTGTATCGGAAGGTCGGCGGGCACAGTTATCCGTGGGTGTATTCGGGGCCGATCGGCAAGATTATCACGCCGCAGTTTCAGGGGAAAGAGAAAGACCCGTGGCTGCCGTTTATGTCGAGCTTGTGCGGTGTGTGCGCCGAGGTCTGCCCGGTAAAGATCGACATTCCGAAGATTCTGCTCGCCCTGCGGCGGGAGTCTCAGAAAAGTTCCGATGATGCGGGCGCGATGAAGTGGTTCGCGCGTTTGATGACGCGGCCGTGGCTGTACCGGCTCGCGGCCAGTTTCGGTCTCGGCTGGTTGGGTAGGAAGGATGGCGTGTGGGTTAGGGAAGTGAAGTGGCCGGCGTCGTCGGGCCCGTTAAAGGACTGGCTGGCCGTCCGCGATTTTCCGGCGCCGCCGGAGCAATCGTTCCGAGACTGGTGGGAGAAGCGAAGGAAATGAGCAGCGCGCGCGAAGAGATTATCAATCGCGTGCGTGCCGCAATCAGCCGCAAGGTTGGCGACAAGCCCGCTGCCCCGCCCGAACCGTTGTTGCGCATCCGCGGTTACAAGCTCGACGAAAAGATTGCCGCGTTCCGGGCGGCGCTGGAGGCACTGAGCGGCACGGTGACCGAAACGCACTCGCGCGCGGAAACGCAGTCGGCGGTGAAGCGACTGCTGGATGGCCGCACGGCGGTCGCTTCCGCGCATCCGTTGCTGGCCGAACAGTGGGTGACGGAAATCGAAGTGGTGCAATCCGGACTAACGGGCGCCGATTTGCGCAACGCGTGCGCGTCGGCAGGCGTCGGAATAACAAGCGCCTACTGTTTGCTGGCCGAAACGGGGACCATCGTCTTTCGCGCGAGCGCCGAGGAGTCACGACTGATTTCCTTGCTTCCTCCGGTGCACATCGCGGTCGTTTCGTCGCGGCGAATGCTGGGCGGCTTGGATGAGATGCTCTCGATGATCGCGCGCCCCGTTGACGATTCCAGTGCAATGGTGTTTATCACCGGCCCGAGCCGGACCGGCGATATCGAGCAGATCCTCGTCCGCGGCGTGCACGGCCCCGGCCATGTGCACGTGGTGATCGTCCACGAGGAGGATATACGATGAAGGCGTTGCTCTTGGCCGCGGCCGCGGTGACGATGTCGGGACAGGCTTTGGAATTGGCGGTGGGCGGCGGACAGACGCGACTATTCAACGCGGGGTTGGGTAAGCTGAGCGCCTCGTCGCCGCGGAAGGACGACTACGGTTTGAAAGGCGCCTTTCGCCTGGTCTTTCGCATGACCACCAATTCGGGCGATCATTTCGGACATGAGTTCGGCTACGCATACAACCGCACTCAGCTAGTGCAGTTTGCCGATGCCGGCTCGACCGGGACCGGCATGGCGACCCACCAAGGTTTTTACGACTACTTGGCTTACGCCACCCGCGAAGGTTCCAAGGTGCGTCCGTTCGCTGCCGGCGGCTTCCACTTCAACAATTACGTGCCGCCAGGCCAATCGGCGACGCAAGGCGGTGGTACTACCAAGTTTGGCGTGAACTACGGCGGCGGCATTAAGTTTCGCCTCTCCGAGAACTGGATGTTTCGCATCGACGCACGTCAGTACGTAAACCCGAAACCGAACTGGCTGGTAAATCCCGGCGGATGGATTCGCATGAATGAGGTCTCGGCCTCTGTCGCGTTTGTACTCTAGTCGGGGAGCGAACGCTTCAGCCCACGCAGCACCCCAAACACGTCTGGCTGGGTGAACTTCGGCTCGCCGGGATCAAATGCTGCAATCACTCCGCGCCCGACGGATCTTAGCCCTCTTTGAATCACCGCTTTCGCCGTCAAGTGGTTGATGTGACAACGCTTAACTCACATTTATTGCTACTATATGTAGTCATGTAATAGTGATCGAGTGTCTTTACATACA
>VFZW01000256.1 GCA_016871055.1 Acidobacteriota bacterium
CCCGACCGCTGAATCGTAGTCAGGCAAAATTCCGCTTACAAAACCTCTAACCCCCTCTTTACCAAAAACTTAGAGGCCGATTTCTGTTTGGAGCCGAGACTAAGATCCGCCCGACGGCTATCGCATCGATTTCGAAAGCCCGGCGGATGCGCCCGAAGAAACCGAGTACAAGCCTACTTCTTGAGCAGCGGCTCGATCACCTTCATCACATTCCGCGCGACGATCTTGTTGCCTTCGGCGTTCGGATGGATCTCGTCGCGCTGCATCAACGCGGGGTTCATCGCCACGCCTTCCAGCAGGAACCGCATGCGCGTCACGCGGTGCTTCTTTTCGAGCCCGGGATAGATCTGTTCGAACTCCTTGATGTAATCGGCCCCATAATTGCGAGGCAAAGTCATACCGGCTATGACCACCTTCGCACCCGACTCCTTGAACGCCGCGGTCATCTTGTCCAGATTGTCGCGCGTGACCGTCAGCGGAAGGCCGCGCAACCCGTCGTTGCCGCCGAGTTCCAGAATCACTAAATACGGCTTTGTTTCCAGGCCTTGCGAAAGGCGCGCGAGGCCGCCGCTAGTGGTGTCGCCGCTAATACCCTGGTTGACGACGCGGTACTTGAAACCTTTCGCGTCAATCTCCTTTTGCAGAAAATCGGGATACGATAGTCCGGTCTCGACGCCATATCCGGCTGACAGGCTGTCACCAAAAGCAAGCACCACCGGGCGATCGTCTGTCGCTTCCGTACGCGGCGGCGTAGACGGTTCCGGCACGGATTCGGCGGGCGGGGGCACTTTTGTACCGCATCCGGCCGCAAGAAGCATCAAACTAGTAAGAAGTAGTTGTCGCGTCACCTTCTCTCCATCCTATGGCATACACTGAAACACAACCGGCTATCTGTGTCCGCGATCTGCACAAATCGATCGCCACGGCCACGCACACCGTCGACATTCTACGCGGGCTTTCCTTCGACGTTCCGCGCGGGCAATTCGTCGCCATCATGGGCGCGTCGGGCAGCGGTAAGAGCACGCTGCTTGGTTTGCTCGCGGGGCTGGACAACGCGTCAAGCGGCTCGATTCAACTGGACGGCGAAGAGATCACGGGACTCGACGAAGACTCGCTGGCTCGCCTGCGCGCTAGAAAGTTGGGCTTCGTGTTCCAGTCGTATCAGTTGATTCCGACATTGACGGCGGAAGAGAACGTTTTGCTTCCCGCGGAGTTGGCGGGCGTCAACGGCGGCTCGGCCGAGAGAGCCCGAGTGCTTTTGGAAAACGTCGGCCTAGCCGAACGGCGCGATCACTACCCTGTGCAACTTTCCGGCGGAGAGCAGCAACGGGTGGCGTTAGCGCGCGCGTTTGTCTTGAAACCTCCAATCTTGATGGCCGATGAGCCGACTGGGAATCTGGATACCGCGAATGGTTCCGTGGTTTTGGATTTGTTGCTGACGCTGAATAAGCAAGAGGGCACGACGCTGGTGATGGTGACGCACGACCCCGCTCTGGCGGCGCGCGCGGACCGGCGGATTATGATGCGGGACGGGGTCATCATCGCCGATGAGCAATAGCTTCCCGCTCAAAACGGCGCTGCGCATCGCCTGGCGGGAGTCGCGCGCATCGGCGGCGAAGTTCGCCTTCGTCATTCTCGCGGTCGCGGTTGGCGTCGGCTCCTTGACCGGCGTGCGCGGATTCTCACGCGCGTTTCGAACGATGTTGCTGAAGGACGCACGGACCTTGATGGCCGCCGATATGACCGTGCGCGTCTTCGAGTTGCCGACGCCCGAGCAGCAGCAACTCTTCGATTCGTTCGCGTCTCGCGGCATCGATCGCACTTGGATCACCGAGACCGTTTCGATGCTGAGCGCGCCGTCGATGACCGCGCCGCTGCTGGTCGCTGTAAAGGCCGTCGAGCCGGCGAAGTACCCGTTCTATGGCGAGATCAAGACCCTGGATAACCGGCCGTTGAGCGAGATGCTCGCAGGCGCGTCGATCGCGGTGTCGGACGACTTGCTCGTGCGGGGCGGGGTCAAGCAAGGAGATCGAGTGAAGCTCGGCGGCGAGGAGTTCGTGATCGCTGGAGTGCTGACGTATGAGCCCGATCGCATGTCGGGCAGCGTCAATGTTGGACCGCGCGTGATGATCACCCGCGCAAATCTGGAGAAGGCCGGCCTGCTGCAACCGGGCAGCCGCAGTTCGCAGCGATTCCTGTTCCGGTTCCCTCCGCTCAAGGCCGATGCGATGATTCAGTCGACGCGCGGCGAGTTGATCAAGGCGTTCCCCGACGGTGTGATCGCCGACTATCGCCAAACGCATCCGCTGATTACTCGCGGGCTCGACAACGCGACGAATTTTCTGAGTCTTGTCAGCCTGATCGCGCTCGTCGTCGGCTCGTTGGGCGTTGCGATGGCAATGCAATCGCACCTCCAGCAGAAGCTCGATTCGATTGCGATCATGAAGTCGCTTGGCGGCCGGTCTTCGCAAATCCTGCGAATCTACTTGCTGCAGGCGATGATGATGGCGATGGCGGGCGGCGCGGCGGGGCTGGCCGTCGGTGGGATCGTACAAAAAGCGTTCCCGTTGTTGATTGCACGGTTCTTCCCGGTTGCGCCGGTGGTCGAGTTTGCGTGGATGTCGATTCTGGAGGGATTCGGGCTTTCAATTCTTTCGACGCTGTTGTTCGTGCTGCCGCCGCTGTTGAGCATCCGGCAGATTCGCCCGATTCTCATCTTCCGCCGCGACATGGAAGGTGTGCCGGCACCGCTGAAGGAGCGCTGGAAACAGTGGCGCGCGCCGATCGCGGCCGGACTGCTAATCTGCTTCGGTGTAGCGGGAATGGCGTCGTTCCTGATCGACGCGCCGAACCTGCAGATCGCCGCGAGGATTGGCGGCTGGTTTGTCGGCGGATTGATCGGCGCGTTGCTGTTGTTGCTGGGGCTGTCGTGGCTGTTATTGCGCGGCTTGCGCAAATTGTCGCGCGTCGCGGTATTCCGACTGCCCACGCTCGCGCGGCACGGACTCGCGAACTTGTATCGCCCGGGCAATCACGCCGAGGCCGTTCTGGTGGCATTCAGTCTCGGAGTGATGTTCACGCTGACGATCTACTTGTTGCAGCATTCGCTGCTATCGCAGATCGCGGCCAGCGCGCCGCCCGGCATGCCGAACGTGTTTTTGATCAACATTACGAGCACGGATCGCGAAGACGTCAACGCGTTTTTGAAAGCGCGCAAAGATGTCGAGGGAAATCCGGAAGTGATTGCCACTGCGGCGGGACATTTGAAATTGATCGACGGGCGTGCGATGAATGAGACGACACTGAAAGGCCCGTCGCGAAGGTTCTTTCGTGCGCGGACGATCACCTGGTCGCGCGCGATGCCGCCGCAGTCTGAAATTCTGCACGGCGCATGGTGGCAGAATCCGGATCCGAAGACGCCGCTTGTATCGGTCCTCGACGATGCCGCGAAGGCGCTCGATTTACGCGTGGGCGCGGTGACGGAATGGGAAGTGTCGGGTAAACGGATTTCGGCGCGCGTGGTGGCGGTGCATCGCAATGAAAGCGTGCGGCCGGGTTCGAACGCGGAGTTTGTGTTTTCGCCGGGGGCGCTCGACAGCGTGCCGGTGTTGTATTTCGCAGCGGTGCGCGCGGCGCCGGCGCAGATCCCCGTGTTGCAGAAAGCGTCGTTCGAAAAGTTCCCTGCGATCACGGTGATCAACCTGGCCGACGTGCTCGACCGCGTGCAGGAGGTGATCGACCAGGTCGCGCTGGTGGTGCGATTCATTTCGGCGTTCGCGATTTTGGCGGGAGTAATTATTCTCGCGTCGTCGATAGCTGGTTCACGCTTGCGGCGCGTCCGCGAGGTGGTGATTCTGAAAACGCTGGGCGCCACGCGCACGAAAGTCGCGGCGATCTTCTCGGTTGAGTTTTGCATCCTCGGCCTCGTGGCCGGGGTGATGGGAAGTTTGCTCGCGGTGGCGTTCACCAACGTCCTAATGGCGCGTGTGCTCGACGCGGAGTTCCGATTCGAATGGGCTCCTAACTTCGTGGCGGTTGCGGGTAGCGCCTTCATTGCGATCCTGGCCGGTTGGATGGCGAGCTTCCGGATCCTGGGCCAGAAGCCGCTCGAAATTCTGCGCGGCGAGTGAGAACTTTTTCTTCGGGCTGGCGCAAGAGTTGGTGTAGGCGAAAGCAACTCACCAATCCACAACAGCCTACAAAAAGGACTCTCAGAAAATGATTCGCAACTTTCTCTTTGCCGCCGCCTGCTGCGTGCCCGCCTTTGCGGTGACGCCGATTACTTCATGCGGCCAGACTCTTTCCACCCCGGGCGAGACGTACGTTCTAACCGCCAATTTGACCTGCGCTCCGGTGGTTCCACCCGCGGACCCGACCGGCCTGCGCGTTGTCGCCGACAACATCGTGATCGATCTGCAAGGCTTCACCTTTACCGGTACCGGTGCGTTTGCGGGTATCATTACCGCTTCCCAAGCGAGTTGCATCGCAGTCAAACGGCTCGAAGTAAAGAACGGCACGATTAAGAACTTTGGCACGGCGATCAGCCTCTGTGCCCCCGGCTCGAATCCGCCCGCGATGAATGCGAAGATTCACAATCTGGTCATCCGCAACTCGCAGATAGGTGTCTTAATCGGCGGCGCTTCCGGCAATGTAGTGAAGAACAACCGGTTTATCGACATCAACCTTCCGCAGGCGCCGGTGAATACGTTCACGGCGTACCGCACCGGCACCGCGATTTACGTTGACGACGCGACCGACAACAAGGTCGAAAATAATGAGATCGAAGGCTCCGCGGCCAACGGCATTGCCCTGGACCATGGATCGGTCGACAACGAAGTGCAGCGCAACACGATCTCCCGCTCGGGTCGCAACGGTATCGTGATCTTCGGAGCGGGTGTAACTCCCGCTCCGTACCCGGCGTCCGACAACAACCTGATTCGCGGCAACCGTGTGATCAACAGCGCCGACAAAGACATGCGCGATGAAAACCCGGCCTGCGGCTCCAACGACTGGATCAAGAACGTGTTCCAGACAACAAACAACAGCTGCGTTCACTAAGGCGCAAGTTGAATCCATCTTCGGAAGCCGGGCTAGTTCAGCCCGGCTTCCGGCGTTTTGAAGGGGTTGATGATACGCATGCCGTCGATATCAAGGCCGTCGTGCATGTCTTCGGAAACCAACACCTCGCACTCCGTTTGTCGGGCCGCGGCCACGATCAACGAGTCGTACCAGGAGAAGTTGAAACGCTCACGAAAATCGAGTGCGCTTGCTAGCAGTTCGCCCGAGGATTCGACCACAAGGAAATCTTTGCGTGTCTTTGCCAGGATTTGCTTCATCTCAGCCGTGCTAGGCTTGACGCGGTATTTTTTCTGCATGACCGAAATCAGTTCTTGAAAAACCTGATAGCTGAGAACTCCTGCACCCGTCCGGGCCGCCATGCCGAGCAACGTGCGGGCTCGCTCACCCCTCTGACCAGCTTCGCTGTCGAACGCATAGATCAGGACATTGGAGTCAAAGAAGGCTCTAGCGCCGTTCATTCATCTCTTCCCGGGTGAACTTCTGGCCGCCGGCGCTGAGGTGCCCAAGCGATTCGAATAGATCCTCGATGTGTGAACGTTTATTGCCTCTTGCGTAGTCGGCGATCCAGCTTCGAACCAATTCGTTGAGAGTGGAGTTTTGACGGCGTGCCGCCTCGCGCGCGGACTCGAGGACCTCGTTTTCAACAGAAAATGTGACGTTCTTAAGCATGAATCCAGTGTACACGAAGCTTCTCGTGTACACTAGAGCTAGATGCACACGAGTGAGCGGTTGCGATATTCTCGGCAGATCCTGTTCCCCCCGATTGGCGAGGCGGGGCAGGAGAAACTACTCGCCGCACACGTCGCAATCGTAGGCTGCGGCGCCCTTGGGACCTTTCAAGCGGCCGCGCTTGCGCGTGCGGGTATCGGAACTACTACAATTGTAGACAGAGACTTTGTCGAGTACTCCAACCTGCAGCGACAGTGGTTGTTTGATGAACAGGACGCAGCGGAGGCAATGCCCAAGGCGGCGGCCGCAGCCAAGGCAATCGCCCGGATCAACTCCAGCGTACGCGTGATTCCGCAAATCGCAGATCTAAATACTTCTAACGTAGTAGAACTATTGGAAGATGCTGATTTCATTCTAGATGCGACGGACAATTTCGAAACCAGATACCTCATCAACGACTACTGTCTGGACACCTCGAAGCCATGGGTGTACGGAGCGGCCGTCGGCAGCTACGGAATCACAATGCCGGTTCTGCCGGGTGTCTCTTCTTGCTTAAAGTGTGTCTACCCAGAACAACCCACCGGTGGCCAGCCCACTTGTGAAACGGACGGCGTCTTGGGTTCTATTACATCTGTAGTGGCGGCTATACAGGTTGCAGATGTGATTCGATTTGTTAGCGGGAACGGATTCAAGCATCGAATTACTACAATTGATGTTTGGAGCGGCATCACACGCCAGATCGATCAGCCAGAGCGGGATCCGGACTGTCCGGCCTGCGGGGCGGCCGGGGAACTTTCACATTTGAGTGGCGAGCGCCGCGCGCCGATTTCCCTCTGCGGTCGCGACGCCGTTCAGATCCACGAACGACGGAACCCGATCAACCTTATGGAGCTCCGAGAACGCCTGGAAAAAATCGCCACCGTACGTGCCAATGAGTTCGCACTTCGTTTCTTTCCAACACCTTACGAGATGACGATCTTCCCGGACGGCCGGGCGATCATCAAGGGAACGACCGACCCGGGTGTTGCCCGGAGCCTTTACGCGAAGTACATCGGTGGCTAAGGGCTACTACTTACCCACAACAAATAGCTGTTTTCCACATATACTCCACAACAGAGCGTGTTATCATTCCGACGTGGCTCCTGTTGGCCAACAGTCGTGGACTCGCAAAGAACTCTGCCGCGTCCTAGCGCTTGAGGAGAGACAACTGCGCACATGGGAGAAGCAGGGGCTGATCGCTCCAGCGGAAGAGTACGGCTTCTCGCACATGCGGACGCTCCGAACGCTGAACGCGCTGCGGGTGCAGAAGATTCCCGCCAACAAGATCCGTGAATCGGTGGAATCGCTCAAGGTTCGGCTCGGCGACGAGCAAAACCCGCTTGATCAGGTCAAGATGTTCGCCGATGGCAAGCGGATCGGTGTGCAGTTCCGCGGTGAGAGGCTCGACCCCGTGAGCGGCCAACTGCTATTCGACTTCGAGGCGAAGACTGAAGGCCCTCGCCTGCTTGCGGCGCGCCCCGAACCGCAGCGGAATCGCGAGCAGTCGGATTTCTGGTTCCAAAAGGGCCTCGAACTGGAGCAGTCGGCCGGAAAGACCGACGAAGCGATCGAAGCATACACAAAGGCCATCGAGTTGAATCCCAACGCCGCCGGCGCGTTCGTCAATCTCGGAACGATCTACTTCCACAAGCGCGACTGGGCGCAAAGTGAGCGTTACTACACTGGGGCGATCGCCGCGGATCCGAACTACGCGCTGGCCCACTACAACCTGGGCAATCTCTACGACGAACGCAACAACTCAGAGAAAGCCCACGAGCACTATCACATCGCGCTGAAGCTGCAACCGCAATACGCCGATGCCCATTACAATCTGGCGTTGCTGCACCAGGGTCAGGGCGACATGATGCGGGCGCTCTCACACTGGCAGACCTACTTGAAGCTCGATCCGGCTTCGCAGTGGTCGGGCATTGCGCGCCGGGAGATCGAAAAAATCAAGCAGTCGACGATCGTCGGCGGCACGAAAACACAGCGCGCCTAGGCCACGATCTGCGAACATAGAAGCTCCGGATGGACCTCCACGCCACCCTGCGCGAGTATTGGGGTTACGAAACCTTTCGCCCCAAACAGCAGGAAATAGTCGAAAGCATTTTGGCCGGGCAAGACGTCGCCGTCGTGATGCCGACCGGCGGCGGGAAATCGCTGTGCTACCAGATGCCGGCCATCGCCAGCGGACGGCTGTGCGTGGTCGTGTCGCCGCTGATCGCCCTGATGCAGGATCAGGCGTCGCAGTTGGCGCAACTCGGCGTGCAAGCAGCCGTGCTCAACAGCTCGCAAGAACAAGAGGAACGCAAAGGCGTATTCCGCAAACTGTTTCGCAACGAACTGCGGCTGCTCTATTTGTCGCCGGAGCGGCTGGCGATCGATTCCACAGTGGAATGGCTGTCGCAGTGCAATCCGGCGTACTTCGCGGTCGACGAAGCGCACTGCATTTCCGAATGGGGGCACGAGTTTCGTCCGGAGTATCGGCAGCTCGCGCTGCTGCGCGACCGGTTTCCCGATGCGCCGATCGCGGCGTTCACGGCGTCGGCGACACGCAAGGTGCGGCACGATATCTTGTCGCAGTTAAAGTTGCGCGAACCGCGCACATTCATCACTTCCTTCGCCCGCAAGAATCTGAACTATCTTGTGCGCGAATCGTCGAAGAAGGAAAAGGAGAAGCTGCTGCTGCGGGCGATCCGGCATCATAAAGGCGAGTCGGTGATTGTGTATTGCCCGACGATCAGACTAGTCGAAGAAACCGCCGCGATGTTGAATGACCGCGGAGTCAGCGCGCTGCACTATCACGGCAAACTCGATGCCGACAAGCGACGCACGCATCAGGAGCAGTGGATGAACGGCGAGGCCGATGTCATGGTCGGAACGATCGCGTTTGGACTCGGCATCAACAAGCCGGACGTGCGCGCGGTGATTCACCTGTCGCTGCCGAAGAGTCCCGAGCAGTATTATCAGGAGGCTGGCCGCGCGGGGCGTGATGGGCTTGCCGCGGACTGCATTCTCTTGTGGTCCCGCGGCGACATCGGCGTACTCGTGTCGTTTATCGACAAGCTCGAAGACAAGGCCAACAAAGACGCGGCCTGGCAGCGGTATCACGCCGTCAAACGGTTCGTCGAGAACGATACCTGCCGCATGAGGCAGATCTGCGAGTACTTTGGCGAATCGCCGAAGTCGTGGTCGACGTGCGGGGAGTGCGACGTATGCAACGGGCTGCCCGAGTGGATGCAGAAGGACGATCAACCGGCGCGGCGGATCGTCTACGACGCTGGCGTGAGCAACGCGCAGTTAACGTCGATGAAATCCTGGCGGCGCGATTTCGCGAAGAAAAATCATGTGCTGCCGTATGTGATCCTGCACGACCGCACCTTGACCGAGCTCCTTATTCGCCAGCCAGCGACCCTGGATGAGTTGATACAAGTTCCCGGCATCGGCCCGCAGAAGGCTCGGAAGTACGGCGAAGATATATTGGAAGCGTTGTTCGTGGCGTTGGAGACGTGATGAAGATTTTGGCTTTGCATTCCCTATCGCTGCTCGCCCAACCGCTCTACGAGTAGGCTATCGCGCACAGTCGGAATCACGCACAGTCGCTGGCGAAACGCGAGAAATTCGATGAAGCCATATCGGCGTATCAACGCGCGCTGAAGCTGCGGCCGGAACCGGCGCCGCCGCATCTGAACCTGGGGCTGGCGTGTTTCAAATCGCAACGCTGAGCGGAGCCGGTGACGTCGTTGGAATAATTTTCCGCCAATCGCCGAGCCGCACATCTGCGCGCGTTTGAATCGCTGCTGCCGAGCTGCGGCAACGCGGTTCTGATCGGCCTCGCGACGGCGTAATTGAATCGCGGCGCGGAGGCGCAAGAATTGCTGGCGCCAATGATCGCGCACGGTACGTTCTCTGAACTGCTGTCCACACTCGGCCAAGCCAATTTCCTGGAAGGCCAGGACGACGACGCGCTGGCGGCGTATTGTCAGGCGCAGGCTATCAATCCGAACCTGGCGACGTTGCGCCTTTCCACGGGCGCTGTGTAATGTCGGAAAAAGTAAATCGACGCCGCCATGTACGAGTGGCGCGCCGAGCGCATGCAGTATTTCGACAGCGCCGAGGCCGCCTACACGCTGGGCGCGGGCTCACGGGCGGCGTTGCCTTTATCTAGTCCGAAGTTCCCCTTGGCAAAACGGGGCAATCGACACACTCCAAACGAGTTAGACGAAGAGGAGGGTGTGCGGCGCTGGGAACAAAGTGTTAGGGTGTGACGCCGAGGAGGTGAAAAGCGCGGAGTTGAACGGGGGTAGGCGAGGCAAGCATTTGGAAGGACTGGTCGCGCATGCGAACCTGATTTTGAG
>VFZW01000257.1 GCA_016871055.1 Acidobacteriota bacterium
TGGCTGGCCGGTTGGAACGGAGCCCCGACCCCCTTCACATGGAAGGCCTCCGCAGACGTTATCCTCGACAAGGTGCGCCGTTGTAAAGAATTATCCAAGACAGGAGACTAGCGTCTGGGCGACGAACGCCCGCGTGGTCTTCCAAGAGAAAAAATAGCCAAGGAATGGTGGCGGCGGTCTGCGCTACGCCGCTGGCAACCAGCAAATCGATAACCGCGTTCCTTGCGACGAAGGCCGACTGCGCGTCGAGTTCGAACGCGCGGATCGAGTCCTGGCAGTCTGTCGCGCTTCGTCCGTGCGCCGCACAGGAAGCAAGCAGCCGTTCGATCATCGGAGCCAGAAAAGCGCCATCACCGCAAGCGGGCTCGATCGCGCAGGTGTCGATTAGATTCGCTGATGGCACGTATCCAGCCAAATCCAACAATAGTTCGACAACCCAACGTCTGGTAAACACCGCGCCGCGTGCTGTGTGCAGAATCGGAATCGCCGGCGGCGACGGATCAAGAAGCCGCTGCTGGACTCCACGAAACGTTTGGACTGATGTGTGCATCGATTGGCGCGTCTCCACTATGGTCGTATCGGCAGGCCGGAATTGCAATGTGAGGTCAAGGCAACCATTACGTCCGCTCGAAGCAAAGCAAAACGGCCACGCTTGCGCGTGGCCGTTGTTGATTGGGTTTGAGACTGGTTTAGTAGTCCATGTGGCCGGGGCCACCGTGGTGATCGCCGCCAGCCGGAGCAGCCGGCTTCTTTTCGGGGATCTCGCAGATCATGGCTTCGGTGGTCAGCATGAGAGCCGAGATCGAAGACGCGTTCTGGATGGCCGAACGGGTCACTTTGGCCGGGTCGATGACGCCAGCGGCAACCATGTCTTCGTAGTCGCCGGTGGCGGCATTGAAGCCATAGTTGGCGTTCTTGTTGGAGCGCACCTTCTCCACAACGATCGAGCCTTCGTAGCCCGCGTTGCCGGAGATCTGGCGGATGGGCTCTTCGGCCGAGCGGCGGATGATGTCGACGCCGATCTGCTCGTCGCCTTCCACCTTAAGGCCCTTGAGGGCGCTCGACGCACGGAGCAGCGCGATGCCGCCGCCGGGGACGATTCCTTCTTCGACGGCCGCGCGGGTGGCGTGCAGCGCGTCTTCGACACGAGCCTTCTTTTCCTTCATTTCGGTCTCGGTGGCCGCGCCAACCTTGATGACCGCAACGCCGCCGGCGAGTTTCGCCAAGCGCTCTTGCAGCTTCTCACGGTCGTAGTCCGAGGTGGTCTCGTCGATCTGGGCGCGCAACTGCTTGATGCGGCCAGCGATGGTGGCGTCGTCGCCGGCGCCGTCGATGATCGTGGTGTTGTCCTTGTCCACGGTGACGCGCTTGGCGAGGCCGAGGTCCTTCAACTGCACGCCTTCGAGCTTGATGCCGGTCTCTTCCATGATCGAGGTGCCGCCGGTGAGGATGGCGATGTCTTCGAGCATGGCCTTGCGGCGGTCACCGAAGCCGGGGGCCTTAACGGCGCAGGCGTTCAGGGTGCCGCGGAGCTTGTTGACGACGAGGGTCGCGAGCGCTTCGCCTTCGACTTCCTCGGCGATGATGAGGAGGGGCTTGCCGCTGCGGGCGATCTGTTCGAGCAAGGGCAGAAGATCCTTCATGTTGGAGATCTTCTTTTCGTGGATGAGGATGTAGGGGTCCTCGATCACGGCTTCCATGCGGTCGGGATCGGAGATGAAGTAGGGCGAGAGATAGCCGCGGTCGAACTGCATACCTTCAACGGTGTTCAGTTCGGTGTTCATCGTCTTCGATTCTTCAACGGTGATGACGCCGTCCTTGCCGACCTTCTTCATCGCTTCGGCGATGATGTTGCCGATGGTGGTGTCGCCGTTGGCGGAGATGGTGCCGACCTGGGCGATCTTGTCATCGCTTTCGACCTTGGTGGACATCTTGAGAACTTCTTCGCTCAGGATGCCGACGGCCTTTTCGATGCCGCGCTTCAGAGCCATCGGGTTCGCACCGGCGGCGACAGCCTTCACGCCTTCGCGGAAGATGGCCTGGGCGAGGATCGTGGCGGTCGTCGTGCCGTCACCGGCGACGTCGGAGGTCTTCGAAGCGACTTCGCGCACCATCTGGGCGCCCATGTTCTCGAGGGGGTTGCTGAGCTCGACTTCCTTGGCGACGGTAACGCCGTCCTTGGTGATGGTCGGGCCGCCGAACTTCTTTTCGAGGACGACGTTGCGTCCCTTCGGACCGAGCGTGACTTTCACCGCATCGGCCAACTGGTTCACGCCGCGGAGAATCGCCTGGCGGGAATTTTCACTGTAAACAATCTGCTTAGCTGGCATGTGTCTTTAGACCTCCTGGTTACTTCTTGGTGATGACGGCGAGGACTTCGTCTTCGCGCATGATCAGGTATTCTTGGCCGTCGAGCTTGATGTCCGAGCCCGAGTATTTGCCGAACAGGATGCGGTCGCCCGCCGCGAGTTCCATCGCGGCGAACTCGCCCTTGTCGTTGCGCTTGCCTTTGCCAACAGCGACAACTTCGCCTTCCTGCGGCTTTTCTTTGGCAGTGTCGGGGATGATGATCCCGCCCTGCACTTGCTCCTGCTCTTCGACGCGCTTGACTACGATGCGGTCGTACAGAGGACGAATATTCATGGAATGACCTCCAGGTACTTTCTGGTTTCGATTTGAACTTGGGGATCGCTGGGACCCTAGTTGCCGGAAGCGACCGGCGAGCGCGACAACCGCGCCTTCGAATATTATTAGCACACTCGGTGGAGGAGTGACAAACACTTTTTGCAAGTTGTTGAAACGGCGTCAAATAATACTACATTAAAATTGCTCTAACTATGCAGTTGGGCGTACTATCTGCGCGTCAGGCACTCAGATCTAGTTGAGCGTACTTTGGCATGGCGCGATTTCGCGGAATCGGACTATCATTGTTTTCATGCGCATACAGGTTCTTGTACTTGCCGCGGCGATGGCGTTCGGCGCGAAACCGCCGCTGACGACGGAGACGGTGTTCGATTGGCGGGTTCCGTCGAATCCGAAGATTTCGCCGGATGGCGGAAGGATCGTTTATGTCCTGGAGACGCCGGACCGGTTCGAGGATGTGTATCATTCGAACCTGTCGATTGTTGCGGCAAACGGAAAGGATCATCGTCCGCTGACGTCGGGGAAGCAGAAGGACACGCTGCCGGTGTGGTCGCCCGATGGCGGGCGGTTGGCGTATGTATCGACGCGCGCGGGCAAAGCGCAGATTTTCGTCCGGTGGATGGACACGGGGGCGGAGACGAGGCTGACCGATCTGGAGGCGGCGCCGACGGCGATGAGCTGGTCGCCGGACGGGGAGCAGATTGCGTTTTTGGCGCGCGTGGCGGATGAACCGGCTTGGAAAGTGAAGATGCCGAAGGCGCCGGCGGGGGCGAAGTGGGCCGAGCCGGCGGTGGTCGTGACGCGGTTGAAGTGGCGGGCCGATGGGGTGCCGGGGATCGGGCAGCGGCCGCTGGGATTTTCGCATCTGTTCGTGATTCCGGCGACGGGCGGGACGCCGAGGCAGATCACAACGGGCGATTACGATCATGGCGGAACGCCGGCGTGGATGCCGGATGGCAAGAGCGTCGTGCTGCATGCGGCGCGGCGGGACGATGCCGATCACACGTTGTATCCGGAAGACATTTGGCGGTTTCCGCTGGATGGCGGCGCGCCGGTGCAACTCACGAAGATCAACGGCACGGAGTTGAATCCGTCGGTTTCACCGGACGGGCGGTACATTGCGTTCAGCGGGTTTGCGGACAAGGGGAACTCGTCGCACAACACAAACCTGTATGTGATGAACGCCGATGGTTCGGGATTGCGGCAACTGGCGAAGGAGTTGGATCGGAATGTGATTGCGCCGGCGTGGGATTCGACGTCGCGGAATTTGGTTGCGCTGGTGGAGACCGAGGGGCGATCGCACTTTTACAAGATCCCGCTGGATGGGCCGGCGGTGGCGGTGACGCGGGGGAATCTGCGGTATGGGACCGGGTACGCTTCGATCGATGGGTTCTCGCTGTCGAAGAACGATCATGTGGCGGTGGGGCTGTCGGCACCGGATGCGCCGAAGGATATCGTCACGTTCGCGGTAGCGAATCCGGGCGGGCAGGTGAAGCTGACGGAGGTGAACAAGGGGCTGCTGGATGGGCGCGCGGTGGGGAAGGTCGAGCATGTGAAGTGGAAGAGTTTCGATGGCAAGAACATCGAGGGGTGGTTGATCTATCCGCCGGACTTCGATGCTTCGAGGAAGTATCCGCTAGCGCTCGATATTCACGGCGGGCCGCATGCGATGTATGGTGTGGAGTTCACGCATCAGATGCATGTGATGGCGGGGCGCGGGTTTGTGGTGTTGTATACGAATCCGCGGGGGTCGACTGGCTATGGCGAGGAGTTCGGCAACTGCATTCATGGCAGCTATCCGGGCGATGATTACAAGGACCTGATGCTAGGCGTGGATGCGGTAGTGGCGCGCGGGTTTATCGATGCAAAGAAGTTGGTCGTGACGGGTGGGAGCGGCGGCGGGTTGTTGACGGCGTGGATTGTGACGCAGACGGGGCGGTTCGCGGCGGCGGTGTCGCAGTATCCGGTGACGAATTGGATCACGCAGACGGGGTCGAGCGATATCGGCTTGACGATGATGCGGTGGATGAAGGCGGCGCCGTGGGACGATGTGAAGCCGTATCTGGAGCACTCGCCGGTGTTTTTCGCCGGGAAGGTGACGACGCCGACGATGGTGCTGACGGGCGAGGAGGACTGGCGCACGCCGATGGGGCAGAGCGAGGAGTTCTATTTTGCGCTCAAGGCGCGGAAGATCGACACGGTGCTGGTGCGGATACCGAAGGAGCCGCATGGGATTCGGGGGGCGTATCCGTCGCATCGGGTGGCGAAGCTGGAACACTTGCTGGGGTGGTTTGAGAAGTACGTGAAGTGATTAGCGGCGGCCGGTCATCGCGTTCACGATCACGTTGATGGGAGGGAAGCGGGCGGCGCCGTCGGCGGGGGCGGCGACGAGGATTCTCCCGTCGGGGTGGATGTCGTAGGGATAGGCATTGGTGTTCGTCAGCATCGACTGGATGCGAAAAAGAGCCTTCGGCGTTCCGGGGCCGTCCTTTGAAAAGGGCGCGACAGATAGTTCTCTTGACGGGCTGAAGAAAAAGATCTCGCGATCGTTCGCGCCCCAGCGTGGTTGGGAGCCTTCCGCCACCTGCCAGCGCTGGCCGCTGTCGACGTTCTGCACAACGATGCGCGTTTGCTCTGCGTCGGTGAAGGCAATCCACTTCCCGTCTCTCGAAAATTGTCCTGACGTCTGAAAACCCGGACCGCCGGCAAACAGCCGCGATTTCTTCGCCTCGAAGTCGTATAGCCAAAGATCCGTGGCGCTGAGGTACAGCAACAAGCGTCCGTCAGGCGACCACGATTGCGGCGCGGAGCCTGGAGGAATGCCTTCGAGCGGCTCTCCAGCCTCGCCACGCGAGAGGCGCTGTTGCAACAATTCGGAGCGTGTAGACTGAAACGTGGGCCCCGAGTAAACGAATCGGTCGTTGTCTGGAGCCCAAACGGCCCTTGCATAGGCTCCGCCGCTCGGACCGATCGGAGTGCGCAAGTCTCGGGCTAAGTCGATCGACGAAAGCTGCGGCCGGGAGAGTTCGCCATTCGTCGTCAAGGCGAATTTGCCGTCCGGTGACAATTCGACGGAGAAATAGGCGGTTTCTTCTTTCAGGCGTCCGGTCACCTCGCCGGTGCGGGTATACCAAGTAAGAAAAGCGGCGCGGGAAATGACAGGCCGGTATGCCAGAACATCTTTCGGGCTAAGCGATGCCGCAAACGCCAGGCCGGCTAGTTCGACGCTCGGCGCTTCGACGGTGGCTTCGCCCAACGGCGATAAAGTGACCGGGTCGACCGGCTGTGACATCAGCGCCTCTCCGCGCCGGAACAGTGCGCGGGTCGAGCCGTCTTGCATTTGCGTGATCTTCGTTGCCAATTCGCAGTCGCCGTACGAAGGGCCGGAAGGTGGCCCGGGCTCGTCGACGGAGCCCAAGCGAATTTGGGTCTGCGAACAGAAGAGAAAACGCTTCCCGTCGGGCAAGAAGCGGGGAAAGCTGGCGGAAACACCTTTTGCGCGATCGACGAAAATGATCGCCTTCGGCGTTTCACCAGCGTCGGGCGGAAAGAGTGTGATGCCGCCGGAAACTGCCAGGAGGATACCTCGGTGTGACCATCCGCCGAATGGTGCACCTCCCAGCTTCAGCGGCGCGATCTCGACCGGTTTTCCGCCGGTCGGCTGGATTTTCACCAGTTTGTCGATCAGCGCATACGCCAGCCACTTGCTGTCTGGCGACCACATGCAGTGACCGGTTATCGAGGTACTTTCCGGTAATCGAACGAGTTCGCCTCGATCAAGATATTGGACTGCGCATTGGTATGTTCCCTGGTGAGAAATTCGAAACGCCACCATCGATCCGTCGGGAGAGACTTCGGGATAGGAGAGGAGGTCGGTTGAATCCGGCGAGGCGATCTTGAATTGAATCTTCGCAGGCGGCGCAGGCTTTTTGCTCCAGCCCCAGTAACCGGCGCCGACGGTTGCGATCGCGAGAGCCGCGGCGATGTACTTCCACTTTCCGTTCTTGGCAGGTGTCGCGGCCGATTGCGCCGGCGGATCGCGCAGTTCCATGGCGATGTCGGCGGCCGATTGCCAGCGCTCGTCGGGCTTCTTGCGCAGGCAGCGTTTGATGAGGCGATCGAGCCACGCGGGTTCGGTCGAGGGCGGCTCGTGTTCGAGGATCGCGGCCATGATCGCCACTTGCGATTGGCCGGAAAACGCCCGTTTGCCGGTGGCGAGTTCGTGGAGCACGCAGCCGAAGGAAAAGATGTCGGAACGCGCGTCGGCTTCTTCGCCGTGGAGTTGCTCTGGCGACATGTAGCACAACGTCCCGAGGATGGTGCCTTCGTTGGTGAGCGGCTTGGTCAGAGTCGCGTTGGGGTCGCTGGAGTTCTTGATCGGCGAGGACTTGGCGAGACCGAAGTCGATGATCTTGACGTTGCCTTGCGCGGTGAGCAGAATGTTGGCGGGCTTGAGGTCGCGGTGCGTGATGCCCCGGCGGTGGGCTTCGGCGAGGGCGTCGCCGATCTGCGCGCCGATGCGTTGGACTTCGGCGATGGGCAGCGGGCCTTTCAGCGGCTTGCCTTCGACGTACTCCATGACGAGGTAGTTCGGGCCGACGTCGTGGAGCGTGCAGATGTTGGGATGGTTCAGAGCCGCGACGGCGCGGGCTTCGCGTTCGAAGCGTTCGCTGAATTGCTGCTTGGATACTTTGACGGCGACGGTGCGGTCGAGGCGGGTGTCACGGGCGCGGTAGACGGCGCCCATGCCGCCTTCGACGATGGCGGCTTCGATTAGGTATGGGCCGAGGCGCTCGCCGAGCATGCTTTATGAGAATACCTCAGCGGCCGAGTTCGCGGGCGGTTTCGATCCACTCCTCGATGACGATCTCTGCGTTGGCCAGTGCCTCTTGCCGTGTGGCGCCGTCCGCGGCGCAGCCGGGAAGTTCGGGCACTTCGGCGATGAAGGCGTCGTCCTCGCGACTCCAGTACAGGATGATTTGGTGTTTTGTCATTGTGCCAACGCGCCGCGCGGCTGGAGACTCAGAATTTCCGGCAGACCAGGGTGCGAAAAAATGTGGTGGCTGCCACGGACTCTTTCCGCAAAGCCGAGTTTGTGCAGGAGCGAACGGAGATCCGCGAAACGGATGTTCGCATCCGAGGCGCCGCGCAGGATGCGAAGGAGGATCGATTCGGGCACACCCGATTATGAGCACTTCTTTCGTGCGCGGAGAGGGAGGGAAAGCGGGGTCAGTCGAGCTTGAACACGAATAACCGCGAGGGATCGTCTTCGGGGAGGAGATACAGCATGTTTCCCTTGACGGCCATGCCTTCGTTGGTGAAGACGGTGCCGCGGTCGGTGACGCCGAGATCGATGCGGCGGCGGAGGTCGAGCGAGTTGGGATCGAGGAAGTCGACGGCGCCTTGTGTTTTCGATCGCAGACCCGCGGCGATGAGGCGGTTGGCGGCGAACTTCATGTCCTGATAACGCGTGCCGGTGGTGTTGGTCCGTTTGTTCGAAGTCGCGCCCTTCTTCGACCACTCGTAGATATCGAGGCTGTCCCAGTTGCCGCCGTAGAGTTTGTTCGGCGCGGCGGCGATGCAACCGATGTGATCGGCGACCTGGAACGACTGCAGCAGGCGCAGCGTGCGCTTGTCGCGGCGCTGGATTTGGGTCGTGCTGGCGCGGCGGTATTCGGCGACCGGCAGCCAAAGATCTTCGCCATCTAGGGAGAGTCCGCCGGGATGGTAGCGCGGACCGTCTTGCACCTCAGTCTGCTGTTGTATCTTGCCGGCGGGCAATGCGATGGCGTACAGATGCCCGGTGCGGCGCTCCTTATCCACCGAGGAAACCCAGAGCGTTTCGCGTTCGATATCGATGCCTTGCACGTGATGCAGCGGGCCATCGAGCGGGATGATTTGCGCGGGTGTCATTCGATGCGGAGCGGAGCTTCCTCGGGCGCCTGGACAATCGACCGGAACGACCAGTGCAGAAGCAGCGGCGCGATCAGCGTTGTCATCACGGCCATGACAACCACGATGCCATAGGCCTGTTGTGAAATTGTCCCCATTGTCGCGCCGATCTGGGCGACAACCATGCCAACTTCTCCGCGCGGCACCATGCCGCAACCGATGCGTTTGGCTTCGGTGAGTCCGAGCGGCCACGCGCCGAGGCCGCAGCCGAGCAGCTTCGACACCACGGCGGCGACGGTGATGGCGGCGGCAAGCCAGAGCGTGGCGGGATCGCGCAGCACGTTGACATCGAGCGCCAGTCCGATCGACGCCAGGAAGAAGGGCACGAGCAGTTCGGTGATGCCTTGCGCTAGGTCGTGCACGCGGTGATGGACGGTTTCGGCGAGCGCGACGCCGGCGAGAAAAGCGCCGATGATCGCGGCGACACCGGCTTGCGAGGCCAGCCAGGCGAGGGCGAAGAGAAGGATCATGGCGATGGTGAATTGCGACTCGCCGCTCTTCATTTTTCGCTCGACCTTGGGCAGGACCTTCCCGACGGTTTTGGTGCCGATGCTGAAGATGAGGACGGTGAAGAGGATCGACAGGCCGGCGGTGATGGCGAGTTGGAGGTAGTTGACTTCGCCCTGGGCGATCGACGAGACGACGGCTAGGACGATGAGTCCGAGAACATCGTCGATGACGGCGGCGGCGAGGATGATGCGGCTGGCGACGGCGCTGAGCAAGCCCATCGACGCGAGCACCTGCGCGGTGATGCCGACCGAGGTCGCGACCATGGCGGCGCCGACGAACAGGGATTCGATATTGGTTCCGCCGCCGCCGCGATAGATGGCGTAGCCCATCGCGAGCGGGACGATGACGCCGAGCGTGGCGACAATGGTGGCGGTCTTTCCGACGCTGAGGAGATCGGAGGCTTTCACTTCGAGCCCGACGCGGAAGAGGAGGAACAACACGCCGAGTTCGGCGAACTCGCGGACGCTGGCGGGTTGGACGAGGCCGAGTGCGCTGGGGCCGAGGATCACGCCGGCGATAATCTGGCCGACGATGTTCGGCATGCGTAGCGCTTCGCAGATCTCGCCGAGGATCTTGGCCGCGCCGAAGACGAGAAGCATGGCGAGGGGAAGACTAGTCGCATGCGCGGCGGCGGCCATAATGATTACTATGGCATCCCCTTGGTTCGACGTGCCGCTGGCCGATTACGAAAGGCACATGACGGTGCTGGGGCAGTTGCCGTTTCTAGCGCGCGTTTTCGGCGAAACGGTGCGGCGGTGTGGAGCGCGATCGGCGTTGGTGGCGGGCTGCGCGGGCGGCAACGGGTTCGATCAGGTGGATGAGTCCGTGCATCTGACAGGCGTCGATTTGCTGCCCGCGTACTTGGAAGACGCCGCGCTCAAATCGCGCGGCTATCGTCTCTTTTTCTCCATGCACTCGCTTGTCCCGCCGTAGCCGGCACTCCTGCAGCAAGTGCTCGTTGAGTTCCTCCCAGCTTGCGCATCGCGGAAC
>VFZW01000258.1 GCA_016871055.1 Acidobacteriota bacterium
CTTCGGGTTGTGCTTGGACAGCGTCTTGGTGATCGCCGCCGTCAAGGTCGTCTTGCCGTGGTCGATGTGTCCAATCGTTCCCACGTTGACGTGCGGTTTTGTACGGTCAAATTTCTCTTTCGCCATGCTTGTCGATTCTCCTGACTAGGTCGTAACCTTTCCCTGCGCCTTGCTGATAATTTCCGTCGCCAGATTGGCGGGTACTTCTTCGTAGCGGCCGAAGTGCATCGTAAAGCTGCCACGGCCCTGGGTGCGGCTGCGCAACTCGGTCGCGTAGCCAAACATTTCGCTCAGCGGGACCATCGATTTGATCATCTGCGTGGTTCCGCGCATTTCCATGCCTTCGAGGCGTCCGCGGCGAGAGATCAAATCGCCGTTGACTGGTCCCATGTACTCGTCCGGCACGACCACTTCGACCGACATGATCGGCTCGAGCAGCGCCGGCTTAGCCTTCTTCACGGCATCCTGAATCGCCAGGGAGCCGGCGATCTTGAACGCCATTTCCGAAGAGTCGACGTCGTGGTAGCTGCCGTCGAAGACTTGCACTTTGAGGTCGCTCATCGGGAAGCCGGCCACAAGCCCGCCTTCCAGACGCTCGACGATACCCTTTTCGATCGCCGGGATGTATTCCTTTGGAATCGTACCGCCGACGATTTTGTTTTCGAACTCGAAACCCTTGCCCTCTTCGAGCGGCTCGATCCGGATCCAGCAATCGCCGAACTGGCCCTTGCCACCCGATTGCCGGACGTGGCGGCCGTGGCCTTCCGCTTTCACGCGAACGGTTTCGCGGTAAGCGACCTGCGGTTTGCCGACATTGGCCTCGACGCCAAACTCGCGCTTCATGCGGTCGACAATGATTTCCAGGTGCAACTCACCCATACCGGCCAGAATGGTTTGGCCCGTTTCCTGATCGGTCGAAACGCGGAGCGTGGGATCTTCGTTTACCAGCTTGTGAATCGCAACGCCGAGTTTCTCCTGGTCCTGCTTCGACTTCGGCTCGATGGCGAGCTGAATGACAGGCGCCGGGAAGTCGATGGACTCCAGAATAACCGGATTCCGTTCGTCGCAGATCGTGTCGCCGGTGGCGACCGTCTTCAGGCCCACGCAGGCGCAAATGTCGCCCGCCAGGACTTCCTGAATCTCTTCGCGCTTGTTGGCGTGCATTTTGACGATACGGCCGATGCGCTCGGTCTTTTTCTTGGCGACGTTGTAGACACCCGAGCCCGAGTTCAGCTTACCCGAGTAAACGCGGACGAATGCGAGCTGGCCGACAAACGGGTCGGTCATGATCTTGAAGACCAAGCCCGAGAACGGCTCGTTGTCGTCGGAGTTGCGGATCAACTCCGCGCCGGTGTCGGGATCGGTCCCCTTCATCGGCGGAATGTCGATCGGCGAGGGCAGATAGTCGACGACCGCGTCTAGCATGTTCTGCACGCCCTTGTTCTTGAACGACGAACCGCAAATGACCGGGAAAATTTTCATTTCCAAGGTCGCCTTGCGCAGACCCTGCATGAGTTGTTCGGTGGTCGGCTCGATGCCTTCCAGATAGTTCGCCATCAACTCGTCGTCGGTTTCCGCGACGGCTTCCACCAATAACGCGCGGTACTCCTTCGCCTTCTCAACCAGATCGGCGGGGATTTCCACGTCGTCGTATTTTGCGCCGAGCGACTCATCGCGCCAGATGCGCGCGTTCATCTTCACCAAATCGACAACACCGAGGAATTTTTCTTCGGCGCCGACCGGGATTTGAATAGCGACGGGGCGGGCCCGCAGGCGGTCGACGATGGTTTCGATCGAATGGAAATAGTCGGCGCCCATGCGGTCCATTTTGTTGATGAAGCAGATGCGCGGAACGCCGTATTTATCGGCCTGCCGCCATACCGTTTCCGACTGCGGCTGCACGCCGGCGACCGCGTCGAACACGGCGACCGCGCCGTCGAGCACGCGCAGCGAACGCTCGACTTCGGCGGTGAAGTCGACGTGGCCGGGAGTGTCGATGATGTTGATCGCAATGTCACGCCACTCGCAACTGGTCGCGGCCGAGGTTATCGTGATGCCGCGTTCCTGCTCTTGTTCCATCCAGTCCATGGTGGCGGTGCCTTCATGGACTTCACCGATTTTGTAGGTCTTGCCGGTGTAGTAAAGGATGCGTTCGGTGGTCGTGGTTTTACCGGCATCGATGTGGGCCATGATGCCGATATTGCGCATGCGCTCAAGTGGTACGGTGCGAGGCATAGAAAGCGGGGGAAGGTCTCCTTACCAACGGTAGTGCGCGAAGGCTTTGTTGGCCTCGGCCATCCGGTGGACGTCATCTTTCTTCTTGATTGCGCCGCCGCGAAGGCTAGCCGCGTCGACAAGTTCGTTGGCCAGTTTATCGGGCATGCCCTTCTCGGGGCGGTTGCGCGCGTTGCCGATGATCCAGCGCAGCGCCAGCGAGGTGCGGCGATTCTGCGGGACTTCGACCGGTACCTGGTAGTTGGCGCCGCCCACGCGTCGGGTCTTCACCTCAAGCATCGGCTTGCAGTTCTCAACGGCCTTCTTGAAGACCTTGAGCGATTCCTCACCGGCGCTCTTTTCGGCGACCTTCTCCATGGCGGCGTAGAAAATACGCTGGGCGGTGGCCTTGCGGCCTTCCCACATCATGGAGTTGACAAATTTCTCGACGAGCGTCGAACCGAACACCGGATCCGGGGCAACCTCGCGAATTTCAGCTTTTCGTCTACGGGGCATGTTTCGATTCGCTCCTTACTTCGTCGCGGCCTTCGGGCGCTTGGCGCCGTACTTGGAACGGCTCTGCTTACGGTTGGCGACGCCGCCGGCGTCGAGCGTGCCGCGAACAACGTGATAGCGCACGCCGGGAAGATCCTTCACACGGCCGCCGCGGATCAGCACGATCGAGTGCTCCTGCAGGTTGTGGCCTTCACCCGGAATGTAGGTGGTGACTTCGATGGAGTTGGTCAGACGGACACGGGCCACTTTGCGGAGTGCGGAATTCGGCTTCTTCGGCGTGGTGGTGTAGACGCGCGTGCAGACGCCGCGCTTTTGCGGGCACTTCTGGAGCGCGGGGCTCGCCGTCTTGTAGCGGGTGGGCGTACGGCCCAAACGCACGAGCTGATTAAAGGTAGGCACTGATACCTTCTCCTTGGAAAAACGAAACTGAACTTGTTGTTTGACTTGCGGGCGATCTTCTCGGTTCGGACGATTCACACAAGGCAGGGAGCCGGGTGAAAAGGACCACAAGACCGCAAAAGGGTGGCGCGGGCGCCACCAGCACATTAGAATTTTTAGGGGATGTGCGAGGTAGTGATTCTTCGAAGCAGGCCGTGTCTCATGCAGTCGCGATAGGATCTGAAGGGCAGAGGGCCTGTCTCCCAGCCGGGCCGCAACTGTTACTGCCTTGCGGCGGTAGCCGGAAAGAACAACGACAACTCACGTTCGCGTTTGGGCATACCACGAGAGCGGCGCCTTTGGGCGAACCTTATGAGTGTAGCGAAGTTCGGGGGCGAATGTCAAATCGAACTTCAATTGTTTGGTGTGCGCCGCCGGCGGCAGGGTTACGGCCGGGGTGGGGCACAAAGAAACCGACCCGGCGAGGGCCGGGTCGGTTCGAAATTAATTGGGCGACTTCCTACTCTCCCACACACTCGCGCGTGCAGTACCATCGGGGCTGAGAGGCTTAACTTCCGTGTTCGGGATGGGAACGGGTGGAACCCTCTCGCTAGGATCACCCAAAAGCGTAGAGCTTTCGGAATTCATTGAATACTGACGGGACACAAGAAGCACAGTGCGTGTGCACAGTAAATTTTATGGTCAAGCCGAACGGGCTATTAGTAACGGTCAGCTCAGCATGTTACCACACTTACACATCCGTCCTATCAACGTAGTCGTCTACTACGGCCCTTGTTACCTTACGGTTGGGAAATCTCATCTTGGGGAAGGTTTCGCGCTTATATGCATTCAGCGCTTATCCTAACCAAACTTCGCTACGCAGCGATGCCTCTGGAGAGACAACTGCATCACAAGAGGTTTGTTCAGCCCGGTCCTCTCGTACTAAGGCCAAGCCCCCTCAAATTTCCTGCGCCCACCACAGATAGGGACCGAACTGTCTCGCGACGTTCTGAACCCAGTTCACGTACCGCTTTAATAGGCGAACAGCCTAACCCTTGGGAGCTTCTACACCCCCGGGATGCGATGAACCGACATCGAGGTGCCAAACCGGAGCGTCGATGTGAACTCTTGACTCCGATCAGCCTGTTATCCCCGGCGTACCTTTTATCCGTTGAGCGATGACCCTTCCATACAGAATCACCGGATCACTATGCCCTGGTTTCCCACCTGCTTGACTTGTAGGTCTCGCAGTTAACCGCGTTTATGCCATTGCACTCGACGGTGGATTTCCAAACCACCTGAACGCAGCTTCGGGCGCCTCCGTTACAGTTTAGGAGGCGACCGCCCCAGTCAAACTACCCGCCTACCAGTGTCCCTCTCCCGGATTACGGGAGTAGGTTAGAATCACAGATTCAACAGGGTGGTATCTCACCGCTGGCTCCATCGAACCCAAAAGTCCGATCTCAAAGCCTCCCACCTATCCTGCGCAGTTGAACCCATAATTCACTGATAGGGTATAGTAAAGGTGCACGGGGTCTTTCCGTCTTGTGGCGGGCATCCGGCGTCTTCACCGGAACCACAAATTCGCCGGGCAGGTTGTTAAGACAGTCGTCAGATCGTTACGCCATTCGTGCAGGTCGGAACTTACCCGACAAGGAATTTCGCTACCTTAGGACCGTTATAGTTACGGCCGCCGTTCACCGGGGCTTCAGTTCGTAGCTTCGCTTGCGCTAACCACTCCCTTTAACCTTCCGGCACCGGGCAGGCGTCAGCCCCTATACGTCGTTTTCGACTTAGCAGAGACCTGTGTTTTTGTTAAACAGTCGCCTGACGCTATTCACTGCGGCCCACTTGCGTGGGCACCCCTTCTCCCGAAGTTACGGGGTTAATTTGCCTAGTTCCTGAACAACCCATCACCCGAGCGCCTGAGAATATTCTTCTCGTCCACGTGTGTCCGTTTGTGGTACAGTTACCTAACTTTCCTTAGAGGATTTTCCTGGCGGACGACCCGGCGGATTTGCCTATCCGGATCTCCCTTCACCTAGATTCGTAACCATTCCTCTTCTAGGCTTACGGTCCGCGTCTCCCCATCGGTCTTGATCAAGTTTCGGTAGTCACGGAATATTAACCGTGTGTCCATCGGCTACGCCTGTCGGCCTCACCTTAGGCACTGACTAACCCTGAGCGGATTAACCTTTCTCAGGAAACCTTAGACTTACGGCGACCAGGGTTCTCACCTGGTTTATCGCTACTTATGCTGGCAGAGTCTCTTCTCACCGCTCCAGTCGTCCTCACGATCGACCTTCACAGCTGTGAGAATGCTCTCCTACCGCGTACATTGCTGTACACCCGTAACTTCGGCGCTATGCTTTAGCCCCGTTGGATTGTCGGCACCAGAGTGCTCGACCAGTGAGCTATTACGCTTTCTTTAAAGGATGGCTGCTTCTAAGCCAACCTCCTGGCTGTCTGAGCCTTCTGACTTCCTTTACCACTTAGCATAGACTTGGGGGCCTTAGTTGACGGTCTGGGCTCTTCCCCTTTCGACTACGAAGCTTAGCCCTCGCAGTCTGACTCCTGTACTGTACGTTCCCGGCATTCGAAGTTTGGTTGGATTCGGTAACCTGGAGAGGCCCCTAGTCCATTCAGATCTCTACCACCGGGACGGATCATACAAGGCTAGCCCTAAAGCTATTTCGGAGAGAACGAGCTATCACGGAATTTGATTAGCCTTTCACCCCTATCCTCAGCTCATCCAAGCTGTTTTCAACCAACACTGGTTCGGACCTCCATCCGCTGTTACACGGACTTCATCCTGGCCAAGGATAGATCATCCCGCTTCGCGTCTAATCCCAGCGACTTAGCGCCCTATTCAGACTCGCTTTCGCTTCGGCTCGCTTACGCTTAACCTTGCCACTGAGACTAACTAGCCAGCTCATTATTCAATAGGCACGAGGTCAGACATTCCGCTTGCGCGGCATAGTCCTCCCACTGCTTGTAGGCATGCGGTTTCAGGTACTATTTCACTCCCCTCGCAGGGGTTCTTTTCACCTTTCCCTCACGGTACTAGTTCACTATCGGTCGCAAGAGAGTATTTAGCCTTACCGGATGGTCCCGGTAGATTCTCGCTGGGTTCCACGTGTCCCGCGATACTCAGGAGCCACTAAAAAGAGGATTGCATTTTCAAGTACGGGGCTATCACCCTCTATGGCCGGCTTTTCCACGCCGTTCCTTTAACACTTTCCTATCCTTTGTTTAACCAAGTGCGCCGTACCCGGATCGCTCCGTGCACGACTACTTGATTATTGTGGTCCTACAACCCCAGGCTCTCTTTTCAAATCGCCTGGTTTGGGCTATTCCGAGTTCGCTCGCCACTACTATCGGAATCACTGTTGTTTTCTCTTCCTCCAGCTACTAAGATGGTTCACTTCGCTGGGTTTGCTTCTTACCCCTATGAATTCAGAATAAGATAACCAGTGTTCACACTGGCTGGGTTCCCCCATTCGGAAATCCCCGGATCACAGATTGCTTGCATCTTCCCGAGGCTTATCGCAGCTAGCTACGTCCTTCATCGCCTTCTTGCGCCAAGGCATCCACACGCATGCCCTTAGTAGCTTGACCATAAAATTTACTCTACACACATCACGCTACTCAGGTTCCGTCTGAACTCGCCCGCCTTGCGGCTGGCTTACTTCGTTCGGACGGGTTTTGAATTTGTGCTTTATTATGCCCGTCAGTATTTAATTTTCAAAGATCGGTTTCCGTTGCTTGAAAGCTCAGGAGTAAAATCCGGCCTTGCCGAAGCTTACTTCAAAGCTCTCTCGAGCAGTTGCTAGTAGATGGTGGGCCTGGGAGGACTTGAACCTCCGACCTCATCCTTATCAGGGATGCGCTCTAGCCACCTGAGCTACAGGCCCGTTTGCGGGTCGTGTAAACGTCCGTCATCAACTTGGTGGAGCTGATCAGGATCGAACTGACGACCTCCTGAATGCAAATCAGGCGCTCTCCCAGCTGAGCTACAGCCCCTAATCCCGTTGATGGCCTGCCTTGCGGCGAGCCATCGCACGAGGGGAAACTCATCGAGGCCAATTGGATGTTCCTGCTAGCCAGACAAAGCCGGCCAGCGTAGTCACTGTGAATATCTAAGCTAAAAGACGAGCGACGTTGTGGGATAGAACGGCTGCTACTTACTCGGTTCTTCGTAGGCGTCTGTGTACCCGCTGGGGGTTGTCAGTACAGAACTTTTCGGTAACTCTATCCACGTCCTCTTTTAGAAAGGAGGTGATCCAGCCGCAGGTTCTCCTACGGCTACCTTGTTACGACTTCACCCCAATCATGAGTCATACCTTGGGCCGTGGCCTCCTTGCGGTTGGCGCACAGACTTCTAGTACAACCCACTTTCGTGATGTGACGGGCGGTGTGTACAAGGCCCGGGAACGTATTCACGGCAGCATGCTGATCTGCCATTACTAGCGATTCCAGCTTCATGCAGGCGAGTTGCAGCCTGCAATCCGAACTGAGAACGGCTTTCTGCGATTTGCTCCACCTCGCGGTTTCGCGCCGCTTTGTACCGTCCATTGTAGCACGTGTGTAGCCCTGGACATAAAGGCCATGATGACTTGACGTCATCCCCACCTTCCTCCAACTTATCGCTGGCGGTCCCCTGATAGTTCCCAACTTAATGATGGCAAAACAGGGCAAGGGTTGCGCTCGTTGCGGGACTTAACCCAACATCTCACGACACGAGCTGACGACAGCCATGCAGCACCTCGACTCTAGTCCCTTGCGGGATATCCGTGTTTCCACGAAAGTTCGAGAGCCGTTCGAGCCCAGGTAAGGTTCTTCGCGTTGCGTCGAATTGAACCACATGCTCCACCGCTTGTGCGGGCCCCCGTCAATTCCTTTGAGTTTCAGCCTTGCGACCGTACTCCCCAGGCGGCATACTTAACGCGTTAGCTCCGGCACGAACCAACTGAATGGCTCACACCAAGTATGCATCGTTTAGGGCGTGGACTACCAGGGTATCTAATCCTGTTTGCTACCCACGCTTTCGTGTCTCAGCGTCAGTAATGGTCCAGAAAGCCGTCTACACCGCAGGTGTTCCTCCTGATATCTACGCATTTCACCGCTACACCAGGAATTCCGCTTTCCTCTCTCATACTCAAGCATCGCAGTCTTCGGCGCACCCTCCCAGTTAAGCCGGGAGATTTCACACCAAACTTACGACACCGCCTACACACTCTTTACGCCCAGTAATTCCGAACAACGCTTGCTGCCTACGTATTACCGCGGCTGCTGGCACGTAGTTAGCCGCAGCTTCTTCTGCAGGTACCGTCATAATCGTTCCTGCCGAAAGAACTTTACACCCCGAAGGGCTTCATCGTTCACGCGGCGTCGCTGCATCAGGGTTTCCCCCATTGTGCAAGATTCCCCACTGCTGCCTCCCGTAGGAGTCTGGCCCGTGTTTCAGTGCCAGTGTGGCCGTGTGCCCTCTCAGGCCGGCTATCGATCTTCGTCTTGGTGGGCCTTTACCCCGCCAACTAACTAATCGACCGCGGACTCCTCTCTCGGCGGCTTGCGCCTTTCTTCTCACGAACTTATGCGGTATTAGCCTAGGTTTCCCCAGGTTATTCCCCACCAAGAGGTAGATATCCACGTGTTACTCACCAGTGCGCCACTGTACTCAGGGATTGCTCCCCTTTCTCGTTCGACTTGCATGTGTTAGGCGCGCCGCCAGCGTTGATTCTGAGCCGGGATCAAACTCTCGTTTGAACCTTTGAGTTGCCCACCGAAGTGGGACTTGGTCGTCGCTCTAAAACTCAGATATTCGACGTGGTTACTGGAACATCCAATCAGTTGTCAAAGAACTGAGCCAATCTCGACCGCGAACCGGATTTCTCTGATAGACGGGGTACTGGCTGGCCTCGAAAGGCGGCCCGATCATCGAGTCACAGGGACTCTCATCGGAAACTCGATAAATTGTCAGAGGGATTTGTTCAGTGGCTTGGGGAGGGTACTGCCGATCCGCCACCGCCTTGATTTCGCATCGCGTTTCCGCGCTTACGTTTCAGCAGGTCCTCATCGTTTCCTGCCGTCTCCTGCTGGACAGCGTGTTGGTACTCGCTGTTTCAGGGCTGCATCCGCTTTCGCGTTACTGCAACTTTCCCACTTTATCACATCTCGAAGCGTTTTGCAACTATCGGTTTGGCGCGACGGCCATTTTCCGATTTCGCCTGCTTCGCATCCCGGGGCCCTAGCCGACTTCTCGGCTCTTGCTTTCAGCCTCCCTTGGGTGGTGGGTTGCGTTTCGCGGACTTCTTCAGAGTAGCAGACCCCTGCGGGAGAATGCAACTCTGTCGGAACAGAAAAAGTGTTTCCGGTTGCGGATCGGCCGGCGATCTTCTCAGGATGTCCTGTTTTCTTACAGTTGAGTGGCGTTTCATTTCAAGCATATTCGCGCGGCTTCAACCCTCCGTCGGCTTTCCTTATAGACGTTCCCGCTCTCGGCCGGTTGATCTGGATACCGGCCTGCGGCTCGATCGGATAATCGTGTCGAACATCGGCCCGAAAGCTCTGGGGCGCATCCGGATCTACGGCTCTGTTTGGCTTTTTGTCCAGCAGTCTCACGTTCCCGCCTCGCCCTCGACAGATCTTCTACCCAACTTTTGCTGCCGGATTTATAGCCGGGCAGTCGTGCGGCTAGAAAAAGCGGCCGGGGATAGCTGGACGCCGTGAGGGTAAGCGGCGACGCTATCCGCAACCTTCTTCGTCGTCGAGGTCCGGCAACTGGCCGGCCAGCATCGCCTTGATGTCGAGTTCGAACTGGGTGGCGTAGACGCGGCCCGACTCAAATTCCAGATGGTGGGCGAGCGGGGCAAGTTGATCGGGACACTTCGCGGCAGCG
>VFZW01000259.1 GCA_016871055.1 Acidobacteriota bacterium
AATCGCCCGAGCGCATGCCCGCTAAGTGATTCACAATGAACCGCTTACCTCGCGCTCCCGCACGAGGTAAACGCTCTTCGCAGTAAACTCCCGCTAGTGGGTTGCACCAGTCCCTGGTCGGTCGGGGTGTCGACATCATCGGCCGGTGAATTCAGCTTGGTTTCGAAAAGATTCGTTTGTCCGATGACGAGATCGGCAACGTCGCCCGGCTTCACACTACGGGCGTCGTTATACGCGAGGATCCGGTTGTTGTAGGTGTCGGCGACATAGAGGTGGGGAACGGTGGAGACTCGATCGATGACCACGCCCGCGCCGGGGAAAATGTTCTGTCCGCTAATCTGCAACGACCCGCCCAGGAGGTACATTTCCCGTCCCTCGACGAGATTGGGTGAGCGATAGTTAAAGCCGATCTGTCCTTGAACCCGCAATGCGCCGCCAATGCTTGTTGGATTAATCGGAGCCGCAAGAATGCGATGGTTGGAGGCATCGGCGATGAATACTTCGTCGTTTGCGACTGTAAGTCCAGTCGGCGCCGCGAACGAGGCGTTACTCGGTTCCCGGTTGCCCCGGTTAGCGCGAAAACTCAAAAGGTCCGGCTGGCCGAAGACCGCCTTTGCGGGCGGCGACGGTAAGATTGGAGTCTCCTCCGGCCACGTGTCGAAGGGATCGTAACGGACGATCCGGTTCACTTGGGAATCGGCCACGAAAATCGTATTGCCGACGGCGATCACACCTTCAGGCCCAAACAACGTATATTCGTTGACCGGCGGCCGAGGTGGTTGCCCCTGCACATTAACGACGACCCCCGCGATTCTAGCCGCTGCCATGCCGTTTCGCAGTGGCGGTGTGTAAACCAGCATTCGGTTTGAAGAATCCGTGACGTACAGCCGGCCTGCCGCATCCAGTGTCATCGCATTCGGAATCTGGATCGCCGTCTTGAGCAAGCGGCTTTCCGACCGACCCCATTCGACAGTCTGTGTGGAGACGAAATCGGATTGGCCGATCACCAAGTCGGCCTCAGGGGCATTCGGCGAACTGTCCGTTAGCGCCGAGGCGGGAAACCGCAATACCCGCGAGTTCAGGCCGTCGGTCACCCAGAGATTGCCGCCTGTGTCGAAGTAGAGCGATCCCGTCACGCCAGTGTTTCCCGCCGTGACAGCGAGGGTACGCGCCGATGGCGTCGGATTTCCTTGATTGGGCTGGCGGGAATTGAAATTCGTCTGACCGATTACCATGTTGGGCTGGATCAGATCGCGCGGCTCATAGGGCCGCTGATAGCGCATGATTCGATTGTTGCCGGTATCGAGAATATATAAGTTGCCGCGCCGGTCGACCGCTAGCCCCGAAGGACTTCTCAGCCCGATTTGTGTATTCGTGCCGGGGCCGAGGGGAACCGTAGTCAGGAAGTCCGCCTGCCCTATCACCGCATCTGCTTTCGACCCATTCGCCGCCCGCGAATTGCGGAATACCAATACCCGGTTATTATTCGAATCGGCGACGTACAACACGTTTGGTGTCACCGACGTGTCCACGGCAACGGCCTGCGGTCCGAAAAACTCTCGCCCTTCCACCAGGTTCGGCGCGCTTGTGATCAGCTGAACCTTCGCGTGGCCTACCACCCGGCTTGGGCTAGGGTTAAACTGGACCGGCGTCTGGGCATGTCCTGCCGTCATGGCCGCCACGGCCAATCCGAGCCAACTATATCGTGCGTGCATTCTCATCCTGAGTTTCCAAATTCTTGTGGCGCCTACCCGATCTACGCGACAGGGTCTGCCCATCATTTGCCAAGAGACAGGCGCGGGATCCATCCCTCTTTGAACCAACGGTAACATCCATGCCTTGCCGGTGTCCACCGTATCTCTCTTTACACATATCGACTGTAACTCCCCGTTTCTGTAGCGTTTACCGCAGCGTAGGACGTAAAATCCCGGTACACTGGAGTTTCCGCCTCCGATGCCGACTCCCTTGGCCCGCCCGCGCGTGGCCGCCGTCTCCTACCTCAACACCGTCCCGCTCATCTGGGGTCTCGAACACGGTCCGTCGCGCGGCGCGTTTGACATGCAATACTGCGTGCCTTCGGAATGCGCCGACCGCATGCGCCGTGGCGACGCCGACATCGGTCTAATTCCGGTCATCGAGATGGCTCGTCAAGGTTTTGACTACTGTCCGGGCACGGGAATCGCGTGCGATGGCGAAGTGAGAAGCATCCTACTCATTTCCAAAGTCCCGCCCGCGCAAATCCGGACCGTCGTGGCCGATTCCGGCTCGCGCACCTCGGTGATGTTGGCACGCGTTATTCTCGATTCCGTTTTCGATACGCGACCTTCTATCACCGTCGCGTCGCCGTTGCTCGGCGACATGCTGCTGGCAGCCGACGCCGCGCTGGTCATCGGCGATCCCGCGCTCCATATCGAACCCGCCGCGCTCCCGTATCACGTGCTCGACCTCGGCGCGGAATGGAAACGCTTCACCGGATTGCCGATGGTTTTTGCGATGTGGTCCGGCGCTCCGCAATTTACCACCGAAGCCAATAGCCGTGTCTTTGTCGACTCGCTTCGCTTCGGGATGCGGGAAATGGACACGATCGTCGCCGCCGAGAGCGCCGAACGCGGACTGCCCCTCGAAATGGTTCGTACCTACCTAACCCGCCACATCCGATTCGAACTAGGCGAAAATGAGTACGAAGGACTACGAACCTACCTGCGGCACGCCGCGCGCTTGGAGCCGACGCTTCTGATTCGCGATGCCCTCACCGTAACCCCATGATCTCCACCGACCAAGCCCGAGAACTCTTCGAAAGCCCCGACCTGATCGGCATCGGCATGGAGGCCGACCGCGAACGCCGCCGCCATCATCCGCACAACATCGCGTCCTACATCATCGACTGCAATATTAACTACACCAACGTCTGTACGGAGTACTGCTCCTTCTGCGCCTTTTACCGGCCCAACGGTCACAAAGAGGCCTATGTGCATCCCAAGGAAGTGATCTACCAAAAGATCGAAGAGACGATCGCCGCCGGCGGTACCGGTGTTTTGATGCAGGGCGGACTTCATCCCGAACTACCGATCGAATACTACGAGGATCTCTTCCGGTCGATCAAGCAACGCTACAAGATTCACCTGCATGTTCTGTCGGCGCCAGAAATATTGCACATTGCAACGCTTACGGGAATCTCGGTCTCCGACACCATCGCCCGGCTGCGCGACGCGGGACTCGATTCGATCCCCGGAGCCGGCGCCGAGATCCTGCACGACGAGGTTCGTCACCGCATCGCGCGGCTGAAGTGCAACACAGAGGAGTGGCTGAGTGTCCACCGCGACGCGCACAGACTCGGGGTCCGCACGACCGCGACAATGATGTGGGGTTGTGGCGAGACCATCGAACATCGCATCCACCATCTCAACGTGATTCGCCAACTGCAGGAAGAGACCGGCGGCTTCACCGCGTTCATTCCGTGGAGCTTTCAGCGCGATAACACGTCGCTTGGACGCTTCGTAAAGGAAGAGGCCACCAGCGTCGAGTTCCTGAAGACGCTCGCCATCTCTCGCATCTTTTTGTCCAACATCACCAATATTCAGACATCCTGGGTGACCCAGGGTTTGAAGGTCTGCCAAATCGGTTTGCGATTTGGCGGTAACGACGTCGGCAGCGTGATGATGGAAGAAAACGTCGTCTCGCAGGCTGGCGCATGCTTTGAGGCGACCGAGGAGGATCTGCGGCGCTTGATCCGCGACGCCGGCTTCATCCCCAAGCAGCGCGACTCGCTGTACCGAACCTACTTCCTGAACTAATTCCGGTAGGACTAAGCGCCGGTTTCTGGATGGGTGGCTTGGAGTCTTTCTCGGCCGTGGGCTGGTCGGCGAGGTTCGAAGGGGAGTTCCGCGCCGGTTCTGGCGCGATCATCATTAACAGGGCCGCGGTGAAGCTAACGACTGGAGAAAGTTGCGAGTACTGCATGTTGCAATTACATACGCAACCAAACTCGAAAAGTTTGCATTTATTTTTACGATTTTCCCGCCAGCGCCCAAATCAGAAACATGCAGAACCCTCCAACGCCGGCGGCGGCCGGAATGGTCATAATCCATGCCCACAAGATGTTGGTGGCGAGGCCCCAGCGTACCGCCTTCAGGCGGTGAATCGAACCGACACCAGCGATCGATCCGGCGATGACGTGGGTGGTCGAGACCGGCATGTGCAGGTAGGTGGGGAAGAGAATCGAGATCGCGGCCGCGGTCTCGGCGCAGAAGCCGCCCTTGGGCTTCAGCCGCGTGAGGCGCGCGCCCATGGTGCGGACGATGCGCCAACCGCCCGACATCGTGCCGGCGGCAATAGCGATGTAGGCGGCCCAGATCACTTCCTTGGGAACGACGAAGTCCTTGATGTAGCCGGCTGAAAACAGCACGCTGGTGATGATGCCCATCGTTTTTTGTGCGTCGTTGGCGCCGTGGGAAAAGCTGAAAATCGCTGAGGAGGCGAGTTGTAGTCCACGGAACCATTTGTCGACCTTGTTGGGTGTCGAATTTCGGAAGATCCAATAAACGGCGACCATCAAGAGGTATGCCACGGTCATGCCGAGTACCGGCGCGATGACGATAAACGAAATCATCTTCACCCAACCGGAGATGACAAGCGCGTTAAAGGTGTTTGTGAGCCCTTGGGTTAGGGCAACCTTGGCCATCGCCGCGCCGCCGTAGCCGCCGAGCAGGGCATGCGAGGACGACGAGGGCAAACCCCACCACCAAGTGGCCAGGTTCCAGGTGATCGCGCCGATCAACCCGGCGAGGATAACGTACGGCGTGACGATCTTGAGGTCCACCATGCCCTTGCCGACGGTTGACGCCACGCCTGTATCGAGGACGAACACGGCCATCAGGTTCCACACCCCTGCCCAGACTACGGCATGTAGCGGGTTCAGTACGCGCGTCGCGACGATGGTGGCGATCGAGTTTGCCGCGTCGTGAAAGCCGTTGATGTAGTCAAAGGCAAGCGCGACAGCGACAATCAAGGCGACGAGAATGAAAGTCGAATCCATGCGGGACGGTTAGCTGTTCTTTACAACTACGTTTTGCAGAACGTCGGAGACGTCTTCGCAGGAGTCGATGGTCCACTCGAGGATGTCGTAGATCTCCTTCAACTTGATGACAGTCACGGCGTTGGTTTCTTTGTCGAAGAGATCGACAATTGCCTGGCGGACGACTTTGTCGACCTGATCCTCCAAGCGGTTGATTTCGATGCAGTGCTCGACGATAACGCGGTTCTTGTCCATCATCGCGACCGCGGCCTTTACTTCGGCGACGCACTTGACCAGGAATTTGCAGATGTCGACCATCGGCTCGGGAATGGGGTCGATTTTATAGGCCACAATGCAGTGCGAGGCCTCCTCCATGCCGTCCATGACGTCATCGAGCTTGGAGCAGAGCTTGTGAATGTCCTCGGGGTCGAGCGGCGTGATAAAGCTTTGGTTCAGCCGTTTGAAGACTTCGTGAGTGATCTCGTCGCATTCGTGTTCGTACTGCTGAATGCGCGGATCGATAAGCTTGAGATGGGAATTTCCGGTTTGAACACCGTCCAAAAGCACGGCAGCGGCTTCGTTCAAAAGCCGGCATTGGGTGTTCAGCAGTTCGAAGAACTTTTCTTCGCGGGGCAGGATGTTCATGTCGCCTCGATATTCTTTTCGTTGGAAGATTTAGTGTCGCAGAGGGGTGAGGGTTGCAGCAAGGTTAGTTTGGTTACAACTCCATGACAACGGGGAACAACTCGGTGCCATCGGGGGAGGGGGTTTCGGCGCGTCCGCCCGCGTCCTGGGGGAGGTAGCGGGTGTCGAGTAATCGGGTGTGATCGATGTTGCCCATTGCGGTCAGGAGATTTTCTTTCAAGAACGGGTGGTCCTTCTCAAGCTCAGCAAAGATATCACGAAGCGACCGCCGAACGGTACCTGTCTTTTGCGAGCATCCGCAGGGAATCACCGGCGCGGTCAGGTGCGCGGAGTAGGCGCGAGTGATGTCCTCGCCGACAAAGACCAGCGGGCGGATCAGCCGAAAGTCCTTTTTCGCCGACCAGGTTACGGCCGGCAGCGCGCTCAGCCGGCCCGTGTACATCGCGTTCCGAAGCAGCGATTCGCAAAAATCGTCGGCGGTGTGACCGAGCGCGATCACGTTGGCGTTCATCTGCTTGGCGATCTCGTAGACGGCGCGGCGGCGGAAGCGGCTGCACATGTCGCAGCCGTGATCGGGCTGTTCGTCGAGCAGCTTGAAGCTGGGTTCGTCGCGCACGTACAGCCACTCGATACCGCGGTTTTTCAGGTAGTCGCCGAAAGGCGCGATGGGCGCCAGGAATTTGCCTTGTTCGACAGTGAAGGCGCAGACGTCGAACCGGATCGGCGCGCGCTTTTGCAGCAGCAGCAGCGCCTCAAGCAATGTAACGGAATCCTTGCCGCCCGAGAGACCAACCGCGACGCGGTCTCCTTCGCGGATCATGTCAAAACGTTCTATCGCCTGGCCGACTTTGCGGAGCAGCGTCTTTTCGAGATCCAATCTCCCATTTTACTACCGATCGCCCGGCTACAATCCGGCGGCGGTCAGACTGGATTCGATGGTGCGCGGATTATCAAGCATCAGATCTATACCGGCCGCAACGGCGAGGTCGAGCGCTTTCTGTGGAATGAGCCCGATCAACTCCGATCCCAATACCCTTACGCCCTGTTCGGCCGCCAGGCGTTGGACGCGCTCCATTACGAAGTGCGGCGGCGTAACCTCGTAATCGGTCAGGTTCATCGAGACCTGTGTGATGCCCCTCGACTCCAATTCCAAACCCAGAGCCCGCACTCCGATGAAGCCTCCATTGGCCTCTCGAATCGTCTGCGCGATCGACTTGGCGATTTCGACATCTGCCGTGTCGAGTTCAATGTTCCATGCGATGAGGATCTTCCGCGCGCCGACCGCGGCGGCCCCTGCGGTGGGATGCAGTTCGGCCTGACCGTAGTCGGGGAAGCGGTCGATGTCGGTCTTCACCGCTTCCTTCAGGAATTCGTAGCCGCCCTGGCGGACATAGGGCAGCGATCGGCGCGCGGGAAGCACCGCGGCGTCGCCGTACAGATAGACGGGCAACCGATAGCGGTTCCACAACTCCGCGCCGACCGAGTGGGCGATCCAGCCGCACTCGATGAGCGTAATCTGTCGGAGCGGAACAAAAGGAATGACGTCGGCGGCGCCGATGCGCGGATGGACGCCATCCTGTGTGTTCAGTTCGATCAACTCGATGGCCTTGCCGGCCGCGGCGACGGCGGCTTCTCCCACGCTTTCCGGGCGGCCCGCGAAGGTGATGACGGAGCGGTTGTGATCGGGGTCCGAGGATTGATCGAGAATGTGTGCGCCTGGTGTCGCGCGGATTGACTCCGCGATCGCTTCGACGACATCGGCGCGGCGGCCTTCCGAGAAGTTGGCGACACACTCGACGAGTGGTCCAAGTTCGCTCATGTATCCGCTTGTACCATGGATGGAAGTGTTTGCGCGACGATTATCGAATTTCTTGGCGACACCGCTTGGGGCGGCGTTGCTGTTGCTCGCCGAGGTGGTCACGTTTTTCCGCAAGATTGTTCTGGGCAAGGACTGGACGATCCCGTGGGATTCCCCGGCTACCACCTGCCGCTGTTTTGCGGTGTGGCGAAGTTGATTGCAAACGGCGAGTGGCCGTTGTGGGACGCCTTCACCTACGGCGGGTTTCCGCTGTTCGCCAATCCACAGGCACAAGTCTTCTATCCACCGGCTTGGCCTTTCTACTTGATCGCGGCGGCGATCAACGAGCGCTATTAGCTCGAAGTACTCGAGTGGATGACCGTGCTGCATGTGTGGGTTGCCGCGGTGCTGGCGTGGCGGTTGGCGCGCGCGGCGGGAGCGGAGGCGCACGCGGCTTTGCTGGCTGGGACGACGTGCGCGCTCGGCGCGTTCTACACCGCGCATATCTGCCATGCTGGCGCGGCGTGCGCGGCGGCGTGGCTGCCGTTGATCTCGCTCGGAATGCTGGAGAAGCGGTGGAGGGTTGTCGCGTTTGGTACGGCTCTCTTGGTGGGCGATCCACGCGTGTGGCTGCGCGGCGCGTTGGGCGGAATCGTTTTGTCGTCGCCGATGCTGCTTTCGGCGATGCAACTGGCGGCCCTGTCGACAGCGAGCGAGCGCGGCATCCAGGAGGTGAGTGGCGGACCGCACTGGCAAGCGTGGATCACGCTCATTTGGCCAGCGTGGATTTCGAAGACCAGTATCGGCTCAACCGGCTTGCCAGGCAGTCCCGAGTTCCTTTTCGTTTTCTGCGGATGGGTAGCGTTGATCGCCGCGCTGCGCAGCCGCGATTGGCGGTGGTGGATAGTGCTGGCTGGCGTTGTAGCGGTAATGATGGGCGACCGCACGCCGGGTTTCACGACGGTCTACAACTGGTTGCCGCGAACGGTGAAAGGGTCTTTGTATCCGGAGTTTTTCCTGGCCGGCTTCGTGCTTGCGATTGGCATGATGGCCGCGCGCGGTGTGGGTAAGTATGGGTTGATCGCAACGGCGATCGCATTTGTCGAACTGATCTCACAGAACTCGAGGCGTGTGTTTCATCTGGCGAAGGTGCAGGACTCCGGTGCGATCCGGCCGCATCATTTCGATGGAAGCGAAGCGACGCTGTTGGGCGTTCGCGCGCTGACGGGCAGCGACTGGCGGATCGAAACGATCGACGATTCGATGGCGTGGACTTCGGCCGCGCCGATCACTCGAATTCCGCACATCGGCGGCAACGATCCGCTGGAGATGCGCGGGCCGTCGTCGGTGCGTGCGCTCTACGCCAAACGAGTTTGGCCGGACCAACGATACAGCGTGCTCGCCGATGGGACGTCGCCCGTACTGGATTTGTTAAACGTGCGGTATTTGGTGCGATGGGCGCCGAACAGCACAACACCGCCCGAAGTTCCGGGACTGCGATTTGTGCGCTCGCTGCCGGGGCATTCGCTGTATGAGAATCCCGATGCGCTGCCACGATGGTATGTCGTGCCGAAGTGGCGGACGTTCGAATCATTCGAGCAATTGCGCTCGATCAAACCGGGCGCCGAGGTTTTGATCGACGGAGAGCCTGGAGAGGGATCGGCCGGTACGATTACCGACATGACCGTGCGCTGTGCCGCACGGTGTTTGGTGGCTTCGTCGGTGGTTTGGTATCCGGGGTGGACGATTCGCGTCGACGGCGTTGAGGCCCGGGTGGAGAAAGTGAACGGCGCCTACCTCGGCGTATTTGTCGACGGAGGCGAGCACAAGCTGAGTGCGAGGTTTTGGCCTGCGTTTACCTGGGTTGGTAGAAACCCTTGATTTTGTTGCCTTCGTCGCGATTCGGCTGCTTTAGGTGGCTGAGCGATGCGTATGGGAGCGCGATGAATTCGGTGGCGGTGTTGTAGGCGTCGGGGAAGAACTCGATCTCGCAGATTTCCTTCGCCGATTCGACTTTTTCCTTCATCGCCGGCATAACGGCGGCGATAAGCGTGACCGATTTGTCGGCGAGTTTATGCATTTCGAAGCTGAGGTACGGGTTCTTGCCGAACAGGCCGCCATCGAGCGTTTGCGGTGCGTAGGTGAACCCATAGAGACCGCCGCGCATGTATTTGATGACGTCGCCTTCTTCGGCCCCTTGAATGAGCGCCACGGCGTTCTTGGTGCGGAGCACCTCGCGCGCCGCCTTGAATTTCGCCACGACCGCTTCGGAAACCGGAGCCGGGGCGGAGGAGATGTTGACCATTGCCATCTCTCGATTATCCCAGATCCGGCGTTTGCGGTCGATTGGCGGAACAAAATGGAGGACGCCGGTGTCCAAGCTGACCGTGGGAGACCTAGCCAAAAATATTTGAAATTTGATTTCCATCGGCCGCTGAAGGATGATCGGTTTGCAAGGACTGGTCAACCGGAGGCAACCGATGGAAACATTCACAAAGCTGTTTGGCAGCCTGCTTGTATTTG
>VFZW01000260.1 GCA_016871055.1 Acidobacteriota bacterium
GCGACAAGCTTTATCAGGTAGCAAACCTCTTCCGCCCAACCGCCGAAGGCGACTATCTCATCCGCATCAACTCGATCGATTTCCGCGACGACGGAACCGTCTTCTTTCTGGCCGGCACGGCGGACGACGACCTGGTGCTCTACCAAGCCACCCCATTGTTCTAGCCATGACACGCCGCGGTCTCTTCCAAATTCCTTTCGCGGCGCACTTAGCCGCCCAGCCACGCAGACTCAACGTTTTGATGATCGCCGTCGACGATCTCAACAACCGGCTCTCGATCTACGGCGACCCGCTCGTAAAGACGCCCAACATCGAACGGCTCGCCAAACGCGCCGTCCGCTTCGACCGGGCGTATTGCAACTTCCCTCTCTGCAATCCCTCACGCACTTCTTTGTTAAGCGGCCGCCGCCCGGAGACCACGCAAGTCTTCAACAACAGTGTTGAGCCCCGAACTTACTTGAAGGATACGGTCTTTCTGCCGGAGTACTTCAAGGCCCACGGCTACTTCACGGCCCGCGTCGGCAAAATCGCGCACGGCCGGTTTGAATATCAGGTGAAGTGGGACATCTCCGAAAGCCGGGCCGGAGTCGCCTACAGCTAGGGCGATCCCTCGTCGGACCGCAAGAAGAATAAGAAGGAAGAACAAGGCGAAGGCGGCGTCAAGCTCAGTTGGGCGCAAACCAAACGCGCCGACGAGGAAGAACCGGACGGCGCCACGGCCCGCCGCATCGCCGCCTTGATCAGCGCCAACAAGAACAAGCCGTTCTTCATCGGCTGCGGCTTCCACAAGCCGCACCTGCCTTGGGTCGCGCCGAAGAAGTACTTCGATCTCTACAAGGAATCGGATATCGCGCTGCCGAAGACGCCCGCCAATGATCGCGACGACATCCCGCCCATCGCGTTGACTTCGACCAAGGGCGATGCGGAAATGACGGATCCCGAGCGACGCCAGGCCATCCTCGCCTATCACGCCGCGACCTCGTTCATGGACGCCCAGTTAGGCGTCGTGCTCGATCACCTGTGGCTCTCGCAAACCTCGAAGTTGCTGAGTTCGATTCCCTTCTTCGCCTCCGTTGGTGGCGCTCGCGGCGGCTTGGACGGATTGGCGACCGAGCGCCATCATTAAGAAGCCGTCGGACTCCATCAGCATTGGGTGCGGATCCCGCGAGTTCGGATCTCAAGATGAGGTTTCCGAGAACCACAGTGCACAAGCCGCCGATAATCTGATCCGCACGCAGGTTGGGAGATCGCTTCCGGGCAGGATTGAGGATCAGCCGTTGCTGCCGGAAGCACGGATTCGGCAGGCACGGAATGGAGGGCTCCGTCCCCGCCACTCGGACCACGGTGCCGATCGGATGAAGGAGGAGGGTAACTTGAGATCGCCAATCCCGGCAATCGTAACAATACCTCAAAGGCCACTGTATTCAGGTCGATTTGGCAATTCGCGTTGGCAGGTTTCCTCGGACCGCATAGGCCGTTCGCAATTTGACGGTTTCAGACAATCGAACGCCCCGGGCTGCCGGAGGCCGCAGTGTTACAATTCCCTTTCCTGCTCGCGGAGCCACCCTTGTTCGGAACATTCGAATACCTGCTTCTGGCCGCATATTTCGCCGCTCTGCTGGCGATCGGGGCCCGATCTTACCGGCGCGATTCCCGACAGGCCGAGTACTTCGCGGGTAGCCGGTCGATGAGCTGGCTTCCCGTTTCGATCTCGATTCTGGCTTCGGATACGAGCGCGATCACCATTCTGGGGAACCCAGGCTACGCGTTCGCCCATAACCTGAGCATCTTCTGGTACGCCGCCAGCTACAGCGTGGCGGCATGGCTCATCATCGTCATCTTCCTGCCTTTTTATTGCCGCCTGCGGCTTTACAGCGCCTACGAGTACCTGGAGCGCCGCTTTGACGTGCGGGTACGGACGCTCACCAGCTTCCTGTTCCTGTTCATCCGAGGCGCTCACGTCGCGATCGCCATTTACGCTCCCGCCACGCTGCTCAGTCAGATCACGGGCCTGAGCAAGCCAGGCGCGATCCTTTTGATGGGCGGCATGACCGTCGTCTACACGACGCTCGGCGGGATCCGGGCCGTGATCTGGACGGACGTGTTCCAGTTCTCGATCGTCTTTGGGGGCATCGCGGTGGTTTTTTTTGAAACCACGGCCCGCGTTCAAGGAGGGTTGGCGGCAGTTTGGCAGATCGGGTCGGAAGCCGGCAAGTGGCGCATTGTCGACCTCTCGCCGGCGCTGAACGTGGAGACCGCCCTGTGGCCCACCCTGCTAGGCGGCACCGTCATGGCGCTGGCCACTCTCGGGACCGACCAAGCCGTGCTCCAGCGCTACTTCACCGCCAAAGCGGAGAGCGAGTGTGCGCGGTCCTTGCGAGCCGTTTCGGTGCTCGTGCTGCCGACCAATCTCGTGCTGCTGGTGCTGGGGGTGTTCCTTTTCGCTTTCTATCAGCAGAATCCGGCGCTACGCGCAGCCTTGCCCAGCGCCGACGACGTACTCGGGCACTTCACTCGCCTCGAGTTACCGCGCACGGTAGCGGCGCTGCTGGTGGGCGGCGTTTTCGCCGCTTCAATGGGTGTGATGAGCGCGGGTATCAATTCTCTCGCCACGTGCACCGTGGTGGATTTCCACAAGCGGATCTTCCGACCGGGCGCCAGCGAGCGGGAATGCGTTATTGGCGGGAGGGTAGCGACCATCGGGTGGGGAGTGGTGACGACGGTGGGCGCGCTGTACGCGGGCAAGCTCGGGGCCCTGGCCACCGCGTTCGCCAAGATTCAGGGGTTTGTAGGGGGCGTCATGCTGGGGGTGTTCCTGCTGGCAATCTTTTCGCGCCGGGCCACCGCCGGCGGAGCGTTGGCGGGCGCGGTCGCGGGAATGGCGCTGGTTAGTTGGGTAGCGTTCGGAACCAATGTGGGGCTGTTTTGGTACGGCGCGGTGGGAGTCGGCGCAACCATCGCGGTGGGCGAAGTCGCTAGCCGCCTGAGGGGCGGTCCGGTACGCGCCCGCTCAGACTACCGCGAGATCAGAAGAATCGAGGTCCAGACATGACAAGTAATCTGACGAAGCTATACGGGCTCACGCCCGCCATCGCGACGCCGCTCGACGCGCGCGGCCAGTTCGACCCGGCGGCGTACGGGCGTCTGATCGGCCACATTCTGGATGCGGGCGTCAGCGGCGCCTTCGTCCTCGGAGTAGCGGGCGAATATGCCGCCTTCGACCGTCAGGCTCGCCGTCGGATCCTGGAGACGGCTCGCGAGGCCGTTGGCGGCCGCGTGCCGCTGATCGCCGGGGTGTTCGCCACCCGCACCGAGATGGCGCTCGAGTACATCGCCGATGCGCGGGCTGAGGGAGCGGACTACGTTCTGCTCACCCCGCCTCACTGGTTCCGTTTGACTCAGGCCGAGATAAAGGACTTCTACATCCGGTTGGCCGAGGAGGGCGGCGCGCCGGTCATCGCCTACAACTGCCCGCTGGTGAACAACCAACTCAGCTTCGAAACCGTCGCCGAACTGGCCTCCCACCCGCTGGTAGCGGGGATAAAAGAGACCTCCACGCAGGAAAACCTGCAGCGCATCTGGGCGGCTGTGGGCCAGCGGACGGACTTTCTGGTGATGTCGGGCTGGGAGTACCTCTATCTACCGGCGATGAGTCTCGGAATCCGCGCGTTCATCATGGGCGGTCCGGGGAACCTCGTCCCGCATTGGTGCGTGGAGGTGCTGCGGAGATTCGGCGAGGGCGATTCGGCCGCCGCGCGGGACTCCTATCTCCGGCTCACAGAGTTCTGCCACCGCATCTACGGGCTGGGACTCAGTCCGATGTCCGCCATCAAAGCCGGGCTGGAACTGCTTGGCCTGTGCCAGCGGTATGTGTTTTCGCCGTACCGCAGCGCCAACGAATCGGAGATGGCGCAAATTGGCAGGCTGCTCGAGGAGCACTCCCTGCTGCCAGCCGCGGCCGCTACACCAGTTTGATGAATCGCTCGCCGTCCTTCAGCCAGCGGCCGACCTTGCCCGGGTTTGGCTTGTAGACGCGCGGCAGTTTCTCGAGGATGGCGGGATCGCCGAGCTCGCGGAAGAGGGGGTCGTGGGGGTTGAAGCGGTTGAAAGTGTAGATGCCGTCTACGCCCGCCTTCCAGGCGGTCAGGCCCTCGCCGCGCCACACCTCGAAGCTGGCCTGGGTGACGTAGAGCTCCTCGGCGGGCGTGGGGTCCGGGAGGCGCGATCCGCTCAGGCAGGCATAGACCTGGACGCCGTACTTGCGTCCGAGCGCGACGAAGTTCTCCCACGGCTCCAGGTGGAAGTAACAGCTTCCCACCATCACATCCACTAGGCCCTGCTGGAGCCAGGCGGGCAGGTCGAGTCCGATGGCGCGGGCAAAGCCCACCGAGTCCGGCACGCGCACCGATAGCAGCAGCGGCTTGTTTTTTCGGCGGCCCAGGGAGTCCGCCATTTCGCGCACTCTTGCGACAAACGCCGTCATCAGGTCGCAATGCCGCTGGGTGACGAGGTCGCCGGTGAATTGAGGACGGAAGTAAGCCGGATGGCGGAAGAAGTCCAGCTCCAAACCGTCCACGTCGTAGCGCTCGGCGACGTCCCGTAGAATGCGGAAGGCCTTTTCCCGCACTTCTTCCTGTTCCCAATCGAGAGTGGACCAACGCGTTCCCACGTAAGGGAAAGTGTCTCCCTTCTTTCCCATCATCAGATGCGGGCGTTCCTGCTTCCACTTGGTGAGCAATGGCGGCAGAGACGAGTCGTGGGTGTCGTTCATCCGCATTGTCCAGAACACCTCGATGCTGTGCTTGCGGCAAAACCCGGTGATGATCGACAAGGGGTCGGTGCCCCTCGCCAGGATCTCCGGCAGCAGAGTCTTTTCGCCCCTCTCGTACAACATCCAAAATTCAGTATCCGGGCTCCGGTGGGTGTAAAGGTTGAAACCGCCCGTGCAGTAGAAGATGGAGTCCACCTGCGATCCCACGAGGGGAGTGGTCCGGTTGGCGAGCAATGCCTCTGCCGTGCCGTCGTTCTTCCCTAGATAGAAATCGCCTCCATCGTTGTTATAGATAATGCGGCGGCGGCGGCCGGCGGCCCGTTTCCGCTTTGTCTTCCAAGCGGCGTCGGCCGCGGCGAGCGGCATTTCCAGAAACGAACGGCGTTGCATGTTGATCCTCTCAACTATCAGAAGCGGTACTTGAGCGCAAACTGCACGTTGCGGCCTCCAGACCCTCCCAGGATTCTTCCGAAGTTCGGGTTGGTGACCGTCGTTACCGGGTTGCCTAGCTCCATGTGGTTCAGGAAATTAAAGGCCTCCGCCCGTAATGTCACTTCGTGTCGATCGGCAATGCGGAACGATTTGTGCACCGCCGTGTCCAGCGTGAACGCCCCGGGTCCTCGCAGTATATTATAGCCGGCGTTGCCGAAACGCCTCTCGCGCTGCGGAGCGGTGTTGTCGAAGACCGCCCTATTGAACCACGTCTGGGTCGCCTTGTTCCGGATGTAGATTGGCAGTCCGGCGATGAAGTCGGGCCGCTGTCCCGCCGGGCGGCGGTTGCCGACGAAATCGAGGCCCGAAAGCGGATTCAACGGGAGCCCCGACCGGCCGCCCATTATAGCCTGCACCTTCCACCCACCGAGCGCTTTCATCCAGCCGCTGCGTGGTGCGAAGGGCAAAGCATACGACCATGTCGAAGTAAAGAGATGATTGACGTCCCCCACCTTGGGGCCGTACGATCCGGCGATATTGAACGGGTCCTGCATCTGGCTGTCCTGGCTCCCGAGCGTGGTGTCGATGGAATGGTAAGCCAAGGTCTTGCTGAAGGTGTAGTAGGCAGCGGCGGTCAGCCCCCGCGCCAGGCGCTGATTGGCGGAGAACTGAAACGCGTGGTAAGTGGTGCGTCCCGCGTTTTCGCGGTAGATGACATCGCCGATGTCGGGGCGCTGCCGCCGGCCGGCGGCGTCGAACTTGTTGACCTCGCGCGCCGCCCAAAGCTTGAGAGCGCGGCTGCCAACGTAGGACCCCTGTATGGCTAGCGAGCGGGTAGCCGCAAACTGGAATGAGAGGTTCCACTGCCCGGCGTATTCGTCGCGGCGGTTGAAGTCTGAGATCTGCCGCCCAAGCAGCACCGACTTCGGCAGCAGGTCCCGGTTGGCGATGATTCGGTCGGCGAATTGGTAGGGGAAGGGGAAGCCGTAGAACGTGCCGGGCGGCACGTCGCTCGGCGCCAGATTGGTGTTGAGCGGCAGCAGCGGGTCGATGAAGCTCATGTCGGCGTACCACTGAATCACCGGTGGCATGTAGGTGATGCCGCCGCCGGCGCGCACGACGAAACGCTGCTTTCCGCCCGGATCCCACACCAGACCGAGCCGAGGTGCGAAGTTGTTGGGGTCGGTCTGGTAGATGCCTTCCTTGTTCGTACCAAACGGGCCGTAGGGGTCCGAGCCCTTGATGTTGAAGGCGCCCACGAGGGGCGTGTAGTACTCGTATCGGATTCCCAGGTTCACTTGCATTGTGCGGCGAACGCGCCACTCGTCCTGCAGGAAGAAAGCCGTGGTCCAGGTGTCGAGCGGGCGGCCCGGATTGCCGAAGAACAACTGTACACTGTTGGGCCTGTCGGCGATCAGGTCGTCGAGCGTAGTGTACTGGTGGACCGGACGGCCGCCCTGCCGGTGGGTGCTGTTGATCTTGCGCACCTCGAAGCCTGCTTTGAAGGAATGCCGGTCGCGCGTCCAGCTCACGTTGTCCACCAACGAGATACTGGTATTAATCCACCAGATATTGTTGGCCCTCCGGTTCGAGAGCCCGGCCGCTGTCACGCTGATGTATCCTGGCAGCGCATCGGCTCCCGGAAAGGAACGGTTGATGTCGACCCGGTTGAAGCCGGCCCGGAACTCGTTGAAGAGGGTGGGGCCCAAGGTCCAACTATCCTGGAGCACGGCGCTGTCTCCGCGCATTGGAAACACGAGCGAAGCCGCGAACCGGGGCAGGTTCGGGGTGCTCGCATCCTGGTGGTTCTTGCTGTAGCGCATGGCCAGACGGTGTTTCACGAAATGGATGTCGCCGCGCGATAGGCTGGTGTGCTCGTCCGACTTGCGCGCGCCGTTGCGGCGGTGCAATCCCAGGTAGATGTTGTTAGTGGGCGTGAAGTCCGTTGGGAAGTCTCTGAGGCCTTCGCGGATCGCCGGTGTGACCAGGGCGGACAGAGCCGGAGTGGGCACGTTGCCGGTAATCGTCACTGTCCGGCGCACTGCTGCGCCTTCGTAGTTCTGGAAGAAGAAAACACGGTTACGCCGGATAGGTCCTCCGAGGTTGCTGCCGAACTGGTTCCAGCGCAACGGCGGGCGGCGCAGGTTAGCCAGATTGGAAAAGAACGCGTTCGCGTCGAGTTTGTCGTTCCGGAAGAACTCGAAGAGCGTTCCATGAAACTGATTGCCTCCGCTCTTGGTGGTGAGGTTCAATACGCCTCCAAGCGCGCGTCCATATTCTGCGGAATAGGCATTGGTTGCTACTTTGAACTCCTCGATGGCCTCCACGCTTACGGTATTGATCAGGGAGCCAGTGTCGCCCGCTCCGGCAGCCTGATCGCCCGCCGCTGAATTATTCTCAATGAAGCTCATGTCCACGCCGTCCATGAGCAGGTTGTTGCCAAAGGCGGGCGATCCGTTGAACTCGATGCCGCCACGCCCTCCCACGGCGGTGCCAGGGGCGGCCTGAACGCCTGCTTGCAGGCCTACCAGTTGCTGAAAATCCCGCGAATTCAGGGGCAGAGCCTCGATCTGCGCGGAGCCGAGCACGCTGCCCAACTCGGTCGTCGTGGCGTTGATCAAAGGAGCGCCTGCCACCACCTCCACCGACTCGGTGATCTGTCCAAGGGCTAGTTGCATGTCTACTCGAGGCCGCGTGCCCGAGTTGAGCGTAAATTCCTCGCTGCGCACTGGACGAAAGCCCGCGCTCTCGGCGCGCAGCACATACCGCCCCGCGGGCAGCAACGGGAATTCGTAAAACCCGGCGGCGTTCGTAGCGGTCGTTGCCTCCACGTTGGTAGCGGCTCCGGTGGCGGATACCCGCGCTCCGGCGACCGTCGCCCCGGACGGATCCACGACGGTCCCCACAATCGAACCACCGGCAATCTGACCTGCTGCGGTCCTGACCAGAATCGCGGTGAAAACGGCAAGCGTGCGGAACTTCATCGGACACCCCCTCGGGCTTGAGTTCGTCTCATGCTAGCCGGAGCGGCTCGGCGCAACAAGCGGAATCGATGTTCTGAAAGCCTCAACCCGGATCTCAATTGACGGCGAACCAACAAGCGCCCATAATGAAGCAATGAATCGAGGCGCGTCCCCGGCCGGTCAAACCTTCAGCCGCTTCTGGTTCAATGATCGCCACGACCTCGGGGTGCACCACTTCCGTTATCCTCGGGACGACTTCGAGGCTATTCCCCACAGCCACCCTGAGTACACCTTTGTCTTGTGCCTGCGCAACCGGATCGACCTCGAAGTCGGGTCACGGTCGCTGCAGCTGGCGCCGGGCCACATTGCACTGATTCACCCGGCGGAGGTCCATCGCGGCTGCTTCGGCGACAACCGCGAGCCGGGTGAGGGTATGGCCGTGGTGATCGCGAGCCGCGCCATGCACAGGCTGGCCGAGGCATTCGGAATACGCCCGGAGTCGCAACACCACACCATCCGGCTCTCTCCGTCATCGCCCTTCTGCTCCTCTGTCGAAGCTCTTGGTTACGCCAACGAGATCCTCGACGAATGGCGGGTCGCCCGGCCGGGACGCTCGCTGGCGGTGGAATCGTTGCTGCTGCGGATGATCGTGCACATGCTTCGGGACCACTTTGAGATGATGCCGGAGGCTGGTCCTGGGTTGGCGGAGCCGGAGTTGCCTGGCTGGCAGATGGGGCTGGCGCTGGAGTACATGAACTCCACTGCCAAGGCCGACTTCCGGCTCGCGGAACTCTGCCAGCGCGTCGGATCGAGCGAATCCCGTTTAGTCCGCCTCTTCACGAGGTCCGCAGGCTGCCTTCCGCACCACGCCTTCGACCGCGTCCTGGCCTGCAAGGCTGTTAGGATGCTGCGCGCCGGACGCGCCGTGAAAGACGTGGCTTACGCGCTCGGATTCCGCAGCGACAGTCACTTTTGCGTGGTCTTTCGAAGGATCATGTGCCGGCCGCCGGGAGAACTGGCGTCGGACGAAGGAGCTACCTGACCTTGCGGCCACCGGGCTAAAGTGAGACTGGGACAAGGGTGATCATCGGCATCGAACTGGCGGAGAAGATCGAGAAAGGGCAGTTCAAAATGGGCAAACTAGGCGGGGCAGGGGCGACGATGCCGGAGATCTGGCGAGCCGCGTTGGCTGCGTGATCGGGGTCGGGTTCGATCGAGACCCGCGGGCTGAAATGGTGACAACCCAGCGTTAACCCAGATTTTGCACCAGAGCCCTTCGTCCATCGAAAAGGTCTTCATCAGCAGGAGTACCTGCACATACTCACGCCGTGCGCGATTTTTCCGACGCGGGCCTTGAAGTACTCTGGCAGGAAAACCGCGTCCTTCAAGTAAGTTCGCGGCTTGACATTGTTGTTGAAGACTTGCGTGGTCTCCGGGCGCCGGCCGCTTAACAAAGAAGTGCGCGAGGGATTGCAGAGCGGAAAGTTGCAATACGCCCGGTCGAAGCGGACGGCGCGTTTGGCGAGCCGTTCGATGTTGGGCGTCTTTACGAGCGGGTCACCGTAGATCGAGAGCCGATTGTTGAGATCGTCGACGGCGATCATCAAAACGTTGAGTGTGGTTCTCGGAAATCTCATATTGAGGTATGATCGGCCTGGATTCAGGGGCTTGGGGATGTTTGAAAGAGCGGCTTCGGACGTCACTCGCCCCACGCCGTCGGATGACAAGGCCTGTTGCGGCGCTTCACGAGCGCGAACCCGGTGACCGTCCATGGGGGCTGCGCAAGAGTGCCGAGCGATGCG
>VFZW01000261.1 GCA_016871055.1 Acidobacteriota bacterium
TCGGGGGGGGGATCGGAAATGGGTCTCGCGATCACGCGGTGCTACGCCAACCATGATTACTTGCCCTTACCGTTCCCGTTCCCGTTACGGTTACCGTCGGAACCAGTCCCTGCCTGTGTCCCTCAGGCAACGACCTGCTCTTGGCTGAGCATCGTATCCGACTGAGACCAGATACCAGACGTGGAGCTTACAGCGGAAATCGCAATCGCGATGGACGCGAGCACCAGAAAAGCGAGGAGAAGGGAGCATGCGATGAGGTCTTGGGAGCGTTCGCCACTCATCGTAAGCGGCCGACGGTGAAGCAACCGAATAAACTTCGGCACGCTTACCGATACCCGATCTGGGTTCGAGAGTAGATGCCCAGAAGTACTGTCTTATCCGCGACTGACCACGTAGACGATCAGGACCATATTTCACACGGTCACCGCTCACGACGCCCCGCTCTACATGTTCAAATGGACCGGCAGCGGCTTCAAAATGCGAGTCCTGCAAGCGGGCAATCCCCTGTCAGACTGACTCAGGCCACGTGGCCCGCACCGCCACACCTCTACTGAAATGCACAATCGGGGCGCCGTTTACGGGCACCAGATCCTGCTCCAGCTTCTCCACCGCCGCCCGCTGCAGCGGCCACCGCGGATGATCGACATCGGCCGATACAATCCGCCCGAATCGCCGCGCGAACAACCGCCACCGCGCCGTGAGAAAATGCTCGAACTCCGTCGGCTCGTCGATCTCCGCACCCGGCCGCACAACAATATCGGAAAAGCCGGCCGGCCTATGCAGCCGCTTACTCCGATATGCAACGGCGCCATCGGAGACAGTCAACGACATCCTATTCCAGTAGTACGGCAGCCCATACGCCACCCGCGCGCCAACAACAGCCGCCAGCCGCGCCGCGTCGAGCGAAAAGAACCACACCCCCCGCCTTCCATTCGCATCGACCACATACGTTCGAACATTGGTCTCCGGAAATGTTCCCATGCCGCTGAATTGCAAATTGAACGGCACAAGTCCGATCCACGCTTTTCCGTCGAACAGATCCAGTTCCAACTCGCGCGGAATCTGGCGCCGCAGCGTGTCGCGGCCGATTGTCCAATGCAGAAAGGTCAAGTTCAGCCACTGCTGCCACGACGCCGGATGATGAATCGCGCGTGGCGGATCTGCCGTGACCGGCTCCGGCGTCACCGCTAAAACTCCAACCGCATCGTCATCTGCACCTGCCGCGGGCGGATGCCGACGCCACCGTAGCTGTTGGCCAGGCTCGCGATGCCATCGGCGCCTGGCACATTGAGTCCGTGCACATTGAAGACGTTGAACACGTCGATGTCGGTGCGCAGATAGGGATGCGCGCTGTCCTTACGGAATCGGAAGAATTTTCGGATCGACGAATCCAACGTCCAATTGAACGGCCCCAGCTTGTATTGATTTCGCCAGGGATGCAGTCCCGTGTCGAAGTTGGTACGGACCACGCCGCCGGTAATAATCGGCAGGTAAACGACATTCGTATCGTAATCGGCGTTATTCGGATCGGTAGGCAGTCCGCCTTTCGGCCACGGATTCACCGGTTTCATCGCCGGCTTGTAATCGTCCGGCAGTCCGAAAACACCGTTGCGCAATCCAGCCGGGTTCCGGCTGTTGATCAATCGTTCGCTGATGTAGCCGTTATGCCAGAGGTAGCCCTCGATACACCGCTCGTCGCGCGGATTGGTCGCCAGCGCGGGCGTATTGCGGCAATCGAGAATTTTCTTTGCGTTTCGATAGACCTCGAATGTCCCCATCTCGCCCCAATTATTCGTCGGCATCGCATACCACGTCGACAACACCGTTCCCGATCCCGTCATTGTCCATCCGCCCAGCGCCGCATTGACGAAGCTGTTCGAAGTGCGCAGAAACTTGCGGCCCTTTCCCACCGGTACTTCCCAGATCCAATTCCAACGGATGCGATGTTTCGGCAATCCCGTGTCCCGATCGTAGAACAGAAACTTATTCAACTCACGGAAGTCGGTCGGCACCGCGCCCGGCAGATATGCCGACGGCGACGACACCACATCGTCGCGGAACGAATTGCCGGCCAGCCGCAGCGAGTTCGTCAGCGTGTAGAAAGCTTGGAACTGCAAGCCGTTGTTCATGCGCCGCTCAAACTCCAACGACCAAATCGACGAGTTGATCATTCCGCTCCGTTGGAGGATGCGGATATCGGTGTAGGCGTTCTGATCGAACGGGCGGCGCAGTACATTCGAGAACTCGCCCGCGGGCAAGGCGCGTCCCGTCGTCAGATACCAGATGTAGTCCGTCTGCGTCGCGTTGATGTTGAAGAGCTGGTCGGTATTGACGCCCTTCTTGCCTTTATAAGCCAAGCGAATCACCGTCGTCTTCGCTAGCTGCTTCTCCAACGCGAGATTCCACTCGTGAATCTTTAGGCTCGGCTGTTTGCCGTCCATGCCGGTCACCGCACGCCCGCGCGCCACCGACGTCGGATCGTCCAAATCTATCAGATCGCGGCTGTTCACACCCGCCTGAATCGGCGGCACGTTCCGCAGCAGATAGTTCGCGATCCCATCGGGACTTTGCGCCGCCGAGTTCGGGTTGTAGGTGAAGTCCGCGCGGAACGGCGGTAGTCCGGAAAACTGCGCCAGCAGCGTCCGCATCGGCACTGCGGAGATGTATAAGCCATAGCCGCCCCGAATAATGATCGGCCTGTCGTTGTTGGTGATCTTGTAGGCAAACCCGCCACGAGGGCCGATGTCGTACAGGTTCGATGGGAACAACTGCTTCGATCTCTTGAGCTGTTCCGCACTTGCGAATTTCACTCCCACGCGCTCGAACACATTCACCACAGCCGGCGTCGTTGCGCCCAGTTTGTAGTAGTGATCGAGCGATTCTGGCAGCATCAGCGACTTCGATTCCAGATCGAAAGCGTTGAGCAAATTGTCGCGCTCGGTGAATGCGGGATTGATATCCCAACGTACGCCCGGCGTGAGCGTAAGCCTCGGGTTGACGCGCCATGAGTCCTGCCAGTACAGCCCCCAGTTGTATTCGCGCACCCTCATCAATCCGCGTTTCAAACCCACCTGATACTGGCCTGCGTAACCAAGATAGAAGTTCGCCGCGTCATGCCCGGTCTGCGGTGTCGTGCCCGGATTTACAGTAGTTCCTTGCGTCGACGACTCCAGCGCCGTCGCCAGACTGTTGAACCACGCCGCGCCCGAGATCGTCCCTTGGTCCGGCAGCAGAACCTGTTTTTCTTGATGGAACCGGAACCCAAAAGAAAAATTGTGGCGCTTATGAATGTAGCTATAGTTCTGCTCGACATTCGAAATCATCGAGTACAGGTCGCGCCGGTTGTCGCCCTCGACGTAGTTCATGAAGCCGGTGCTTTGCAGAAACGGCCAGCCGATCTCGCCCAACGGATTCGGCAATCCGTACTCGGCCGCGTAGTCGCGTTGTTCGAGGCCCGTCACCGTCTTGGCCAACTGCCAGGTGCGGTTCGCCAGCGTCTCCACGTTGAACGCCGCGCCAAACGTCTTTACCCAGCTCAACGCGATCGACCGGCTCAATATCGGCAGAAATGTTGTATTCGCTTCCCAGTTCTTCGTCGGTGCGCCCGTGGCCCCGCCAGTGCCGAGAAAGAGGTTGCGCCGGTTCGAGCGATTGAACTTGATGAAGAAACTATCGTTGTCGGTGAAGCGGTGATCGAAGCGGAGCGTCGTCGGGTTGTCGCTCATGTTCGGAAAATTGCTCAGCGGCACGGCGATCTTCAGGTTGTTCGAGTTCACCGGGTTGGTGATATCGGTCGGCAGCGGCGTGATGTCGTAGATGCGCTTGGTGAACGCACTCAGCCGCTGCGGCGAAATCTGGTTGTTCGAAAACGGATCGCGCACCGACACCAGTCGGCCGTTGGGGAACTCTTCCTGCCGCGTCGTCAGCGGGTCGTAGAGTTGAATTCGTCGCCCCTGCGCATCGATCAGATCCGAAAAATCGCCGTTGCGCATCGCCGCCGTAGGCACGCGGAACTCGCGCGTGATGCCCTGCACCAACTCCGCGCATTCGCGCACAAAAAAGAAATGCGTGCGGTTCTTGCCGTTGTAAAACCTCTTGCCGTTCAACCCGAAGCTTGGCAGCACCACCGGCCCGCCCACCGACCCGCCAAATTCGTTCCGGATTAACTTCGGCGTCTTAAAAGGTCGCCCGTCGAAGAATACATCCTGCCGCGCCCGCGCCACGCCAAATGCGTTGTTGCGATGCGTTTCAAACACCGCCAGAGTAAGGCGATTCGTGCCTCCCCGCGTTGTGATGATCACACTCGTCGGCCGTGTGTACTTCGCCGACGACGTCGAAGTCTCAACGCGCACTTCACCGATCGACTCCAATCCCTGCAACCCCGCCGACCCGCCGAACTCGCGATTATTCGCCGCCGCGCCGTCCTGCACATAATCAGTGGAGTAACCCATCAACCCCGAAATCCGTACACCGCCATTGACATCTTCCGACGCCTCCACGCCCGGCGTAACACTTCCCAACAGCGTATTCAAATTACGTCCATTAATCGGCAGATTCTTAATGCGCTCCGAATCGAGCGTCGTCGCATCGGTCGGATCGGTCGGCGATACCAGAGGCAACGTCTCGGTCACTTCAATCGTTTCGCTGACGCTCCCCGGCCGCATCACCGGATCGACTACCGCCGTGCGCCCCGTCTCTAAGACGACCTCGCCTTCCCACGCCTTCATGCCATCCATCTCGACGCGAATCTTGTAGCGGCCGATGTTTACCGGGGGCGTCGAATAATAGCCTTCCGCATTTGCGGTGAGTTGATTGGCGCGGCCCGTCTCGACTTGCAAAACCGTCACCTTCGCGCCGGGAATGACAGCCCCGGTCGGGTCTTTCACCGCACCGGTAATTGTGCCCGCGCTCGACTGCGCAAAGGCGCCAACCGAAAGCGAAAAGACGAGGAAGAGACGAAGCATGAAGATCCCGTTAGCTCGTTTAATTATAGTTATTCGACGACGGCTTTCGCCCAATCCGACGGCGCAACCCAGCCCGGATTCGGCGCCGCCGAGTACATCACATCGCCGCGCGGATGCAGCGCGATCCAATCGTCGAGCAACTTGCGCATGGTGAACCCCATCGCGTACTCGTTGCCGAGCACATTGTTCCGCTCGTACGGATCCTCCGCAATGTTGAACAGTTCCTCGCGCACCGGCGTTGTCATCGTCCGCACCATCTTCCAATCGCCGTCGCGCACCGAATACTGCTTCACACCCGACTCGGGCTGCGTGCAAAAGAACAAACCGTGGCGGGGTGCCCGCGGTTCCTGGCCGGTCAGCACCGGCCACAGATTCAAGCCGTCGAGCCGCTTCTTGGTGTGCAACTGCACGCCCGCCGCGCCCGCAAGTGTCGGCAGCACGTCCCACATCGTCATCACCTGGTTCGACACCCCCGGTTTCAATCGCGACGGTGCGTGCACGAAACCGATGACGCGGATGCCGCCCTCGTAGGTCGTCGCCTTGCCTTCGCGCAGCAGTCCGTTGTCGGCGCCCGAGCCGCGCGGCCCGCCGTTATCGCTTGCAAAGAACAGAATCGTATTCGAGAAATCGATCGCGCCGGCAATCTTGCCCACCGCCTGATCCATCGCGTCCACCATCGCGGCGTACGTTCGCCTCTTCGGATTCCGGATCGCGGCGTACTTATCGATCAGAGACTGCGGCGCTTGCAACGGCGTGTGCGGCGCGTTAAACGGCAAATACAGGAGGTACGGCTTCGACGTATCCCGCCCGCGCAGCCACCGCACAGCCTCGGACGCGAACAGGTCCGTCGAATAGCCCTCTTCTTTCACGCTCGCGCCATTCCGCTGCCAGTCGATGCCGCCGTTGCGATCGTGGGTGTTGTAGTCGATCGCGCCATTCAAGTGCCCGTAGAAATGATCGAACCCGCGCGATTGCGGATGCAGCTTCTTGTTGGCATGGCCCAAGTGCCACTTGCCGATGATCGCCGTCTGATAACCCGCTTTTTGAAACGATGCCGGCAGCAACTCTTCGTCCGTGGGCAGTCCGTAATAGGCCCACGGCCGCACAACCGAATACGCCAGTCCGAATCGAATCGGATTCCGTCCCGTCAGCAGCGCCGACCGCGTCGGCGAACACAGCGGATAGGTGTAGAAGCTGTCGAGCCGAACACCTCCTTTCGCCAGCCGGTCGAGGTTCGGAGTCTGTTGCGGTCCGCCGGCGTAGCCCAGATCTTTGTAACCCAGATCGTCGGCCAATATGACAACGATATTCGGCTTGGCGGGCTGTGCGAGCGCGGGTAGCGCGGCGGCGGAAAGGAAAGTTCGGCGCGTCATCGAACAACCATCGTACGCCTTTGCGCGAAAAAAAGCGGGTGCGGCGAAGGCTCTGGTAGAACCTGCGTCTCACCCGCTCCATATTGGTTAGGCGAACGTCGTGTGGGGGCTTACTCTTTTACGAAGCCCGGCGGGAGCGATGACCCCTGGCCGAAGAAAAATTGTTCCATCTGCGCGAAGAGAAACTCCTGCGCTTCCTTGGTGCCGAGGTTCAGGCGGTACTCGTTCATGAGCATCTTCATGTGTTCCACCCACATGCGCCAGGCGTCCTTCGAAATCGAATCGTAGATCTTCTGTCCGAGCGGATGGTTCTCAAACGGATTCTCATCCAATGCGGGAAGCTCTTTTTGCAACTTGGCACAGAATACTGTGCGGACTGATTCAGGCATACATCTCCAAAGAGAACTTTCAGGATACCCTACTACCCGCGCGCCGCGTTGGAGAGGATATGCTCGCAACTCCGCACGGTCAGCGCCATCATCGTCAACGTCGGATTCTGGCATCCCGAAGAAACCCACGCCGCGCCATCGGTGACATACAGGTTATTCATCTCGTGCGCCTGACAATACCGGTTCACCACGCTGCGCTTCGGGTCGTTCCCCATGCGCGCTGTGCCGACCTCGTGAATACAGAACCCCGGAATGCTGTGCTGCCCCGTCATGCGTACATTTTTTGCGCCCGATGCTTCTAGCATCTCCGCCGCCTGCACGCGCCCGTCGTCCCACAATTTTTTCTCGTTGTCGCTCCAGTCGGCGGTGATCTTCAATACCGGAATCCCCCACGCATCGACCCGGTTCTTATCTATCTCGACGTAGTTCTCCTTCCGCGCCAGACACTCGCCCCACAACGCAATCGAAATCCCCCACGAGCCGTTCCGCACCGCTTCCTTGTAAGACTTGCCGAAACCCGGCGCGCCCATATTGAACGACTGCGTCGACCCGCCCTGATACCCATACCCGCGGATGAAACCGTTCGTCTCTTTCTCCTTCACGTTGCGGAACCGTGGCACATAAATCCCCGTCGGCCGTCGCGGCGGACCCGCCCATGGACGCGCTTCCACCTGCGGCATCGTGCCCGCCGCGCCGCCCTGATAGATGTGGTCCATCACGTAGCGCCCCAGCGCATCGTTATCGCCGCAGATCTGCGAGTTCATCAGCAGCCGTGTCGATTCCAGCGTCGACGCACACAACACAAAAACCCTCGCCCGCACCTCGCGCACATCGCGCGTCAACCGGTCGATATACTGAACCGCGCTTGCCTTACCGTCCTTCGTCAGCACCTTCGCCGCGACGGCATCGGTAATCAGTGTCAACCGCCCCGTCGCCTGCGCGTCTTTCACCGTCGTGAATGGGCTCGAAAAATAGCTATTTGTGACGCAGCCCTGTTCGCACGGGCCGCAATAATGACAGGCCTGCCGCCCGTTGTGCGGCTTCGTCAGAATCGCCGTGCGTCCCATCGTGACGACGCGCCCGAACTTGGCTTTCGCCGATTCACGAAAAATCTGCTCTCCACATGTGAACTGCATCGCCGGCTGAAAAATGCTGTCCGGCAACTGCGGCAAATTCTCGGCCAATCCCGAGATGCCGACATACCGCTCGACCTTCTCGTAGAACGGAACGAGTTCGGCGTAACTCACCGGCCAATCGTCGCCATAGCCATCGTGCGATGCGGCTTTGAAATCGAGGTCCGACATGCGGTAGCTCTGCCGCCCCCAACTCAGCGATCGCCCGCCCACCACACGCATGCGGATCCAGTTGAACGGCTTGGCCTGCACGTAGGGATTCTCTTTATCGTTGACGAACCACTTGTGATTGCCCTCGCGGCACGCGTAACACTGGCCCTGTATCGGCCGATCCTCCAGCACCTTCGGCGATTGCCCCAAAAATGGATACTGCCACGCCTGCTTGTGTTCGGTAAACTCGCGCGGCGAGACCTTCGCGCCCGCCTCCAACATTGCGACCTTCATGCCGCCCTCGGTCAAAACCTTCGCCGCCCAACCGCCTGTCGCTCCCGAGCCGACAACGACGGCGTCGAATACTTGCGTGTCACTCTGCTGCATCGGAAGCCAGTATAACGCGCGGCGCCTAAGCAACTTGGTAGGATCAGGCCATGGTGCGTCCCGAAAGACGTAAAGTTCTAGCGGGTTTGTTTCTAACGGGAGAACAATGGGCCGGTCGCGTGTCGATTGGTCGCATGCCTTTGCAGTCGTATGAATATCACTTCCGTTTCAATTCGGGCAAGATTAACAGAGATCCCAGCGGCCGGCCCTATCCTTCTCAAGGAATCCGAGCATTGTGTGTGCGCGGGCCAGGAGAATAGCAGTCAGCGGGAATCGATCCAGGCCTGAGGCCCTTGCACCCTCCGCCGATTCGAGGCCCTTCCCCCACCCCCTAAAATAAATCATGCCCTTCAACGCACTCCGCGTCCTCGCCCTCGAATCGCGGCGCGCCGAAGAAATGGCCACCCTCATCCGAAAAAACGGCGGCGACCCCATCGTCGCCCCCTCCATGCGCGAAGTCCCCATCGACGACAACCCCGAAGTCTTCGCCTTCTACGACGCCCTGATCAACAACCGGTACGACATGGTCATCCTTCTCACCGGTGTCGGCACGCGCGCCGTCGACAAGGTCCTCGCCACACGCCACGCGCCGGGCGCCTTTGCCGCCGCGCTCCGCAACGTAGTAGTCGTCCCACGCGGCCCCAAACCTGCCGCCGTCCTGCGCGAGTGGAACGTTTCGTGGGCCGTAACCGTGCCCTCGCCAAATACCTGGCGCGAGTTGATGACCGCCATCGAAGACCGCCCCGAACGCCGCGTCGCCGTGCAGGAATACGGCAAATCGAACGAACAACTCCTCGCCGCATTACGCGCCAAAGGCTGCGATGTCACGCCCGTTCGCGTGTATCAATGGGACCTCCCCGAAGACACCGCACCATTAAGAGCTGCCGCTCAAAAAGTATGCAACGGCGAGGTCGACGTACTCCTGCTTACGACATCGATGCAGCTCCCGCACCTCGCCCGCATGGCCCCCAACGAAGCCGCCTTCCGCGCCGCGCTCGCCAAGCTCGCCATCTGCTCCATCGGCCCAACCACCTCCGAAGCACTCGAAGACTTCGGCCTGAAAGCCGACATGGAGCCAACGCTGCCCAAGTTGGGCGTGCTCGTCAAAGAGGCCGCCGAGCAGGCCTTTGCTATCATGGCGCGAAAGCGAAACTAACCATGCAACGCCGCGAATGTTTTCGAAATCTGATAGGCCTGCTCGCGGGTTCGCCACTTCTGGCGCAACAACTCGACGACGTCAACGGCCCCATCAACATCCACGAATTCGAGGAAGCGGCCAAGCGTAAACTCCACAAGTTCGCCTTCGACTTCATCGCCGGCGGCACCGAAGACGAACACACCCTCCGTTCCAATCGCGAAGCCTTCTCCCGCGTCGCGCTCACGCCGCGCTTCATGACCGACGTGTCCGATGTCTCGACCGAAGTCGAACTGCTCGGCATGAATCTCAAGACGCCGATCATCATCGCCCCCACCGGCGGCAAGAATCTAGTCATCCCCAGCGCCGACGAAATCGTCGCCAAAGCCGCGCTCGCCACCGGTACGCCGATCTGCAGCGCCGTCGG
>VFZW01000262.1 GCA_016871055.1 Acidobacteriota bacterium
GACCTCGACCGTCTGGCGCAAGGAATCATGGACACCTACAAATCGCGCAACGGGCAAGTCTTGATGGCCAAGACCCTGCCCGATCCTAAGGGCGTTCCGTACAACTACATCATCGTGGCGTTTGACGAACCGGCCAAGAAACGCTACGAGTTGAACTACGTCAAAATCGCGCTCGGCGCGAAGTCGGCTTACGTCATCGTCTACGGGGCGCGCGTCACCGATGCGAAGGACTACACGGCGAAGTCGAAGGCGTTTTTGAGCGAAAAGTTCGGCGAGATCGGCATGGCGCTGGCAGCGGTTGCGGCGCCGGATACGGCTCGTCTACCGCGGCGCTAGACGATAATGCCGCAAACGCAGTTCCAGGCGGGTTCTCCCTGCAACAGGAACCCCTCTTCCACACCGTTCCCGCACTTGTAAAGACCCAGTTTCGGCCGGGGAATGTACTCGCACGGACACTTCTTCGGACATTTCAACGTGTCGCAACAATACTGGGCGGCGGCTGCGTCCAGGATCGCCTTCACCGCAGCCTCGCCGATACATGCCTGGCCGGGTGCGAGTTTCTTGGAATACCACCCGGCAATTTCGGCTTGCTTCTCGCAGCCGGTGCCTTCTACGCGCCTCGCGAAAAGAATGATCTCCGGGTTCGGCGCGGCCGGTAGCCGGAGATTGGCCAGCCCAGTGAGCAAAACCTTTACCGACGCCGCCGGCCGCGCCGGTACTTTGGCGCCGCTTATTTCCGTCCATCGCCTTTTGGCTATGTTTGAGATCGTCATGACTTCCTCGCCAGCATTATACGCGTCATAATCGACGCATGAGAGCCGCACTGTTATTCGCCGCCGCGTCCTTCGCGCAACCGATCACCGTCCAGGCGCCCGAGCGCACGCTGCCGCCGCACGTCGCAACGAAACTCAGCGCCGCGGACCGCGTCCTGTTCGGAAGAATGATGCGGGTGGGCCTGGAAGCTGCGTGGTCGGCGGTAACGCAGGAAGGCTACCCGCTCTGCTTCATCAACGAACTAACGCCGCTGAACAATGATCGCCGTCTGGTTGGGCGCGCGCGTACGGCGCGATATCTGCCCAATCGCAAGGACCTGCGAGAGAAAATCTACGCCGCCGGTCCGCAACTGAACTATCGCACCGCCGAGGAAGCGCAGCCCGGCGATGTGCTGGTGTTCGACGCGGGGGGCGAGACGAGGTCGACCGTATCCGGCGCCATGGTGACGACGCGTTTTCTGATGCGAGGCGGCGCGGGGATTATCGTCGACGGCTGCATGCGCGATGTCCCCGATCTTGCCGCGATGCCCGCGAGCTTTTATCTGCGCTGCGGTCACGCATCGAGCGTCAGTCCGCTGATGATGGCCGTCGACTACCAAGTGCCCGTGCGCATCGCAGGCGTCACGGTCGCCCCCGGCGACTACCTGATCGGCGAGCGCCATGGCGTGTTGGTCATCCCGGCGTCGATCATCGACAAGGTGCTGACGAAGGCGATGGAGCACGACGAGCAAGAGCAGTTTCAGCGCAAGCTGCTGTTGCAAGGCGAGCCGGTGTACGAAGTCTATCCGACGCTCAACGAGGCGAATAAGAAGAAGTTCGAAGAGTTCAAGAGGAAACGCTGAAGCTCAGCGCCACGACTGGATCAGGAGCACAGCCCCGATCAAGATCAACGCGGAGTGAACAACGACCGCGAAGTTCCGGACACGAATCATCCGTCCGGCAAACACGGCCAAGACGACGCCGGGCAGCGACTGCAAGTAGGATTCGGTAACAGCCGGAGTCCAGAACCCAGCCAGCCAGTATCCCGCCATGCCCACGATGCCGGCCGGAAGAAAATACGCTTGCAGCGTCGCGCGGAAGTACGCCGGTTCCCATCGTCTCAGTGAGCCATAGATCGCCAGCGGCGGACCGTTCATTCCGTAGGCGCCGCCCAGTACTCCCGCACAAAATCCGAACAGCCAGGCGAGGCCGTCGCCGGTCAGATGACGAAGCGTCCGGCCGCTTATCGAATAGATCGAAAACGCCAAAATCACAAGAGCGAGCGCCATCTTCACCGTCGCCTCCGGCAGCGCCCGCAAGAACCACAAGCCGACAGGGATTCCGGCGAAGGTCGCGATGATCAACCGCCACGCGCTTTGGAAATGCACGTGCCGCCAATCCTGCCAGAGGACCATCGCCGCGATCGTTATCGAGACCAGCACCATCAGCGGCGCAGCCTGCGTCACGGGCATGACCAGCGCCAAGAGCGGCACCGCGACCAGCGCTTCGCCGAAACCCAAAGTCGAACGGACCATCGCCGCTAAAAACACAATCGCGACGGTCATGGGGCCTATGCCGCCATCTCGACGCCCTTAGTCGAAACGTAATACTTCGCCAACATGTTCGGCTTTTCCCAGGCCGGGAGCGACTTCGGATTCTTGAGGTACTCGAAGAACTGCCGCGTCACTTGCGCGAAGTGCTCTTCGTGGCTCACGCGCAGCGCATCGGGAATCACTACCCGCAATTCTTCGCCGCGTTCTTCCACTTCCACCTTCGCGCGTAGCGCCGCCAGCACTTCGTCGCGCAGCGCGGCCGAGTTCGGCACGACGTAGACTTCGGGCCGGAAATTCTCCGCCTCGCCCTGACGGACTTCGATGCTCGACTTCGTCCCGCGAATGCGCGCGACATACGTATCGCTGACGCCCTCCAGATCCCAGCGCACATTCATCTGGACGTGCACGCCGCGCACCGTATACGACACGAAGTTGTTGCCGTAGTAGTCGAAGCTGCCTTCGCGCGCGGTTCCCGTCACGCGCTTCCAATGCTCCGCGCTCAGCACGGTCGGCCAACGCCGCGCGGCGAGCATTTCGATATCAGTCCGATAGTCCAACGCCTGATCGGGAAACACGATCCACTGCGCCAGGTCCACTAAGTGCGTGCCGACATCGTTGAGCGCCTCGCCCTGCTCATCGATGTCGAAGAACTCGGCGGGCCGCTGCATCGGCACGCCCGCGACCGTCTTCAACAGGCGGTGCAGGCTGTCCATCCACACGGCCGGATCGTCGGGCGTGCCCTTCACGATCTCGCCGAAAATCGCGGGCGTGTTGACCAATTCCCGATGCAGCATGGAGGTGATCTCGTAGCGCTCGGTCATGATGTCGTAGGCGATCACGCCGCTCTCGTCGGCTTTGTCCAACGCGGCGGCGACGCGCGGCAGGTCCTCGGAGCGCAAGATCCACGGCTTGTCGGCCAGCACATGAAAACCGCCTGCAACGGATCTCTCAATCCGCTCGATCTTCACGCGATTGCGTCCCGACAAAATGACGACGCTGCCCGGGCATTCCGAGCGCAGCATGCGATCGAGCGAATCGCCGCCCGTGTGAATATTCAGCTCCCAGGCGGTCGGCTGTTCGGCGCGTTGATTGAACCGCGCCACGCGCGCCAGGTGCTCGGTGAGGTCGAGACCAAGCGGCGCATAAACCGCGACAGTGGGAGAAACGCCGGCGTACATCTCCTTCTGCACAAGCGCGGCGTGGAAGTGGGCGGGATCGAGAGTGATCAGGTTTAGGTTCTGCATCGTCCGAACTATTTTTTCACGGACGCTTGCCAGTTGGTCACCACAACATACGGCGCCTCCGCGCGATCGGAGCCATCGCCTTCGAGGATCAGGAATCGCTGTCCGTCGGCGGTGACGTCGTATTGATACAAGGGCCGGTTGTTTTCTCCCGTCAACGCCATGTTGGATTCAAACAACACCGAAGGCGTACCGGCTTCGAATACGGGCTTGGGGCCCGACAAGGCTTTCACTGGCGCCGCCATGACCCTTCCATCCATGTCGACGAAGAACAGTTCCTTTCCGTCGGCGCGCCATCGGGAGGCATGGCCGCCCGCGACGGATACAACCCACTCGCCTTCTCCGGAAGGGAACGGGCGCACGTAGACTTCGCGGCGGCCCGTCTGCCTTCCCGTGAACGCGATCCAGCGGCCATCGGGTGAGATCTGGCCGAACATCGCGTAGGAAACTTTCTCGGCAATGGGCATGGGTTTGCGCTCTCCGGCGCCCGTTTCCATCGAAAGCGCCCATTGTGTTTCCGGCCCCTGCCTGACCGAGTAGAGGATGAACTTTCCGTCGCGCGACCACTGCGTCACCGTTTTCTGCGGACCGTTCGAAATCAGCACCTCTTCCCGGCCGCTTCCGTCGGACGGTCGCTGCAGAAGTCGCGAGACACCCTCTCCGGCGCGGTCCAACCCGTACACGATGCGGTCTCCATTTGGCGACCACGCGAGACCCCGCACGCTTGCATTCTCGGTCGGTAGTTTGGTTTCACTTCCGCGATTTAGATCTCGAACCCAGAGTTCTCCCGCTGTCAGGTCTTCGGCAACGCGGCTGCGCACAAAGGCGAGGCGTTTCTCATCCGGTGAAAGCGCCGGATCGAAGATCTCTCCCGTTTCGCTCACCGCTCCGAGCTTCTTACCCGCGCGATCAAACCAAACCAGCCGGCTACGCTGAAACACACGCCCCCGTTGAGCCAGCAGGACTCCGGTGCTGGAAGCCGTGACTCTGGTGGTGGCCTCGGCGCCGACAACGGCAGCCTCGAACAAAGGGAACGCCTCGCCCGTTGGCTGTGCGCTCTCCGCATCGAAGGGCAACGCCATCAGGATGCGATCACGCGCGAACAGAATGTGGTCCATTTCAGCGCCAGGCGCGAAGACCGCTGTCGCGACATCCGGAAGCAGACGCCGGTTCTCCTTGCCATCAAGCGACCCGACGTAGATGCCGCTTTTTTCGTTCGCCCCGCGCCGCAAATAAAGTAACCGGCGGCCATCCGGCAGGAAGACCGGTCCGCGCGCTTCACCCTCCACGCCGCCGACTTCCTTGGGAACGCCTCCGCTCGCGGAAACCTGGAGCAACCCCGCGCCAGGCGCGGGAACGAAGGCGATCACATCGTTGCGGCTCCATGTGCCGCCACGGCCGATCCGCGCTTCACAGATCGTTTGGGCCGGACCGCCGCTTACCGCCACCTTCTTCAGCTTTTCCTGTGCGAAGAACCCGATGTACCGGCCATCCGGCGACCAGAACGGAAACCTGTCGTCCTCGGAGAACGGAATTGGGCGGGCGTCTAACTCATCCAAAGCCCGCAGCCACAACTGGTATTTCCCGCCAACTCTTCCGGAAATTGCGACGAGCCTGCCATCGGGTGAAATCGCTACCTGCGTCGTGTTGGCGCCCTCTGGCACCTTGAACTCATACCGGAAAGATTGTTGCGCTGGCGGAGTCTGCCGGAAATGAATGAACGCGATCCCTACCGCGAGGCACAGCGACGCGGCGGTCGCGATCCACGGCCAACGCGCGGCTTTCACCGGCTCCGCCGCGACCGATTCCGCTGGCGGCGTGCGAAGTTCCAAGACGATATCGCGCATCGACTGCCAGCGGTCGTCTGGTTCCTTCGCCAAACAGCGCCGAACCATTCGTTCGAGCCACGCCGGCGTGAACGGCTTCACGGCCATCGGCGGCGGTTCGGTGGCCAAAATCGCGCCGACCAAACTCTGATAGTTCGAGCCGGTGAACGCCTTCCGGCCCGTCACCATCTCGTAGAGCACCGCGCCGAAGGCCCAGATGTCGGAACTTGCATCGGCCTCCTTGCCCGCGAACTGCTCGGGCGCCATATACTGCGGCGTGCCCATTATGGTGCCTTCGGTCGTCAGCACGGCGGTGAGCGTCTCTTCTGTCGGGCCGGGTTTCGCTTGCGACTTCGCGAGGCCGAAATCGAGGATCTTCACGCCATCCCGCGTCAGCATGATGTTCGGCGGCTTGACGTCGCGATGGGTGACGCCGGCGCGGTGCGCGCGGTCGAGCGCGTCGGCGATCTGCAGCGCGAACGGCAGCGCCTGATCGAGCGGGATCGGGCCCTTCGCGATCCGCGCCGACAGCGTCTCGCCTTCGATCAGCTCCATCACCATATAGCCCGGCCCGATGTCGTACAGCGTGCAGATGTTCGGATGATTCAGCGATGCGACCGCGCGAGCCTCCCGTTCGAAACGAGCCAGCAAGTCCCCGCGTTTGGCGATGTGATCCGGCAGCACTTTGATAGCGACGGTGCGATCCAAGCGCGTGTCGCGCGCTTTGTACACCTCGCCCATTCCACCCGCGCCGATTGGCGCGACGATCTCATACGGCCCTAGTCTGTCGCCCGTTGCGTGTGCCATTTTTCAGAGTCTCGGCTTCGGCGGCGTCACCGCAACCCACGGTAGCGTGCCCTTGCGTTTCACCGGGCGTCGGTACACTTTCGACCCCGACGTGACATAGAGAGTTTGCAACCCAGTCCCCGCGAAGACGACGCTCGAAGGATCGCCCGCATCGGGCTTGTTCAGAATGCCCACCGTGCGGCCGGCCGGGTCGGCGATCTGAATGCCGAGCTTCGTCGCTACGTACACAAATCCATCCGCATCGACCGTCATGCCGTCCGCGCCGCTGCGGAGCGGGCCGTTCTCCACTTCGTCGGGGATCTCCAATCGATGGAACGGTACGCCGTTCGTCAACGAGCCATCCGCCTGCACCGAGAACGACCAAATCCAACGGCTGAGCGTATCGGCCACCATCAGGAAAGCGTGATCTGGAGAGAAGCGGATGCCGTTCGGGAACAGAATGCCCTCGTGCGCGACGCGCTTGTTGCGCTTCGCGTCGACGAGCCAGACTCGCTTAGCGGTGGGGTCGGTGAAGTAGATTTCGCCACGTGGGTTGATGGCGAGATCATTGCAGTTCGCATCGGACGCGATCACCGATTCCTTGCCGTCCATTGTATACGCCACGATGCGCTTGCGCGCACTTTGGCAAGCGTACAACCGGCCATCGGGGCCGAACATCAAACCATTCGATTCGCCGGTGTTCTCGCGGAAGACCGAGACCTTTCCATCGGCCGCGAGCTTGTGAATGCGGCTGTTCGGGATGTCGCTGAAGTAGACGATGCCCTGGGCATCGACGGCAGGGCCTTCGGTGAATTTGTGTCCGTCGCTCACCAGCTTCCAGCCGGGATCGTCGTCGACGATGACGTTGTTGGTCAGAAAGTGCCGAATGCCTCCGGTGGGCTTCGCGATCGGCTTCGGATAATCGCGCCACAGCCACCGCAGCGCGTCGGGCAGAATCGCCGAACCGTGTTTGCTGTTGTGACCTTCAGTGCCGATTACGAGCTTGTAGTCGTAGTTGGCGTGTTTCAACGCCAGGCCGAGTTCGTAGTTGCTGTAGACGTTGACATCCTCCAGGCCGTCCTGCAAAAAGATGCGCAGCGGCTTGGTCTCCATCTTGCGTACCAGCGACGGATAGATATGATCGCCGCGCAGATTCGTGAAGCCGCCGATGAAACTCAGCACGCGATGGAAGACATCGGGCCGCGTCCACGCCGCGTTCATCGATGCGTTGCCGCCCGACGATGATCCGCTGATCGCGCGGTCGTCCGGATTGTTCGACAGGTTGTAGATCTTGGCGACTTCGGCCAGCACCTCTTCAATCAGAAACGTCGGGAAGCGCGGGCCGACGGCGTCGTGCTCGGCGCTTCGGTTGTAGCGCCCGCCGGCCACAACGCCGGGGTTGATGAACACGCCAATCGTCACCGGCATGTCGCCCTTGTGAATCAGGTTGTCGAAGACGATAGTCGCGCGAAACGCCCCGGTTTCATTGACGAAGGAGACGCCGTCCTGGAAGACCATCGTGCAAGCGGGCTTGTCGGCTTTGTATTGCGCGGGCACGTAGACCCAGTAGTCGCGCACCGTGCCCGGATAGATCTTGCTGGTCCATTCGTGCTTGGAGACTTTGCCTTGCGGCACGCCGGGCTGGCGGTGAGAATCGGGGCCGAGGACATACTCTTCCGCGCCGAGGCCGATTGCGAAACAACAAAGCAGAAAGCGCATTCGACTACCTTACCCGACGCCGCGGAATAGGCACACCGCCGCGGCCCACGGCTTCTTCACCGCTGCCGGGCGGAACGTCTTGCGGGACCAAAGTTGACGTGGCCTTGATCATCGCCGCGGCGGTATCGTCATACGCCTTGCGGCGCCGCATCTCGGCGGAAAGTACCGGCATTTCCATCGGCTTGTCGGGATCGACGACAAACGCCGAAACCAACTGCATGCGATAGGCCGTCGACACGCCATCGTAGCGCTTGGTCTTCGGGTTGTACATGCCGTCGGCGTGCCGCCGCAGTGCATAGTAGTTGGCGATATGATCCTCGTGTTCGCGCACGCCCTGCTGGCCGCCGTCTTGCGCGAAGACGTTCTGCGAATAGAGATCGCGCCAATCGCGATAGCCGCCGACGAGGCCCTTGCCTTTGTCATCGGACTCGATGATCAGCCGGATTTTGCCGTTGCGAAAGAACGCGTCGCGCGTCTGGTTGTAGAACCATGCGATTTGCGGCATGTGGATCTCGGCGGCTTGTTCGGACTCGACCACGCCGTCCTTGATCTTGGCCTTCAACTTTGAATACTGTTCGGACTTCAGAATTCGATAGGAGTAATCGGCACCGACACGCCCGCTAGCGTACTTCATTACTTTGTCCGGCGAGTAGCCGATCTCCAGCGTCACGTCGTCATCGTTCATCGGATCTTTGTTGCCGGTGAGGCGAATGACAATGGTGTACAGCCCTTCGAGCATCTTGTCGTTCGACCGCAGCACCAGCGTTCCGTTGCCGTTGCCGCGCCATGGCGCATCGCAACCCCAGGCGCGATAAAGCGCGTTGTCGATGCCTTTTTCGCCGTCGGGGCTAACGAAGTCGATCTCCTTAATCTTGCCGTCGAGGTTAAAGCCTTCGCCGATTCGGCTGACCACTTGCGGTTGGCCGGGGTCCTCGGCGGCGAAGGGATTGATGTACGTTTCGATGTCGCGGTTGTAGCCACGGTACGCCGACGCGGCGCGCCACACCGGATAATACACGCCTTCGCCGTCCCGATTGAGGGTATTCGTCGGAGGATTGGAGATCGCCTCTATTTCCTTGCTTGTCCGCCAGGGGACAAGTGAAATCGCTTTGGAGGTCTGTGCCGGGCTGGCGAAGTGGGTAGTGCTGCCATGCGGGCAGTCGACGCCCGGCTCGATCTCGATTCCGCGCGAGTAGTCGGCGCGCCCCCCGAAGCGGAAGGCCGGCTCGTACCAGCTCACGACGAAGCCCTTCACCCAAGGGCCCGCCGCCGGGGCCGCCGCGGCGAAGCAGATCATCAGCGCGCAAGTCTTCATGTCACTACCACCGTTCCCGTATGGTCCGAAAATCGGATCTGCTTGAATCTTCAGGGGCTGCGGAGCTTTGCAGGCTCGCGATAATGGACTCAAAGGATGCTGAGAGCCCTGGACCCATTCCGGTTTTTACTGATCGCCGTCGCCGGCTGGATGAACCAGCATCAACTGCTCGTCATTGACTATTTGCGCGAGGAGAATCGCATTCTGCGAGAACAACTCGGCGGACGACGACTCCGGTTCACCGACGGTCAGCGCCGGCGCTTGGCCGCCAAGGCCAAAGGTTTGGGACGGAAGTTGCTGGCGGAGATCGCCACGGTCGTCACCCCGGAGACCCTGCTCTCCTGGCATCGAAAGCTGATCGCCCAGAAGTACGACGGCAGTGGGAAGCGCGGACGGGGACGACCGCGGAAGGCCGGCGAACTCGAAGTCCTGGTCGTACGATTAGCCGATGAGAATCGCGATTGGGGCTATCGGCGCATCCAGGGAGCGTTGTCCAATCTGGGTCACGAAATTGCCCGCAGCACGATTGCAGAGATTCTCTCGCGGCACGGGATCGAGCCGGTGCCGGAGCGGAGTCGGAAGACGACGTGGAAAGAGTTTCTGAGCCGCCATTGGGAGCTGATTGTCGCCACGGACTTCTTCATCGTGGAAGTGTGGACCCGGCGAGGGTTGCAGCGGTTCCTGGTGCTGTTCTTTATCGAGC
>VFZW01000263.1 GCA_016871055.1 Acidobacteriota bacterium
GTTCGCTCATCATGCTGACCAAATCCCGGTAGCTCAACTTGAAGCTCAGGTACCACCGCACGCACAACACCACAATCTCCGCGTCGAAATGGCGGCCAGCAAACAGCTCTTCAACAGGAGCAAAGCGAGACATTTTTCAATCTTCCCCCATCCTGTCATCAATCATGAGAAAACGTAGTTTTCTGAGCATTCGGCCGGAGGCAGCAACATCATCCACGCCGAAGGCGCGCGGTCCGTCCAGTCATCTGGGTGTCGACGGGAGTATGGTGTACAAGATAGGCGGCAGTGAAAAGGGCTCCAGCCGCACCAACGGCAGGAGCCCGGTGATCGGTACCCTAAGCAGGTAAACCAACCAGAACAGGTCTACGCTGACACGAAACAGGGACCGTTGTCCAGCCCGCCGGCGCGCGCATGGCGGCACACGAAACGGTTCTCCTCCAACGAATCTGCTTGCTTTCCGGCTGTCACGCCGTCTTCTTCGTCTGCACGCATTGCGATCGGGGCCATCGATATTGCAGCCGCGAATGCAGCGAGCAAGCCCGGGTCCAGCAGCGGCGGCGAGCCAATCAACGTCATCAGCGAAGTCCGGAAGGACGGCTCGATCATCGAGACCGGCAGCGGCAATACCGGGCGCGGCAGTGCGCGCCGCGCGCGAGCGTGACGGATCAGGGTTCCATTTCGATCACATCCCCGGCACCATTGCCATGTGAAGACAAACAAGCGTGGGCGGTCCGTCCGCCGCTTCTGCAATGCCGCGTTTGCGGACGGATCGGACGCTTCATCGACCCGTTTCCACGAATGTCGCGACGAAGGTGAGACCAATCCATGATTCCTCCCGAAACCCGAGCCCAGATCCGCCGCTTCTTCTACGCCGAACATTGGAAGATCGGCACAATCGCGCGGGAACTCAACGTGCATCCCGACGCGGTACGCAACGCGATCGAGGCGACGCGATTCAAGAGCGCGCAGCCGGTGCGCGGCTCGATCACCGATCCGTATCTCGGCTTCATTCAGCAGACGCTGGAAGCGCATCCACGTCTGCGCGCCACGCGCATTTACGCGATGGTCCAAGATCGCGGCTACACGGGCGGGATCGGGCAACTGCGGCGCGCGGTGTCCCGTCTGCGGCCGCAACCGCGCGAAGCGTTCCTGCAACTGCAAACCTTTCCCGGCGAACAGGGGCAAGTGGACTGGGCTCACTTCGGCCATGTCATGGTCGGCCGCGCCAAGCGCGCCTTGTCCTGTTTCGTCATGACGCTGTCGTACTCGCGTGCCCTGTATCTGGAGTTCTTTTTCGATCAAACGATGGAAAACTTTCTACGCGGACACGTCCATGCGTTTGCGTTCTTCCAGGGGCAGCCGCGCGTCGTCTTGTACGACAACCTCAAGAGCGCCGTGCTCGAACGGCGCGGCAACCACATCGACTTTCACCCGCGCCTGATCGAACTCAGCGCGCACTATCATTTCGCGCCGAGGCCTTGTCAGCCCCGCGCCGGCAATCAGAAGGGGCGCGTGGAGCGGGCCATTCGCTACGTTCGCGATTCGTTCTGGGCCGGCCGCGGTTTCACCACTCTGGCCGAATGCAATCGCCAGGCTTGGCAGTGGCGCGATCAAATCGCGCATTCGCGGCCATGGCCCGGCGGCGATTCCATTTCGGTTGCCGACGCCTTGGCCCAGGAGCGTCCGCGCCTGTTGCCGCACGCCGCGCATCCGTTTCCCACCGAACGCATCGAGCCCGCACGCTCGGCGAAAACCATCTACATCCGTTTCGATCTCAACCAGTACTCGATTCCGCCCGATGCCGTCGGCCGGCAACTCACTCTAGCCGCCTCCGACACCGTCGTGCGCATCCTCGACGGCCCGGTCGAGATCGCTCGTCACCGCCGCAGCTACGACCGTGGCCAAGCCGTGCTCGATCCGGCGCATCAGGACGCGGTGCTGGCCACCAAACGCAAGGCGCTCGAACAGACGCCGGCCGGCTGGAACAGCTTGTACCCGAGAGCAAGACGCTGCTCGACCAAGCCTTCGCGCAGGGCGAATCGCCCGCGCGCGAAGGCGCCAAACTAACCAAACTGCTCGACGAGTATGGCGCCGCCGCTTTGCGGCGGGCGATCGCCGAAGCGCTCGAACGCTCCACGCCCCGCGCCTATTCGGTTACCTTCCTGCTGCGCCGCCAGCCGCGGTTCAAGCCCATCGCCCTCGATCTCAGCCGCCATCCCGAGGCGCAATCGGTCGATGTCCGCCCGCACGATCTGGAAACCTACGATGAACTCGCCCGCAACAAAAAACACGAGGAATGATTTAGCCTCGCAACTCAAGCAGATCGGGCTCTGCGCCGTGCCGGCTTCCCTCGACGACTTTGTCGCGCGCGCCGCCAAGTCGCGCTGGTCTCCGCATCAGATCCTGGAAGCCCTCGCCTCGGCCGAAACGGCCGAGCGATCCAAACGCAGTCTCGAACGGCGGCTTCGCCTCAGTGGGATAAGGGCCTTCAAGCCCATGGCGGATTTCGACTGGTCCTGGCCCACCAAGATCGAGCGCGACATCATTGAACGCACGATGACACTGGACTTTCTCGGCGAGGCCCGCAATCTCGTGCTCGTCGGCCGCAACGGTTTGGGCAAGACGATGATCGCCCAGAACATCTGCCACACCGCCGTGCTGGCCGGGCATTCCGTGCTGTTTCGTTCCGCCGCCGCTTTACTGGAAGAACTGCACCGGCAATCGCCCGAAGGCCGCCGCCGCAAACTGCGCACCTACGCCAATGTCGGACTGCTGTGTATCGACGAAGTCGGCTATCTATCCTTCGACGACAAGGCCGCCGACCTGCTCTACGAAGTCGTCAACCGGCGCTACGAACGCAAGCCGCTGATCGTCACCACCAACCGCCCGTTCAAGGAGTGGAACGAAGTGTTTCCCAACGCCACCTGTATCGTCACGCTGCTGGATCGGCTGCTCCATCACGCCGACGTCACGGTCGTGGAGGGCAGCAGCTACCGGGTTCGAGAAAGCGAGCGGGAAACGGCCGCGCGAAGAGGCAAGAAATGAGCGCCGAAGCGAATTTCACCGCCGCCGTGCTGGCCGCCTACGCCGCCCTTCCCGAGACGCCGCTACGCTCCAGTCCAGCCGATCAATCCGTTGCTCGAAAGCTGTTCCACGATTCGGTGCCATTGCCGCTCATCGAATCCGCCTTACTGCTCGGCACTCTTCGCCGTCTACATCGCCCCAAAGACCTGCCACCGCTCCCCAAGATTCGCTCGCTGGCCTACTTCCTGCCCGTGATCGAAGAGCTTCAACTACAGCCACTGCCTGACGGCTACCTCAATCACCTCCGGCTCAAGCTTCACAGGCTCTCGGCCTCATGCTCAGAAAAATACGTTTTCTGATGGCCGTTAACACATCCCGGCGGGTTTGCACTAGAGCCTACGAAAGCACACGGGGACAGGTCGCCAAGTACTCCCGCCGTCCCTAGCGCTAAGCTGGGAGTGTGAAGCAGACGATTGTCTTTCTCGTCGCACTCTCGATCTGGTCCCAGGAACGCGCCACCACCGTCTGGCGCGGCCAAACCGTCGAATACCGCATCGTCGATGGCCGCCGTCTCGTCGATGGCGACGTCGAAATCGAACCGGACGACTCCGCGACCAAGGCAGCCGGCCGCGAAAGCGTCTACCGCATCGAAGATCGCTTCCGCTGGCCGGGCGCTCTCGTCCCCTTCTCGATCGATCCCGAACTCCCCCGCCCCGAACGCGTTCGGGAGGCGATCACCGAGTGGGAGACCCATACCCCCTTTCGGTTCGTCGAACGGACCAATGAGCCCGACTTCGTCCGTTTCCGCAATGTTCCTTCTGGCTGCAGCGCGAATCTTGGCCGCATCGGCGGCCAGCAGTTCGTCAGTCTCGCGCCAAACTGCTCCCTCGGCAACACGATTCATGAAATCGGCCACGCCGTCGGCCTCTACCATACACAGGCCCGCCTCGACCGCCATCGCAACATTCGCGTCCGCTTCGATAACATCGCCAAGCAGTATTGGAGTGAGTACATCCAACAGCTGCAAGTCGGCGCCGACTTCGGTCCCTACGACTATGACTCGATCATGCACTACTCGCCGTCCGGTTTTCAAAAGGACGCCGGCGTCACCTTTGAAACCACTCCCCCCGGAATTGCAAACGGCCAGCGCGGCCGGCTCTCCTCCGGGGACAAACTCGTAGGCCGTTTCCTCGCCGGCGACGCACCCGGCGTCTACATCGTCGATACCGCCCCCAGCGGACTCGAAATCACCGTCGACGGCACCAAACATACGACACCGGCCGAGTTCGCATGGGCCCCCGGAGAATCCCACGAGGTCACCGTGCCCGAACTCGCCGGAACCCAGCCGGATCCCAGTCGCCGCCTCCGCTTCGCCCGCTGGAGCGACGGCGGCGAGCGCTCCCATACCATCCAGACCACCTCCCAGCGTCTTATCCTGGCCTACTACGCCGAAGAGTTTCGTGTCCGCCAGGCGGCCGCCAACGAGGGGCGTATCGTCGCTGATCCTCCCTCCGCCGATGGCTTCTACCCGCGCGGCACGCGCCTGACCCTGAAGGCCTTGCCGCCAGAGGGCTTTCAGTTCTTCGATTGGGCCCCCGGAGCCGGCGGCGTCACCGTCCAAGCCATCAACCGGCAAGGCTCTTCTTCCAATCCGACGACCTTTACCGTCGATCGATCCAACCTGTTCTACACCGCCCGCTTCACGCAAAATCCGTTTCACGCAATCACCTCCAATCAGCCCGGCGCCTTCGTAACCGTTGATGGCATCGATGTGTATCTTCCGCGCCATGTCGCCTGGGCCGCCGGCAGCGCCCATACTCTGATAGCCAGGCGTTCCACCGTCTGGGGCGAGGACGCCAACGAACTCCGGTTCCTCCGCTGGAACCTATCGGAGGATCTCCGCCTGGAAATCAACGCAACCCCCGAGAATCGTGAGATTCGCGTCGAGCTCGACCGCTACCATTCGATTCTTCCAGGGCTCGAATGGCAGGGCACCGCCGGCGTCAATCCCTCGATTGACCGAAATCTGGAACTGGCACCAGCGCCCGAACGCCGCGGATCGAACCAGATCTACAAAGCCGGTCAGGAGGTCATTGCCCGGGCCACGCCGCCAGACGGAATGCGCCTCGCGCTCTGGTCCGGCGACACCACCGGATCAGAACCGGAGCGGCGGCTCCTCATCGACGACCAGCTCCAATTCCGGCCCTTCTTTACCATTCCAACCGTGTTCTCCTCCCGTGGGGTCCTGCACGCCGCCTCGCGCCAACCGGTCGTGGCGGTCAGTCCCGGCCTGCGCCTCTGGATCGTCGCCCCCGGCCTCAAAAGCGGAGATCAGGTGCAGGTGAGCTTCGGCTCCACCACCGCCGTCGCCGAGACAGTCGAGGCAGACAGAGCACTCGTCGTCGTTCCGGCGGACCTCGATCTCACTCTGCTCCGGATCGCCGTCACGCTCCGCGTCAATGGCGCGCAACGCGGCGGCGTCCTCACCATTCCCTTGCTCGACGCCAATCCAGGAATCGAGACCCAAGATGACAGCGGGCTCGGCACCGCCAAAGCAAGGAATGAGGATGATAGCGCCAACAGCGAATCGGCTCCGGCCGCCGCTGGTTCCCTGCTCCGCTTCACCTATGCCGGTGCTCCCCCGGCCACCGCCAGAGTCGAAGTCTGGATCGGCGAGCGAGCCTGCGAAGTTGTCCAAGCCTCCGAACGCGAGGTAACTGTGCGGGTGCCGGCCGTATTAAACGGCGGCCGCCTGCCGCTTTCGCTCGCGCTCAACGGCGTCCCCAGCCAGGTTGGCGTCTTCGTCTTCGTCCAGGCCAGCCAATAGCGATAGAATGTTCCCGAAATGAAGATTTTCCTTTTGACTCTGGCCAGCGTCGCCATCGCCCAGCCCGTCGTTATCGATTGTGGTTCTCGCAAACTCCGAAGTTGCTGATAAGGTGGGCTCTGTTGCAAACCAGCCGAGCTTTTGGTCCGCCCTTGACAGCGGCACGAACTGCCCCTTGTAGCATCGCGTAACGTCGCCGCGCCAGGAAGGAACGGTGCGCATCCAACGCATTGATTTCACAGGTGGATATGATTGTGTCTACACACAGGCCTTCGTCACCACTGATATGAACGCGAGAGCCTGGAATCACGCTTGCATTCGGGCTATTGGCGCCACTGATGAGTCGATCTTAGCTGTCGCTGCCCACGGCTCCTCAAATTCTACCGTGGTAGCCCTCCCCGTGTTCCTTCCTGATGTGACCGGCTCCGGTCGGTCCGGCGCTTGTATGAGACAAGACTCGGAGTTTGTGAGAATTACAATGTGTGATAGAATCGTCACGGTTCGCAAGGAAGTCAACGGTTGGGGGTAAAGATGCATCGCTTACTGATGGGACTGTTCGTCGCTGCCGGATTAGTCGCGCAGATCAGTACATCCACCATCGCCGGCCTCGTCAGAGACGAATCGGGTTCGGTTGTCCCGAACGCGAAGGTCACCGCGTCCATCGCCGCCATGGGCCTACAGCGCGACGTCACCACCAGCGGTAGCGGCGAGTTCGTGGTCGCGCAGATCCCACCCGGCAATTGGAAACTTACTGTGAAGGCGTCCGGTTTTCAAACCGCCGTCGTCGAGAACATCGCGCTGACTATCGCCGAACGTGCCGTTGTCAACGTCTCCCTGACGCTGGGTGCCGTCACTGAACAGGTGACCATTAGCGCGGCCGTTACGCCGTTGCTCGAACAGGAGACCGCCTCGCTCGGGCAAACCATCACACGCCGCGCCATTAACGATCTGCCTCTCAATGGCCGGAACTACATCACCCTCGGTGCCCTATCTCCCGGCGTCATGCCGCAGATCCCAAGCCCCGCCGGCCCCGCCAGCTTCATCAGTTCCACTACGCAGCGTGCGGACCGCTCCCTGCTAGTCGGAGGCAATCGCGAAAGCTCCACCAGCTATCTCTACGACGGCGTCGAGATGCGCAATCCGCGCATTGGCGACAGCTCCCTGACGCCCTCGCTCGACGCCGTGCAGGAGTTCAAGATTCAGCGCAACTTCTTCCAGGCCGAATTTGGCAACACCCCCGGCATCATCAACGTTGCCAGCCGCGGCGGTTCCAACGAGTATCACGGCTCCGCGTTCTGGTTCGTGCGAAACAACGCCATGGATGCCCGCAACTTCTTTGCCCGGACCGTCGAACCGTTCAAGCGTAATCAGTACGGCTTCGCCGCTGGTGGGCCGGTGAAGAGGGACAAGCTGTTCGCCTTCGGAAACTTCGAAGGATTCCGGCAGCGCCTCGGCGTCATCCAACGCGGCATCTATCCGCAGCAGTCCCAGTTGCGCGGCGACTTCTCGGCCAGCAATCCGATCTACGATCCGCTCAGCTTCAATCAGACGAACAACACAAAGCTGCCCTTCGCCGGCAATCGGGTGCCGGACAACCGCATAAACCGCATCGCCCGAAACTTCTTCCCCTACATCCCGGTCGTCGATTCGCTGCCTGTCGGGGGCGCGAACCTCCAAGGCACGCCAGTTCAGCGTCTCGACGACGATCAACTGAACCTTCGCGGCGACTACGTCATGAATAGTGAACACTCGCTCTTCGGGCGCTACAGTTGGCAGAAGGCGCCGCTCTCGCCCGCCGCGCTGGTTCCCCTAGGCGGCCGACAAGTCGATTCGCAAGGCCGCTCCGGAGTCACGCAGTTGACCTCGTCGCTGTCGCCTTCCGTCGTCAACGTGTTCCGGGCCGCCTATAGTTACATGGAACTCTTCGGCAAGCAGGTCACGGTCGACAAGAATATCGCCGCCGAAATCGGCATCACCGGCGTATCGACCACCCGACTCAACTGGGGTGTGCCCGTCCTCGGCTGGCAGGGCTACTCCGGAATCGGAAGCGACGGCCTCACCCAAGGCAATAAGGTGCACAACTACCAGATGAGCGACACCGCTACCTGGATCAAGAACAGCCACACACTCAAGATGGGCTTCGAAGTGAGGCAGTCCCGATTCTTTACCGACGGCGACAACAGTCCTCGCGGCAGTTTCACCTTCAGCGGCAACTATTCAGCTGCCTCCGATCCCGCCACCAGCAACCCAGTCGTACGCACCGGTGATCCCGTGGCGGACTTCCTGCTTGGCTACCCCACCAACATGAACGGCGCGGTCGGCACTTCTATCACCCACTTCCAGAACCACACTCTGAATACCTTTATTCAGGACGATTGGAAGGTAAGCCGCGAACTCACCATTAACTATGGATTGCGTTGGGAATTCATCGGCCCGCCGGAAGCCGAAGAGCAGGGGAATGTCTACGGCTTCGATTTTAACACGGGCAGGCAACGCTTCCCGACGCTCGGCCAGATTCGCAAGTCCATCATCAGCCCGGACTACAAAAACTTCGCCCCGCGCCTCGGCTTCGCCTATAACCCCAAATGGGCGCCTACCGTAGCCATTCGAGCCGGTGCCGGCGTCTACTGGGATCAGACGCAGATGAACGAAATTCAGTTCACCGTGAACGGGCCGCCCGCTTACACGCAGCAGAACCTGAATGCCACTGGTCGCGGCCTGCCCCAGTTCGAGTTTGGTCGGAACACATTGCCGCAGGTTGTCGTACCGCCCGTCGATGCCAACTACATCACGCCGCAGGGAACAAACCTGTTCGCCGCCGAATTGGATGGACGCAAACCGCGTATGTACATGTGGACTCTCTCCTTGCAGAAGTCGCTCGGCGCGAACTGGGTGGCCGAGGCTGCCTATGTCGGCTCCCAGGGCCGCAGGCTCTCCAAGCGTTACAACTCCTACGCCAACGTCACGCCCGGCGTGCTCTACGATGTCACTCCCGGCGTCGCCACGCAGTACCCGCGCTTGGTCGGCATGCTTTACTCCTCGCAGGCCGGCATGTCGGAAATGCATGGTTTGAACCTTAAGCTGGAGCGCCGCTTCTCCAATGGCTTCCAACTCCTGATGGCCCACACCTGGATGAAGTCCATAGACACCGATTCGGCCGGAGCCTGGGGCACCCCCAATCTGAACCCGGCGAACTTCCAGTTGGACCGCGGTCCCTCGGACTTCAATGTCCCCCACCGCACCGTCGCCAGCGTGGTCTATGAACTGCCCTTCGGCAAAGGCAAGCGCTTTCTCGGTGATGTTGGCCGCTTAGCCAATCTGTTCGTCGGTGGCTGGCAGGTCAATACTATTTCCAGTTGGATGAGCGGCGTACCGCGTATCGTCAGTTCGCCTAACGGAACAACCCTCGCGTTCGTCTCCCAGCGCGCCAACGTCACGGGCAGGGGTATCTATTCGTCGTTCAACAACATTACGCCGCGCGAGGATTTCGGCGGCGCCAACACTTCGCGATTCTGGCTCAATCCGAGCGCGTTCTCCGCCACCGCGCCTCTGAAGTTCGGCACCTCCGGTCGCAACATCATACAGAGCCCGGCCTGGTGGAACTCGGATCTGTCGGCGTTCAAGAATTTCTATATCACCGAAACGGCCTACATCCAATTCCGCGCCGAAGCGTTCAACGGCTTCAACAACGTGCAGTTCTTCCCGCCGGACCTCAACATAGTGAGCCCCAACTTCGGGACGCTACAAAGCGCGAACCGCCCAAGGGTGATGCAACTCGCTCTTCGAGTGAACTTTTAACCACCGGGCGATGCCGGTAGGGTCGAGGACTGGCGCTGCTGCTCCGTAGGTTCGGCCTATCAGGTGCTCCCCGTATGGTCCGAAAATCGGATCTGCTTGAATTTTCAGTGGCTGCGGAGCTTTGCAGGCTCGCGATAATGGACTCAAAGGATGCTGAGAGCCCTGGACCCATTCCGGTTTTTACTGATCGCCGTCGCCGGCTGGATAATAATGGAACTCGGTTGCCAATCCGTCCA
>VFZW01000264.1 GCA_016871055.1 Acidobacteriota bacterium
GTATACAAATACAAGCAGGCTGCCAAACAGCTTTGTGAACGTTTCCATCGGTCGCCAGTCTCCTGTTCTCGTCTTGACAACAAGATCATCCGACAGACGACCGATGGTTTCAACATTTCAAATGTGTTTGGCTAGGTTTCGATTACCCTGAAGCACAGTCGGAAGGCGCTCCACGTTTTCCGGCTGGTCGAGGATGTGACCGATCTGCACTTCGATGTCATACGAAATGTCAAGCACAAGATCATTGACATCCGAAAAATAAGTGGCCAAATCAGGGAGCGGACGAAAACGACTCAACTCTCTAGCGTAACTATCGTAGAAGCCATCAAGGTACCAATCGCAGAACTTGCTCCGGATCGCTTCGAGTGTTCCTTGCGAAAACTGCGAAAATGTTATTTTCATCTGGGGTTTGAAGGCCGGTGTTAAAACACGCCTGCCTCTGGTCTTGGGTGAATCGAATCTTGGACTCTTGCTGAAGTCTCAGGAACGTGTAATTGAGATAACCGCTCAAGATCGGGAAATTGGAAGCCGGCTTTTTGAACTCCGGCCGCGCGAAGTTCCAGTCCTCGAGCTTCGCAAGCCGAGCGAGCGCAGCGAGCGGTGCCTCCCAAGTCTCTCCAGCTAACCTGTCATAAGGAAAGTGGGCAAATATTTCGCTGCTAACTTGACCAACGTACCGTCGAAAGAGTGATTGATAGCGCTTTTGCATAATCGTGGACCAAATACCCAAACACGAAGTCGTTGACTTCTATACTAACTCGACGAAGATCGGATTTGGCTGGGCAACGGCGTCATCTCGTCCACCATCGATCACTCCATCTTGTCAAGTTCTGCTTCGTTTGTCGGCAATGCTCCGAATGCCCCCAATTCAGTATCGCTGTCGATCTCTTGATGTTTGCGGCGGCACCGCAAATGCATGGGCCAGTGGGATAGAATGCAGGGCATGAGATGGCTGTTGCTCTCAGCGGCGGCGGTGTGCGCGCAAGCCGCCGAGACTCCCGTTGAATTTTTCGAAACAAAGGTCCGCCCGGTGCTGGCGAAAAACTGTTTTTCCTGCCACACCCAGACCAAGCTCGGCGGGCTCGCGATGACCTCGCGCGACGCGCTGCTCAAAGGCGGCAATACTGGCCCTTCGATCCGCACCGGTGAGCCCGACGCCAGCCTGCTGGTTCAAGCCGTTACGCATCGACACGAGCGCTTCAAGATGCCGCCGAATGGCGCGCGTCTGGCCGATTCCGAAATCGCCGCCATCAAGACCTGGATCCGCGACGGCGCCGTCTGGCCCGAAGCGCCGAAAGTCGCGACGAAGGAGTACACAATCTCGAAAGAGCAGCGCGAGTGGTGGGCCTTTCAACCGGTCCGTGCCGCCGCGCCGCCGGCCGTCCGCAACAAGGCCTGGGTGAAATCGCCGATCGATGCGTTCCTTCTCGCCGCACTCGAAGCGAAGAACTTGAAACCCACGCCCGCCGCCGATCGCCGCACGCTGCTGCGCCGCGTGACGCTCGATCTAACGGGCCTGCCGCCGGCCTTTGAAGAAGCCGAGTCCTTCGTCGCCGACAAATCGCCCGACGCATTCGCGAAGGTCGTCGACCGCCTGCTCGCCTCGCCGCACTACGGCGAACGTTGGGGCCGCATCTGGCTCGATGTCGCGCGCTACTCCGACGACAAGCTGAATTCGACCATGGACGAACCGCGCCCAAACGCGTTCCGTTACCGCGACTGGGTGATCGAAGCCTTCAATCGCGACATGCCCTACGACAAATTCGTCAAGGCGCAGATCGCCGGCGACCTCATCGGCGATCCCGCCGGCACCGGCCTCTACGCGCTCAGTCCCGAGTTTCAGGACGACCGCGTCGATGTCACCACCCGCGGTTTCATGGCCATCACTGTCGCCTGTGCGCAGTGCCACGATCACAAGTTCGACCCGATTCCGACCAAGGATTATTACTCACTGCTCGGCATCTTCAACAGTTCGAAGACCATCGAACATCCGCTCGCCGACAAGGGCATCGTCGACGACTGGCAGAAACGGAAGAAGCGCCTCGACCGCGCGCAGGAAGATCTCACCGACTTCTACAACAAACAATCCGAGCAGCTTTCCGAAATCCTCGCGGCAAAAGCGGATCGGTATCTGAGCGCCGCTCGAGACGGCGGCCCATCCGATGGCCTCGATGAAGAAACGGTCGACAAGTTCAAGAAATACCTGGCGCGCAAGGAGCGCCTCGCCAAGATCGCGCCCGACGCCGCGAAGTTCCGCGAAGACGTGATCGCGGTGCAGACCGAGAAGAAGGAAGTCGATCACCAAAACGACATTCGGCTTGGCGGTTCGAAGGCACGCAGCGATCTCTCGCAGGCCGACCTACTGTCGCTCGTTCCCGAAAAATTCTATCTGTGGCGCGACTTCTATCGCGCCGGCGGCGTTTTTCACTACGGCGCCGGCAAAGTCGACCGCTTCCTGCAAGGCCAGTGGAAAGAGCACCTGGAGCTGTTGAAGCTCGCCGTGGAAGCCGCGAAAAAGGACCTGCCCGAGCAGTATCCGTTCCTGCACTCGATGGCCGATACCGAAAAGCCGCGCAACGAAAAGGTGCACATCCGCGGCAATCGCCAAAATCTCGGCGACGAAGCGCCGCGCGGGTGGCTTTCGATTCTCTCGCCGAGCACACCCGCCAAATTCGAAAAAGGCTCGGGACGTATGCAGCTGGCCGAGTCGATCGCCGCGCCCGACAACCCGCTCACGCCGCGCGTGATGGTCAACCGTATCTGGCAAGGGCATTTCGGCGAGGGCCTTGTCCGGTCGACGTCGAACTTCGGCCGTCTCGGCGAAAAGCCCTCGCACCCGGAGTTGCTCGACTGGCTGGCGAAAAAGTTTGTCGATGGTGGCTGGTCGATGAAGGCTCTCCACCGCGAGATCCTGCTGTCGTCGGCGTATCAAATGGCGACGGCGAACATCGAAGGCGAGAACCGTTTGCTGACCCACTTCCCCTCGCGGCGGCTGGACGCCGAATCCTTGCGCGATTCGATTCTTGCCGCCACGGGCCGGCTGGACGCCAAGACCGGCGGTGCGCCGTTCCGGCTCGAAGACGCCGCGCAAACGCGCCGCACGGTGTACGGATTCGTCAGCCGCCGCCGCACCGACACAATGCTCAGCCTGTTCGATTTTCCGAATCCGAACGCGACCAGCGAGCGCCGCGCGCCGACCGACGTGCCGCTCCAGCGCCTGTTCCTGTTGAACAGCGCTCTGATGATCGATTCCGTCGAAGCGCTCGACAAACGTGTCGGCGCGGGCGCGCCCGCCGAGCGCATCGCCAAGGGCTATCGCTTCGTGTTGAGCCGCGCGCCGACAAAGTCCGAGTTGGATCTGGGACTCCGCTTCACGGCGGCCAACGGTTTCCCGCAGTACTGGCAAGTGCTGCTTTCGACCGCCGAATTCTTGATGGTGAGGTAGCAGATGCTCTCGCGGCGTGAACTCTTACAAACGGTGGGTTTCGGATTTGGCGGTTGCGGCTTGGCCAGCGCCGCCGCGGCGACCCATTTTCCGGTCAAAGCAAAACACATCATTTTTGTTTTCTTGAACGGCGGCATGTCGCAAGTCGATACGTTCGATCCGAAGCCGCTGCTGCAAAAGCACCACGGCAAGCCGATGCCCGCCGGGCCGAATCTGCGCACCGAACGCAAAACGGGCAATCTGCTCGGATCCCCCTTTCAGTTCAACAAGTGCGGCAAGAGCGGCATCGAGGTCAGCGAGATCTTCCCCCGCATCGGCCAGAACATCGACGAGTTCGCGGTTATCCGCTCGATGTACACCGACCGCCCGAATCACGAACCCTCGCTTCTGATCATGAACTCGGGCGTGCCGCTGCCCGGGCGCCCTTCGATGGGCTCGTGGCTGAGCTACGGCCTCGGTTCGCTGAACAAGAACCTGCCCAGTTTCGTTGTGCTCTGCCCCGGCGTGCCCGTCATCGGCAGCCAATTGTGGTCGTCGGCGTTCTTGCCGGCGGTGCATCAGGGCGTGCACATCGAGAACAAAGAGAAGGATGTTTCAAAACTGATTCCTTACATCGCGCCGAAGCGTTCGGCCGAAGAACAGCGGAAGCAAATGGAGCTGCTGGCTTCGCTGAACAAGATGCAAGCGGTGGATGGGAAATTTGAAAGCGGCGTCGAGTCGATGGAAATCGCCTTCCGCATGCAGATGGAAGCGCCGGAAGTCTTCGATGTGATGAAGGAACCGTTGAAAACACGCGAGCGGTATGGCGATACGCCCGTCGGCCGCGGCTGTCTAATGGCGCGAAGGCTCGTCGAAAAAGGCGTGCGGATGGTGCAGATCTACCACGGCAACGGCCAGCCGTGGGACAACCATGACGACATTCAGATCCACCGCACACTGGCCCGCGAGGCCGACCCGGCCGTCGGTTCGCTAATTGAGGACCTCCGCGAACGCGACATGCTGAAGGAGACCATCGTACTCGTCGGCGGCGAGTTCGGCCGGACTCCGAGCGTCGAAGTGAGCGGACTGGTGTCGCATCAGAACGGACGCGATCACAACAACCACGGCTACTCTATGATCGTCGCCGGCGGCGGATTCAAGGGAGGAACCACCTACGGCTCAACCGATGACTTCGGTTTCAAGTCGGTCGAAAACCGCGTCTACGCCCACGATTTGCAGGCGACGATGCTTAAGCAGATGGGCATCGATCACACGCGGCTGACCTACCGGTACGGCGGCCGCGATTTCCGGCTGACCGATGTCGGCGGCGCGGTCGTGGACGATTTGATTGCCTAGACCTTCCGCGCAACTGCGATGATCGACGTCGGCGACCACGGCAGAATCGGATCGATCTTCCGCCACACTCCGACCATTCGGTCGAACATCTTGAGCTGAAATGGACTGACCGTATCTTTCTTCAGGAGCCTTCCGGTGACGTACCAACCCGGGCGAGAGACGCGATTGAAAGAAAGTACGTCTTCCACCTCGAAGCCGACTGAGCGCATCTTTTCCCGCAGTTCGTCTTTCGAGTACCGGCGGTAGTGGCCGAGAACCTCGTCCAGCTTTCCGTAACCACTCTGGCCTTCCGGAACCAGAACGATCGCGCGGCCGCCAGGCGCCAAAACCCGCTTCATGGTTTCAAGCCCCTGGATATCGTCCTTGACGTGCTCGAGCACGTTCAGGCAAACCGTCGTATCGAGTTTGCTGACGTAGGGATCGAACTGATCGGGCCGCTCGAGGTCCCCTGTGTGCACGGAAAGCTGCGGGAGGTTAGATAGCTTGGCCGCCAGCCGCGCCAAGTGCTCGCCATCGATATCGGTAGCGACATAAAATTCCCGGGTCGGGCACAGAATTTTTGTCAAATTGCCCATGCCGGCGCCAAACTCCATCACCCGTTTTCCGACGTACGGCTTGATCGTGTCGGCCATCCAGCGATTAAACCGCGGAGCCATCGAAAACGTATGCAAAATCTGCTGGCCGTGATCGCGGTAGACGTCGTTCGACATCCCGTGCCGCAGAATCGTAAACGCTGCATCGAATGCGTCAGAGAGTCCGATCTTCTTACCTTCTTCGTAAGTCCGGCCGCTGTAGCTGATCGGCACCTCGAAAATCCTTGCATTGCGTTTGGCCAGTTTGATCGTAAGCTCCGGTTCGATGCCGAAACGCTCACTCTTCAGTGGTATGCTCTGCAACAACTGGGTGCGCACGGCCTTGTAGCAGGTCTCCATGTCGGTCAGATTGAGATCGGAGACCAAATTACAAGCCAGCGTCAGCATCTGATTGGCCATGGAATGCCAGAAATACAACACGCGGCGCTCTTCGCTGGTCGCAAAGCGGGAACCAAATACGGCGTCGGCACGGCCATCGGCCAGCGGGCGCATGATGCGCATGTAGTCGGCGGGATCGTACTCGAGGTCGGCGTCCTGAATAATCGAAAACTCACCCTTCGCTTCGTCGATAGCGCGCCGGATTGCCGCGCCTTTGCCTTGATTGTGCGTCTGCCGGAAATAGCGGATGCGTGGGTCGCTTTCAGCCATCTTTTTCACAATTTCCGGCGAAGAGTCCTTCGAACAGTCGTCGACAATCACAACTTCGCGTTCCATTCCGTTCGGAAGCGGGGCCGCTAGCGAACGGCGTAGGATCTCGGCAACATACTGCTCTTCGTTATAGAGCGGCATTAAAATGGAGAGCGTTTGATTCGGCATGGTTCGCGGTCAGTAATTACTGATCGACACTTTGAGGGTAACGCATTAGGTAAGCCTCTCCTAAAGCTCGCTGAGCGCGGCGATTAGGGCTCCTTTCGCCGTGGCCGTGAGGGGATTCTCCGCCAGCCGAAACTCGGAGATCGGAACGGGGGATTCGGCCGACCGCAGCGCCTCTTCGAATCGGCTCTTGAACCCGGGTGGCATTGCGCTGCCGCCGCTGAGCACAAGCGGAATCGGCCTTCCGAGCCGCGGCAGGCTCTTCGTCTGGGTGAAAACCTCTTTCATCGCGCCGACCAAGGTCGCAATCAGGTCGTCGTAGTAGACCATGATGACCTGATGAGCCTTCTCCTGGTGTAGCCCTCCGAATTCGAACGAACTCTCCTTGATCAGCCGAACACGATTCGCAAGTTCGTTAGTCACCGTGGCGGCGCTCGAGTCGATGTAGTCGCCCGCTTTCGGTACGCTGAACGATATCACCGGAACAGCCAGATACGACATGCAGACGTTACAAAGCCCGCCTCCCAGACTGACCCCGATACCCGTGTAGTTCGCCCCTTCAAGTTCCGAGTAGACGACCGCGAGGCCCTCACTCACGCCCCGGGCGTCATAACCGAGATCGCTCAACATGTTCTTCAATGTCGCGTCATGAAAGGTCAGCGTGTCGGCCGCCCCCGGCGGCGCCGCGGGGACCGAGTAGAAAAGTTTCTGCCGTGCATGTTTGGCCGGGCCTACGAGATTCGCGATCAACTCCTGAATCATCGTATGGCTTTCCGGCTCATTGGGATTAAGGAAGCCCTTGTGCATCGGACGGCGGATCTCGCCGCCAAGCAAGTCGGCAAAGCGCTCGCTCTCATTGCCCTGTACAAAGATCTCCGCGCCCCGGACCGTGTGCGGCACGCTTTCTTTCCGAAGCACGCTTTCGGTGAACTTCGATCCCGGCAGCGTAACGAACGAGTTCAATTCGCTGCGATAGATGTAGCCGGTTTCACTCGGCCAAGCGGCTACGATACGGCTTGTTCCTACGTCAAGGCCGACGGGTGTGGAGCCGTCGGAATAGCGGAATGTCATGGGTTGGATGTCCTGGCGGATACTGCGGAAAAGTCGGCCTGCCGCTTCAATTCGGGCAGTGTGCGGTAGCGGTTGATGAGAGTCCTGCGATAGGCCGCCGTGCTCAGATTCCGGCTGGTGGCCTCCTGCCGGAGCACCGTTTCGCCCGCGCTGATGGCATCCTGCAACTCCTCGCTGGCGACGTTGGCATAGGAATCGTCGAACCGGAACCCGAACAGCGTAATCGCCGGCAGTGGCGTCAGGTAGTTCTTCGGCAAGCCGACCGCCTCGAAGGGAAATCCGGACGCCCAGTCCACGTGCCAGCCGACGCCCATGTTGGACGGATTCACCGAAATCTGCGCATGTGTCACGCAGTTGGACGCGCGGATACGATAGCGCGTGCGCAGCAGTTGCGTCAGCAGCCGCGCCGACTGCACCTGTGCTTCGGTTGCGGTCGGTTTGCCGGCCGGCCCGCGCGTCTGGCCGTCGAATGCCACGCCGATAAAGCTGTGGTTCATGTTGACGTAAAAGTATTTATCGTCGGCCCAAACGGAATTGCCGGCGTGATTGGCCGGCTCGTTCTCGGGTACGGTCCGGAACACACGCCCAAAGCGGTCGATGACGAAATGATAGGCGCGCTCCCCGCGCACAAAGCCCATTTGGCCGCTCGACAACCGTCGCAACTGTTTGTTGTTGTCTTCGCTGTAGTCGATGGCATCCGACTCGGTCATATGGAAGACGATGCCGTGCGGTTCGGTCGACTCTTCGCGCGCACCGGTGTCGATCCGCCAGCGCTGAAACGGCCGCGCGCCTTGTGTCCGCGCCTTAAACCGTTTTTCGATCCGCAGACCGTTACTGTAAAGTTCGTGGTCGGCGCCCGACTCCACTTGCCATAATCGCGGAAACAAATCGGTCGGCGCCACCGGCTGGTTACGCGGAGAGGCGCCGTCGGTAATCATCGGCGCCGGCAGCAGCAGCACAAAGCCTAGAAACGCGCTCAACCGCTGCGCTCGTGCATCCATCAGCGCTTTTCGAAACGGCCGGCCGCCCCAAAAAGCCGCCGAGCGCCGCAGATAGCCCAGCCTCTCGACCGGACTGTCAATCCGCCCGGCCCGCCACTCCACCCACTCGGCGAGCGCCCGGCTCGGGACTTTCATCGAATTGTGGGCGGCTGTATGCATCCGTTGCAGAGGTCCACTCCCTCTATCGGCGGGTAATACTCGGTTAACTTATAGTACGAAATGACTAATCAGACAGCAAGATTTGTCCGAAGCCCCCGCTAGGGCGCTAAAATGGAAGGGACTCATGGATTCCGTTACTCGTTACAAGCAAGACCTCGTCGGCGTTGTTAACGCCATCGATACCGACCAGGTTCGACAAGTCATCGGGCTCTTCGACAGCGCCCGCGAAACCGGCAACACAATCTTCGTCTGCGGCAACGGCGGCAGCGCCGCCTCGGCCTCGCATTTCGTCTGCGACGTTCTGAAGGGCGCCAGCTTCGGCAAGGCCAAGAAGTTCCGCATCATAAGCTTGAACGACAACTTCCCCACGCTCACCGCCTACGCCAACGACGTCGGCTACGACATCATCTTCGCCGAACAATTGAAGAATTTCGCCAAGCCCGGCGACGTATTCCTCGCCATCAGCGGTTCCGGCAACTCGCCGAACGTGCTAAAAGGCATGGAGACGGCCAACGAAATCGGTTGCCGGACCATCGCCTTCACCGGCCGCGATGGTGGCAAGCTTGGGCCCATGGCCCAGCTGCACATCCACATCGCCAACCCGCACATGGGCCGCATCGAAGATGCTCACATGATCATGTGCCATATGGTCGCCTACCACTTCATGGAAGAATCGCCGGCCAACTGATCCGGATTGCCCGAGTTTCCCGAGATAGTAGTCAGGAGGCAGTATGAAATATCAATTGTTGCTGTTGACCGCTCTTATGGCCGTTCCGGCCGCCGCCGATGTGCGCGTTCGTGTACGAGTTGGCGCGGGCCATCCCATCGCCCGCCCGCATAGAAACGTGATCGTGAGGCCCGTGCGCGGCCCCGTGGTCGTGCGCACCCCAATCTACGCGCCACCGGTCGTTTGGACGCGAACCGTCGTCACGCTGCCCTCCCGCGACCGCCTCGTATGGCAGGACTCCGAGACCATCCGTAGGCGCGAGGATTGGGTCGATACAACCCTCAACGTCAATAACCGCGGCAACGCGCTGTTCTTAAACGTCGACGGCCGCGCCCGCATTGACTTCGCCGAGATTCACTTTCAAAACGGCAACGTGCAAGTCGTCGATTTCAAGGACAGCCAAGCCGAGAGCGGCACTTTCCGCCTGCTCGATATCAAAGACGGCCGACACGTCGAAGCCGTGCGGCTGATCGTGAAGTCGGAATCCCGCGAGTCCAAAATTACGGCGTACCTGGCGAAATAGCAGTCGCCGCACGCCGCCTCAACACCCCGAGCTTCGACTTGTGCCCGGGGCCGACGATTCGAGCGGCTTGTTTGGGGTGAACGCCAAAGCGCAGGGCAAGTTCGACTAGTCTCCTGTCTTGGATAATTCTTTACAAAGGCGCACCTTGTCGAGGATAACGTCTGCGGAGGCCTTCCATGTGAAGGGGGTCGGGGCTCCGTTCC
>VFZW01000265.1 GCA_016871055.1 Acidobacteriota bacterium
CAGCGCGTGAAATAGGAAGACGAGATACTCGGGTAGACGGCGAGAAAGTCGTCGCTGGTCTCACCCGTCTCGAGAAAATCGACTAACGTCCGCACGGGTACGCGAGAACCTGCAAAGCATGGGGTTCCGTGCAGTACCTCCTTGTCGATGGTCACTATATCCGCCAGCGCGCTCTTCTTTTCGGTGATCGTCACTGCACTCATGATAAACAAAACCGCCGCCAGGCGACACCTGGCGGCGGTTTTGGTAGGTTGCGAGTTGTCAGAAGTACAGCTTTAACGCCAACTGCATCTGCCGGGGCGTGTTCGCCTGGTCGCTGGCGGTCAGACCGAGCACGCCGAAGTTCGGCGCCTGCAGGGACAGGTCGCCCAATCCAAAGCGGGTGCGGTTGAAGGCGTTGAACATCTCCGCGCGGAAGTCCATGCGAAGTTGCTCCTTGATCGGGAACGTCTTCGAGAACGAGAGGTTTTCGTTGAGGATCGCGAAGTCCCGGTATTTCGGGTTGAGACGGGTCATGTTGCCGATCACGTTGGGCGGCTGAGCCGGGAAGAAGCTGGCAGGTTGAATCGTACGATCTCCGCGTCCCGGATCGAAGCCGCCGCTGTATTCCGGACGCCAGCCTTCGTAGGTGGAAACGATCGGCCGGTTGCCCCCGGCGAACAGCGGCAGACCGTTGGTCGTGCCGATGGCGCGCGGTTGGCCGGACGAGTAAATCGCGATGCCGGAGACGCGCCAGCCGCCGACGATCCAGTTGAGCGGGCCGTCGACGTTCAACAACCGCTTGCCCTTGCCGATCGGCAGATCCCACACCGTACTGAACTTCAGGTTGTGTGGAATGTCGAACCGGCCGATCGATTTTTCGTTGCGCCGGTTGAAGTGGCTGACCGCCGCTCCGCCATCGGCCCAGTAACTGTCGGCGTCGGTAAGTACCCTCGAGAATACATAGGACGTCTGAAACTGGATGCCGCGCGAGTAGCGTTTTTCGAACCGGACCAACAGCGAGTGATAGGTCGAGTGACCGCTGTGATCGCCGCCGCCAGAGCGTGTGTCGATGTCCTGGAACTGCGGATACGGACGAAGCGCCTGCCGAACGGTTGCCGCCGCGCCCCACAGTTGCCCAAAGGTTGGGAACGGTGCGCGAATGCCCGCGGCTATCGCCTGCGGGGAATCGAAGCGGGAGTTCAGCAGCGCCGCGCCGTAGCGGTTCAGGACGTCGGGGTGGAGTGAGTTGTAGGCCAGCAAGCCGGCCTGCAACCGGCTGCCGAGGCTGCCGTTGTAGGCGACCTCAGCCACCGCCGTGGGCGAAAGCTGCCGCTGCAGCGAGAGGTTAAACGCCTGTGCGGCCGGAGGACGGGTGGCTTCGCGGCCCTGCCACCAGGGCATCGCGCGGCCGTTGCCGAAGCTCGGGCTCACGAACGGAGGATACTGGCGCGCCGGCTGACCATTGCGGACGAGGAAACGCGGCTGAAGGCCTTGCGTCGCGTCGCTCTGGGTGTCGGTCAGCGTGAAGCCAAGCGTGTGCGTCGACCCAGTCACCGTTGTAATGTTGCCGTAGCTGATGCCGTAGGAGAGGCGAATCACATTCTTCTCTTTCCATGTATAGGCGAGGCCGAAGCGCGGGCCGAACGCTTTGTAGTAGCTATCGGCGAGCGATCGCGAACCCTCGCAACCGTTGCAATTGCCGGCGTAGATCAGCGCGCCGGGGATATTGCCGGCGCCGGGATTCGGGCGATCCGGGGCGAATTCGCTCCAGTTGTCGTTCTCTCCTGTCGGAGGCAGAGTCGTCTCCCACCGCAGACCGATGTTGAGCATGAGGTTCGGTTTCACGCGCCAATCGTCCTGCAGGAATCCGGCGTAGGAGGGCCACTGCTGGCCGATGTAGCGGATCGTGTCGATCTGCCCACTGTTGGCATAGCCGAGCAACATCGAGGCGAACGGATGTCCGCCGGCGGTGGCGAAGTTTGTGTCGCCGGGGCGGCCCGTGTGCTTAAAGTCGAAGCCGACGCAACCCGCGACGCACTGCCGGCCAAAGCCGTTGTAATACTGCATCTGGAACTGGCCGCCCAGCTTATACGTATGTTTGCCGCGGACGATGGTGAGGTCGTTTGCAAACATCTTGATGAAGTTTTCCGAGCCGTTGTTGGCCGGGCCGCCCCAGGCGTTGTATCCGTTCGAGTATGTGAAGCGCACCAGGTTCTGATTGCAATCGGGCACTTGGCCCAGACAGAAACGATCCTTCCAATTGATGCCCGAACGCACCGTCGCTTGCGGCGGGTCGTGCGTTTCCTTCCAGTTGTTGCCGCCACCGTAGAAGTGATTGAAGACCGTCGGCGAGAAGGCGTAGTCCCAGCTTCCCCGGAAGACGTCGGAGTTGCGGACCGTGTCGTTGTAATCGGTGAACAGCCCAGGCAGCCTGTTCGGCCCGTTCGCACCGGGCACGACGGATGTGCGATTGTAGCCCCAGTAGCCGGAGATTCGGCTTTTTTCGCTGAACACGTGGTCGCCCTTGTAGCTAAACTTCGTGTTCGGGCGAACTTCGGTGCCCTGTGTGATGAGGTAGTTGTTGGTCACGTATTGGATCGTGCCCGGACGCCCGCCGCTGTTTGGCAGCGGTGTCGGGCCAGAGCGGAACACGCCCACGGCCTTGGCGACTTCGGGGTCGAACAGTGCGCGCGGAATCGTGTTGTTTGGGAAAGGCTGCCGCGTGACGGTTCCATTCGCAGCGGTCGTCTGCGACACCGGATCCCAGATCGTAATCTGCCCCCCGGTAGCGTTCACCCAGTTTCGGAAATCGCCGCCGTACATCTCCTCGGTCGGAACGGTCGCGACGCGGCCACTGGCGCCTTCGCGGTTCCGGAACGCTTCGATGCTGGCGAAGAAGAAGGTCTTGTTCTTGCCGTTGTAGAGTTTCGGAATCCAGACCGGGCCGCCAAACGAAGCGCCGAAATCGTTCTGCTTATAGACTGGCCGGCGGATACCGCGGCTGTTATTGAAGAAGTTGTTGGCGTCGAATTTTTCGTTGCGCAGGAACTCATACGCCGAGCCGTGATACTCATTGGTGCCCGATTTCGAAGCAAAGCTCATCACGCCGCCCGAAGCCTGGCCAAACTCGGCTTTGAAACCGTTGGTGTCGACCGTGAACTCGGTCACCGCTTCGATCGACGGCGCGTTCACCGCCACCCAACTCTGCTCTAGGGCGCGCGAGGTGTTCGCCGACACGCCATCGAGCGTCGTGCCGTAGCCCGCAGCTTGGCCGCCGCCTAATACGAAGCCCGCGTCGCCGCCCAGCGCCTTGGCTTCGGGCGTGATCGCCGCCAGATTGAACGGGCTACGCATCGCGCCTCCGACGACCAAAGGCAGCTCATCGACGAGCTTGTTGTTCAGCGTGACCGACGACTTCGCGTTCTCGGTCGAGAGCGCCAGCGCGGCCGCGGAAACTTCAATGGCCTGCGTCGTCGTACCAACTTCCAGAGTTACATCGGCGCGGACGGTCGCCGAGGCGTTCAACACAATGCCGGAGACCGCCGCCGGGCGGAAACCCTGCTTCTCGACCCGGACCGTATAGACGCCGACCTGCAACTGCGGAACGGTGTAGTCGCCGGCGTCGTTGGAGGGTGCTGTGAACGATACGCCCGTCTGCGTGTTCGTCAGGACTACCTTCGCCGCCGGAATCACCGCGCCGGTTGCGTCTTTAACTGTTCCTGTAATTGTGCCGCGCTCGGATTGAGCGAAAGCTGTGAACACGAGCAAAGCGATTAGGATTGCGGTTTTAAAACGCATTTAGAATCAAACCTCCCTGGTCTCTGAGAGCATAGCAGACTCGCCGACGGGTTCGGGCGACGCCGATTGTTTCGCGAGTTGTGCGAACCATCCGTTGGCTTGCAGCAGTTGCGCCGGTGTTCCCTCTTCGACGACTTGGCCATCCAGGACGATGTAGACGTAGTCGGCTTCCTTGATCATCGTGAAGCGGTGGGCGATGATGAGCGTCGTCGGTCGAGGATCGAGCCGGAACAGCGATTGCTTGACCTCCAGTTCGGTCGCGTAGTCGAGGTTGGCGGTGGCCTCGTCGAGGACGAGCAGGCGCGGTTTATCGGCCAAAATACGGGCAATTTGCAGGCGTTGGCGCTCACCGACCGACAGGCCAACGCCGTTCTCGCCAATTTCGGTTTGCAGTCCTTCGGGCAGCCGGTTGAGCAGGCCCGAAAGCCTGGCGGCCTGCGCGGCCGCCAGGACTTCTTCTTCTGAAGCACCTGGGCGCTTGTAGCGAATGTTAGCGGCCAGCGTGCCGCGGAAGACGGCGCCGTCGGTGGCGACGACGCCGATGGCGCGGCGCACGGCGGCGGGGCTGGCTTTGTCGATGGGGGCGCCATCAATTAAAATTTGTCCGTTCGAGGGTTCGAAGAGTTTGAGTAGGAGATCCGCGGTGGTCGTCTTGCCTGCGCCGGATGGTCCGGCGAGCGCGGTGATCTTGCCGGGTGCGAGTTTGATCGAGAGGCCGCGAAGCACCTCGCGATCGGCGACGTAGCTGAATCGCACATCGCGGAATTCGACTTCGCCGGGACCTTCTTTCAGGTCCTCGCCCGGTGGTTCAATCGGGCCTTCGGCGTGCAGGTCGATCGCGCGTTGGAGCGAGACGAGATTTTGCTGCAAAGTCACCGCCATGGAGTTCAGCGAGTCGACCGGCGCGAACAGGCGGTCCAGGTAGGCCGCGAACATGATGACATCGCCCGGCGTCAGTCTTTGCCGCAGGACCAGGTAGCCGCCGTAGCCGAGCACGAGCGATTTCCCCAGATTACTGACTACGCTCTGGCCGATGTAGTAGCGATGCCAGCGGCGGATACGGTCGGTGTAGACACCGTAGGCGTAAGTTGAGTCGGCCTTCAAACGCGCTTCCTCGCGCGCTTCAGCCCCGGAAAGCTTCACGGTCTTCACCGCGGCGATCGCGCCCGTGATGCGCCCGGAGATGTTCTCCCAGAGTTCGTAGTAGGAATCGAGACCGGTCCGCATGCGGACGGCGCTGCGGCGGGCGATCCATAGATACGGCGGAACCATCGACAGCGATACGAGCGCCATCTCCCAGTTTTGCGTGAACATGATGGCGCAGATTCCGACCAGGCGAATCGCCTCGGGCGCGATCTGCTGCGAGAAGGCGTGGACGACGGGCGCGAGTTGATCGGACTGGTCGATGCGTTTGGCGATGGAGGCGCTGGCGCGATGCGCGAAGAACGATGTTGGCAGCTTCAACACGTGGCCGAAGGTTCCGGAGATCAGGTCGACTTCCATGGCGCTGGCGACTTTGGATCCGTAGTAGTCGGCGCGGAGCGAGAAGAAATAGCCGATCACGCTGATGAGGAAAAGCAATACGACCGATTGGATCAGCGTGAGCAGAGTCTGCTCCGCGGTACGAGCGGGCGCGGCGACACCGAGCAATCCGGCGATGTCGTTGATCGCGCGCCGGTAGATCAGAGGTTGCAAGAGATCGGCCGCAGTGGCCAGCAACGCGAAGAAGGCGATCACCGCGATTTGGCGCTTGTGTTGCTTCGCGAGCTGGAGAATGAACCGCAGCACGGTTCCATGGGATTCGGCCACAAGATATTATGAGCGCATGTTGACTCGACGAAGTTTGCTTGCGGCGCCGCTGGCGGCGGGGAAAGAGCGATTGATCATCGACACGCATTTGGAGGTCTGGACGGACGATCCGAAGTTTCCGTTCGCACATCCGGAGCGGCCCGATCTGAAGCGCGTGGCCGTGCAGGGGCCGATCGAGAATCAGGTCCAGCAGATGAAGGACTTCGGCCTGAAGTATGCGGTGTTGATTACGCCGCGCTACTTCGGCTGGGACAACTCGTACACCAGCTATTCGCTGCACAAACACCCGGATCTGTTCGTCGCGCACGGATTGATTAATCCGCTAGACCCGAAGGTGCACGAGCGGCTGCGCTATTGGGTTAAGGAACACAAGTTTCAGGGCGTGCGTTTTTCGCCGATCTATCATCCGAAGTCGACGTGGCTGAATTCGAAGGAGCACTATCCGCTTTGGAAAGAGGCCGAGAAACTGGGCGCGGTCTTTAACTACTACATCCTGCCGCACCAGATGCCGATGCTCGAAGAGATGTGCGGGCGGTTTCCGGGCGCGAAAGTGGTGATCGATCACGCCGGCAAACCGGACCTAAAGTTGAGTGATCCGTGGCCGGAGTTTCGCAAGATGTTCCGCTTGAAAAAATTCAAGCAGGTTTGGATTTCGAATTCCGAGCCTTACGAGATGACCGAGTTAAAGCGTTGGCCCTACGAAGACACGCTGCCGTTCTACAAGGCGATCTACGAGGAGTTCGGCGGCAAACAGATCATCTGGGGCACGGGTTATCCGCGCCCCAGATGGGAGTTGCCGATGGACAAGGAGCTGGAGTTTGTCGATAAGATCTGCGACTTTTACTCAGACGCCGACCGCCGGCTGATTCTCGGGGAGAACGCGCTTCGGATTTGGAAATTTCCGAAACAGAAGAAGTAGGGCCGCTGCGCCGAGGAAGAAGGCGGGCGGTTTGGACGTGATGACATCGGCGAGTTCTTCGGCCGAGTCGAGAACAACCTCCCAGATGGCGACTTGCACGGCGAGGGCTTCCTAACCTTGCGTGACCGTCGGGGCCTGATCGAGGCCGGGAGAGCGCGCGCCAATCAAGGTTGCCCATTTCGTGTCGAGCTGCCTGCTGTGTCCCGTGACTCGTTTCAAGATGGGAGCCGTTTCGGTAGACTGGACCAATGTCAATTGCGGCGGGCGATCGGTTCGGCCCGTATGAAATCGTTGTCGCGCTCGGCGCCGGCGGAATGGGCCAGGTGTATCGGGCTCGCGACCGGCGGCTCGATCGCGATGTTGCGATCAAAGTGCTGCCGCCGCATCTGTCGGAGAATCCGCAGGCGCTGGCGCGATTCGTAAAAGAGACGAAAGCGCTGGCGGCGCTGTCGCATCCGAACCTGCTCGCCATTTTCGATACGGGCGTTGAGAACGGAACCACTTACGCGGTTACCGAACTGCTCGAAGGGCAGACAATCCGGCAGTTGATTTCGAAAGGGCCGGTCGAGTGGAAGAAGGCGGCGGAGATCGGTGCGGCGGTGGCCGATGGGCTGGAGGCGGCGCATTCGAAGGGCATCACGCATCGTGACATCAAGCCGGAGAATTTGTTCCTGACCGCGAATGGATTTGTGAAGGTGCTCGACTTTGGTATCGCGCACGTGGCGCCGGCCGTTTCGGGCGATGAGACTTTGACCGCTTCGGGGTTGATTGTCGGCACGCCGGGCTATCTGTCGCCGGAACAGCTGCGTGGCGAAGGTTCGACGCCGGTGAGCGACATTTTTTCCCTCGGCGCGGTGTTGTACGAGATGCTCTGTGGGCGGCGAGCGTTCACTGGCGCGACGGCAGCCGAGGCGATGTCGTCGGTATTGCGGGATCGGCCGGCGGAGCTTTCCAATGTGCCGCAAGACTTGAAGCGGCTGGTCGATTTGTGTTTGGAGAAAGACGCTTTCCGCCGCGTGCAACCAGCGCGGGAATTGGCCGCGCAGTTGCGAGCGGCGCAGGCGCCGCCGGCGCCGGCGGCGGGTGACTCGATCGCGGTCTTGCCGTTCGTCAATGCGAGCAACGATCCCGACTCCGAATACCTAAGTGAGGGTTTGACCGAGAGTATTCTCAACAGCCTCGCCGGAATCCCTCGACTGCGTGTAATTCCGCGCAGCACTGTCTTTCGCTACAAAGGCAGCGACAAAGACCCGCAAACCCTTGGCCGGGAGCTAAACGTTCGCGTCGTGTTGACCGGCCGGGTGACTTTGCGCGGCGAAGTGCTGGTGATTGGCACGGAGCTGCTAGACGTTCAAGAGGGCGCCCAGCTTTGGGGCGAGCGCTTCAATCGCAAACTCTCCGACATCTTTGCGATTGAGGAAGAGATTGCGGCGAAGATTTCCAGCCGCTTGCGCACCAAGCTCAGCCGGGCGGAGAAAAAGAAGCGGCATACCGAGGACACCGAGGCTTATCAGCTTTATCTGAAGGGCCGTCATCATTGGACGCGGCGCACGCCCGACGAGTTGATGAAAGCGGTCGCGGCGTTTCAACAGGCTATCGACAAAGATCCGGAGTATGCGCTCGCGTATGCCGGTCTTGCCGATTGCTACGGCGCGTTGGGCACGTATTCGATCTTGCCCCCGCGTGCGGCGTTCGCACGCGGCAAGGCCGCGGCCGCCGCGGCGATCGCGTTCGATAACGAGTTGGCGGAGGCCCATACCTCGCGCGCGTTCCTCCTTGTTATTTCGGAGTACGATTGGGCCAGCGCCGACAAAGAGTTCGCCCGCGCCCTCGAACTCAATCCCGACAGCCTGATCGCGCACTACTGGTGGTCGATGGCCCTAACGTCCTCGGGCCGTCATGCGGAGGCCTCGCGTCATATCGGCCGGGCGATGGAACTGGAACCGCTGTCCCCGCTAACAGGTCACGCGGCCACGAGGCAGGCTCTTTATGAAGGACGAACGGAAGTGGCCTTGCAGCACGCCGCAGCGGCCATCGCGGCCAATCCGGCGTTCTTCGTGACCTACGGATGGCAAGGGGTAGCGTACCTGGTAAAAGGCCAAATGGACGAGGCGATCGGTTCCTTCCAAACGGCGCGAGACCTCACCAGCGGCAGGCACTCGTGGGTCATCGGGTCGCTTGGACACGCACTGGCTCTCAGTGGCCGGACGGAACAAGCGCGCGCAATGCTGGCGGAACTGATCCAGCGATCAAGTCGCGAGCCGATCGATCCGATCGCGATGGCGCAGATCCATGACGGCCTCGGTGAAGAGGCTGAGGCGTTTGAATGGTTGGAAAAAGCCGTCGAGACGCGAGGCATGCTGCTCGTTTTATTTCCGTGCGATCCGCGCTTTGCGGCGCTGCGCGCGCATCCGCGCGGGAAAGCCATCCTACGAAAATTGAATCTACCGGAAGAGTCAAATCAATGAACAACAAACGATGGTGGGTAGTTTGCTGGCTGAGCCTCGGCATGGTGATCGCCTACATTGACCGCGTGAACTTAACGTCGGCGATGCCGTCGATCGGCAAGATGATGTCGCTTGACGACGAGCAGCGGGGCATGGCGCTCTCGGCGTTCTTCTGGACGTATACGATTGGGCAGATTCCCGCCGGCGTGCTTGTCGACCGCTACGGCGTTCGGCTGCTCTACACATTGGGAATCACGCTGTGGAGTATCGCTTCCGCATGCACCGTCTTGACGACTGGCCTGTGGGCGCTGGTGGCCACGCGGCTATTTGTTGGTCTCGGCGAGAGCGTGGTGACGTCGTCGTCGCTGCGTTACATCCGCGCCCACTTCGCAGAAAAAGAACGCGGCTTCGCCGTCGGCGTCTATATGACGGGGACCAAGATCGGCCCGGCGATCGGTTTGCCGCTGGCGGGTTTTCTGGTCGTTCAGCTCGGTTGGCAGGCGATGTTTCTGATCATGGGGCTGGGCAGCCTATTGTGGCTGGGGCCCTGGCTGGGTTGGGTTAAGAAGGACGACCCAGCGGCGCTGCCCGCAGGCACCGGCGCGGGCGCCGAGAAAACATCGATTCGCACGGCGCTAAGAAGCAGCGTAATGTGGGGGATCATCATCGGCACCTACTGCTACATGTATTTTGTCTACTACTGCATGACGTGGATGCCGCAGTATTTTCAGAAGACGCACGAGCTGTCGATCGAGAAGTCGAACTGGTTCAGCGGTGTGTCGTTTGGCGGCATGGCCGCGGTGGCCGCGATCGCGGGTTGGGTGGCCGACCGATGGATCGCCAGGGGCGGGGAGCCGGTCTTCGTGCGCC
>VFZW01000266.1 GCA_016871055.1 Acidobacteriota bacterium
CGCCGAGGATTCACGGCTCGACGCGCGCATTAAGTCGTATGAGATGGCGGCGCGATTGCAGCTTTCGGCGCCGGAGGTTCTCCGCGTCGATGGCGAATCCGACGCAACGAAAAAGTTGTACGGCCTAGACGATCCGCTCACCGAAGAGATGGGCCGGCGCTGCCTGGTCGCGCGGCGTCTGCTCGAACGCGGCGTACGCTTCGTGCAGTTGTGGAGCGGCGCCGACAACGGTTTTCCGCGCCGCAACTGGGACAGTCACGAGCATCTTGCAAAAGACCACTGGGAGATGGCCGTCGCCATTGACAAGCCGATCGCCGCTCTGATGAAGGATCTCAAGGCACGCGGCCTTTTCGACGACACCATCGTTCATTGGACGACCGAGTTCGGCCGCATGCCGTGCAGCCAAGGCAGCAAGGGCCGAGACCACAATCCGTTTGGCTTTACCAACTGGCTAGCGGGCGGCGGGATCAAAGGCGGCACTTCTTACGGCGCGACCGATGAGTGGTCCTACAAAGCCGTCGATAGACCTTGCTACGGCTACGACGTGCATGCGACGATGCTGCATCTGCTCGGCATCGATCACACTCGCCTGACGTACCGGCACAATGGCATCGATCGCCGGCTGACCGATGTGCACGGCAACGTGCTGCGCGAGATCGTCGCCTAGCTACTTCTTGCGCGTGCTGCGTACAAGGATGACCATTGTGTTCTGCTCGCCAATCGGAAGATCGTGCACCTCGAATCGGTGCGAGTCCGCGGATTCGAAACGCCAAAGATACTTCACCATCTTGTCGTGCTCGCCCGTCAGATATTCGTCCAGCGTGCCGTACATGATGAGCGCTTTGCCATCGCGCGTCATGTCGCCCTCGGCCGTATTCATCGCTGTGTCGATGGTGTTAAACGTCACCATGTGGTAGCTCATTTTGAAGTTATCGTAGCCGATGATCATCCGCGACTCCATCGGTCTGCCCATCATCTGCCCGGCAAGTTTGCACTCGATAAATCGCCCCGTCAGCGCCCAGTCGCACTTCTGCTCGCCCATCTCGGGCTTGCCCTCTTTGCCTGCCATTACGAAGCGCTGATCGACCGTCCACGTGCCGAGGAACTTCTCCAACGCTTTGTGCCCCGTGCCGGGTTCGGTGAACTTCTTTGCCTTGGCCATCATCGCAGCCATATCGACTTTGTCTTGCGCCGCCAGCGCCATTGTCATCGCAACTATTACGAGTCTCATCGACCTGTCTCCTTCAGTACCATGTATTTCAACTGCAACGATCCCTCGGGCCGCTCGACCCAATTCGTCCAACTGGCGACCGGCCACGCGCAGCCGAGCAGCAGCAGCGCACAGATCGCGACGGACCACGTCCGCCTCGGCTCCCGTATCAACGTCAATCGTTCGGTCAACGGGGCGCGCGGGTCCGCGAACGCAAGGGCGGGCCGCGGCGATTGTGTAGCCGCACGCGCGGCAAACTTCGCGAGCGCCATGCGATACGCCCCAGCGTCGTAGCCTCCGCCGCGCCGCGCGTCGTCGTCACAACACATTTCGCGAATCGCCTGCATTCGATACGCTGCGTACCATACCAGCGGATGAAACCAATAACAGACTACCAGCGCCGACCACGCGAGCGCGCGCCATGCGTCTTTCCGGCGCAGATGCGACATCTCGTGCTGAAACGCTTGTTCTTGTTCGGCCTCGCTCAGGCCTTCTGTATCCGCGGGCCAATACAGCGCGCCTCCCGCGAGCAACGGACTCGCGATCGCGACCGTTCGATACACCTTAACGCCACGCGCCGACATCGCTTCGTCTAACCGCGCTCCACGCCGTAGTTTCACCACCGCCGCCAACGTTCTTGTGGACATCGTAATGGCAAACACCGCCGCGCCCCAGCCCCACACCGTCAATAGCCACTCGCCATCGACATCTACACGCGGCAACACGCCGAACGCCGACGAAGCCGGGGCGGGCAGCAGCAGTTTTAATGCCGCCACGATCCAGATGCACGCCCGCAGCCGCGGTGATGTTGTGCGCGGCAAGAGGAGTTCCAGCAGCGCCGCGGCCAACAGCAACGGGGTCGCTTGCAGCGCATGGGTGACGACGAAATTCACCGGCGTTTCTCCTGCTCGGCGAGCAGCTGCTGGATGGTGGCCAGATCTTTTTTCGATAACTTCCGCCCGCCCAGCAGATGTTGAAACAGTCCGCCTGGCGCGCCTCCGAAAACTCGCTCGACCAGCGTCGACGTCGCCAGCGCGCGCGCCGCTTCTTGCGGAATCGCCGCGCGGAAAACGTTTTGCTTACCGTCGCGAACCGATTCCAGCGCGCCCTTTTCCACCAGCCGGGTCATCATCGTTTTGACCGTCGAGTAGGCCCATTCGGTCTCGGCGGCAAGCGCGGTGTGTACGTCGCGGGCAGTCGTAGAGGGGTGTCGCCACACCTCGCTCATCACACGCCATTCAGCGTCGGACAGATGCACGAATCCAATCTGCTACAAATGTAGCAGGTTGTCAAGCTAAAGTTGGCAGGTTTGCGCGGGCCCAGTCGATGCAGCGCTGATTCAGTTGATCTTCGAGCGCCAGCACCTGCTGTGGCGTCAGGCCCGAAGTCCGCGGTAGCGGCTTCGGCGGCGGATTCTTGCGAATCCAATCGAGCAGCATGGCCAGATCGCGCGGCGGCACCGGGCTCTTCTCGTCGTAGATTTTCCAGTACTGTTCGGTGAAGATGGGGACCTTCAGCGGGTCGCGCGTTAACATCTCAAGTTGGAAGAGCATCTTCGGGTTGAGCTTCTGCATCTTCGCGACGACGGCCTTCAGGTCGAGTACACCATCGCCGAACGCTACTTCGGAGAGCAGGATGCCCTGATCGTATAAGTCGACGCCGATGTCCTTGAAGCTGACGAAGATCGTGTGGGGCGCCAGCGTGTCGATTGTCTGCATCGGCGTTTCGATTAGCGAAACGTTGTTGACCATGTCGAGACAGACGCCGACGTACTCGCTTCCGGTCGACTTGACCCAGTCGACCAGCTCCTGCGACCGCCAGCCTTTGTGATTTTCGATGGCCAGCGGCATCTTGTATTTGCGCAGCACGGGCTCGGCGAGCTTGACGCCGGCTTTACAGGCGGCGTCGAAGGCGTGAAACTCCTTGGCGTCCTTGAACTGTTCGTAGCGGCGGCCGCTGAACGGGTCGTGCACGCAGACCACGCGGCCGTCCATCTCCGCGCAGGCTTTCACCGCAGCCTCATACTGCGGCAAATCGGCTGTGGTGCGCGGCGTGCGCAGGCCAACGGTGAGGCGCATGTCCCACTTGTTGATCTGGTCGCGGATTTTCTTCACGCCGGCGGGATTCAAGTCGCGGGGCATTGAAGTGTGCGCCGCGCCGAGTCCCATGTCATGGCAATAGGCGACGATGTCCCACTCTTTGCCGGCGGCCTGCGTGGCGCGGATGCGCGCGGTGAGACCCGGTCCGGCCGAGCCCATGTTTTTCATGACTTTTCCGGAGGCGGCGGCCAGCGGCGCGGCGGCGAGGGCGGTCTGCAGAATCTGACGGCGTGAAGGTTGCATCAGGGGCAATCTTATCACCGCGCCAGCGCGTCCGAAAGTACGCTCATTAGCCCGCTATAATCCGCGCGTTGGAAGCTCAGATGCGACGCCGCGTAGACGGCCTCGCGCGTGACGCTGCGCCAGTGGAGCCGGCGGTTGCTTTGCAGCGCGACTTCTCGAACGAACTCGCGCTGCGTGCGGCCATTGCCTTCGCGGAAGGGATGCACGGCGTTCAGTTCGCCGAAGTAATAGGCGAGCCGCTTTAGAAACGTCGCCTCATCGGCGTCCCTAAGAAACCGCTCGGCTTTCAACTTGCCGAACAGTTCATCGAGGCACGGTTGGATCCGATGGACATAGGCGAAATAGAACTGTCCGCCGCGAGCGATGTCGACGGTACGGAACTCGCCGGCCCAGTCGAAGACGTCTTGGAAAATGTGGCGATGAATGGCGCGAAGGTGGGCGGCGTCGAGGGCGCCTTTTATCGGCCGGCGCTCCAATTGATGAATTCGCCGGCTTGTGACGTCGGCTTCAAATCGGCTCAGTTCGTCCGAGTCGCGAGTACCCAGCCGGTTCCAAAGTAGGTTAGTGCCCGGATAGACGTACGGATCGATACGTTCGCTCGACATACGCATCGAACTCCGCGCCCATTTCGGACATTGACAGTTCTCCCTCAACGTACCGCTCGAAGATCGCAAGCGCCTCCGCCGAAGGCTCCAGCCCTTCGATGCGAACGCTTGCCAGCGCGTTCTCTATCTCAAGGGCGCGCTGCTCGCGAAGTGTATCAACCGCTACAGCCATACCTTCATTTTACTCCGCCGCGGGCTTCGGCTCGGGCTTCGGCGCGGGCGTTCGCTGAATCAACGTCGACGGCGGCGTCTTCACATCCACGGCGACCCCGAAGAAGTCGATCATCATCTCTTCCCGCGATTGGTCGCCCCAACGCACTTCCGCCTTCGGGTCCGGATTGTTCTTGTTGTTCGGCGAATTGTCGTAGTAGTTGGTCGCCTCGATGCGCGTGCCCTTCGGCATGATCTTGCCAGGCGCGTATTCGTATTCGAGCTGCCAGTTGAAGTCGTACTTCGCCGACAACAGCTTCTCCACTTCGCCCGTCGGATACACCGCGCGCATTTCGGCGTGCTTGCCGCGCACATGCATGTGCGGCTGGAGATTGAGCAGTTCGACATCGGCGCCGAGCGTGATCGAGGCCGAAACCGGATAGTTCTCGGCGCCCGCGGGAATGACAAACTTGCCGTTCTGCACGGCGAGTCCGAATACGCGCTGCTTCGGCGTTTCTTTCGCGAACACGATTCCGATTTTCGAGCGGTCTTTTGCCGGTTTGCCGTTGGCCGTGTAGTGCATCTGGAAAACGATGTCGGTCCCGGCCTTCAGCAACAGCGCCTGGCCCGGCCGTATCACGCGCGCGGAGGTTCCCGGCGCGTACCCGGTGACGCTACCATTCGCGTTGCCCTCTTCGCCGCCCTTCTTCGGGACGAATCCCTTGCCAACCGGATAGCTCGCGAACCACTTCGAGCCCGGCTCGCGGATGAACGCGATGATGTGATGAACGACGGAGCGATTGCCCGGCCGCGCTTCGGCCATCTGCACCCATTTGTCTTCGATCAGACCGGTCGGCACGATGAAATAGGTGTAGTCGATCGTCCCTGTCGCCGGCACGTCGAACTCTTCCGGCATCTCGATGACGAGATCGGGCTTACCGATGCGCCAGCCTTCGGTGAACACCGGATTCGGTTTGGCGTCCTTCGGATTTCCTTCGGCCGCGCCGCTGTCGGCCCACGTCGATATCGTCTTGATGTCGGCTTCCGACAACGACCAATCGTTGACGAACTTGCCGACATGCGGATCGGCGAACCAAGGCGGCATGCGCTTGGCGAGCACCGCTTCGCGAATGGCCTTCGCAAACGGGCGGGCGTCCTTGTAGGACAACAACGCCATCGGCGCCGCCTCGCCCGGCCGGTGACAGCCCTGGCACTTGGCCTGCAAAATCGGGAGGACGTCCTTGTGGAACGTTACTTTCGCGGGCGCGTTGGCCGCGAACGCGCTGACAGTGAGGAGTAAGCCGATGGAAAAGCGCATACGACCACGGTGTACCATGCGGCGGAGCGGCGGGTCAAATTCGGACTACCGGAGGACGAACCTACGCCTTCACTTCCCTCGGCGCGGGCAGCTTATCCACAAACCCCGCCTTGTTCTTCTTCAACTCCGCAATCGCCGCCGCGCGCATCCGCAGCAGTCGCGCGCGATGTGCCGGCTGAATCGCCAGATTGTTGAGTTCGTCGGGATCGGCGTCCAAGTCGTACAACTCTTCCAGATCCTCGATCATCGGCCGAATGTACTTGTACTGCTTATCGCGCAGCATCACGTACCAAGGCACGCCGCCATGAAAGACGCCTTCGCCCTTCGGAATGTTGTGCGTATCGGAGCCGTACTTCTGTCCCGTGGCGACGATCATCACCGGATGCGGCCAGTTCATGTCCGGATTCTTCAATAACGGCGTTAGATCGCGCCCTTGGAACTCCCACGGCGTCTTCAAGCCAGCGAACGAATAAATCGTCGCCGGAATGTCGATACCGCCCACGGGCGTCTTGCAAACTTTGCCGGAAGGCAGCCGCGAGGGCATCGAAATAATAAACGGCGCGCGGATGTTGGCATCATACGGCGCCACTTTCACGCCGCGGAATCCATGTTGTCCAAACGCCAGTCCCTGATCGGCGGTAAAGACGATGAGAGTGTTCTCCCGTTGTCCCGTTTCTTCTAATGTCTTGATGACTTTTTCAATCGCCTCGTCGATCGCATTGACGCCCTGATGATACTGCCGGACCCACTCGTTGAACGTCTTGCCGCCCGCGACAGGCCTGCCGTTGGCGTCCTTATTCCACTGCGAAACTTTCTGCGCCCAGTCGGGCTTGGTGGCGCGCGGCGGGAAAATATCCTTCGGCGTATCGACATCCACGCCCGGATACGCATTCAGATGCCGCTCGGCCGGCGTGTACGGACCATGCACCGCGCCGATGCACATCCACAAGTACCAGGGCTTCGTCTTGTCGCGCCCCTCGCCGCGGATGAACTCGCTGGCCCAATCGGCGTATTGATCGGTCGAGTAGCGCTTCAGAATCTCGGTCTTGCCACCGTGATAGGTGATCGGCTGATCGTAGTAGTAATGTGTGCTCGTCTCGGTGAACTTCGGACGATTCCACACGAGCTGATAATCCCAGTCGCGCCCGAAGCCCGTGTCGGTGCCCGTGTGCCACTTGCCGATCTGCCCAGTGAAATAACCCTTCTTGCGGAAATCGGCCGGCCAGAACGGACACTTCACCGGATCGTATTCGCAGCCCGGATAAGGCCCTTCCATGCGCATCGACTCCGCCATGTGCGGATGACGCCCCGTCAGCAGCATCGTACGCGACGGCATGCACCACGTCGAAATATAGGCGTGTTCGAAGCGAACGCCTTCAGAGGCGAGCTTATCGATCGCCGGCGTCTTTACCCACTTGTACGCCTGCGGGTAGCAACTCACCGTGCGGTACGAATGATCGTCCGTGTAGATGAACAGAATGTTCGGCCGCTTCGGCTGCGCGAATAGCGATGAGCCGAGCAAACCGAACATCTCTCGCCGTCCAATACCTTTTGCCATATGTGCTCCTGAATGAGTCTATTCTAAGAGACGACCTATGGCAAATTACACGATCCGCCGCGCCACGCCCGCCGACGCCCTTGCCTGCGGAAAGAGCTGCTATGCAGCCTTCCGGAAGATCAACGCCGATCACAACTTCCCGCCTGAGCTTCCCATGGAAGAGGTGGGCATCGGCATCCTGTCGCATCTCTTCAACGCCCCCGGTTTTCAAGGATTCGTCGCCGAATCCGACGGCGTTATCCTCGGCTCGAACGTCGTCGACTTGCGCAGCCCCATCGCCGGCATCGGCCCCATCACCATCGACCCCGCCATTCAAAACAAGGGCCTCGGCCGCGCGCTCATGCAAGCCGTCCTCGACGAAGCCCGCGCCAACAACGCCGTCGGCATTCGCCTCATCCAAGCCGCGTTTCACAATCGCTCGCTCTCGCTCTACGCCAAACTCGGCTTCGATGCCCGCGAACCGCTCTCGGTCATGAACGGCGACATCCCGAGAGCCGTGCCCGACGGTTGTAGCGTTCGCGCCGCGACCGCCGATGATCAACCCGCCTGCAACGAACTCTGCGAAAAGGTCCACGGCTTCGCGCGCTGGAAGGAACTCGTCGAAGGCGTCGAGCACGGGACCGCGCTCGTTGTCGAACGCCACGGCCGCATCACCGGCTACGCCTCGGCCTTCGGCTACTTCGGCCACTCGGTCGGCGAGACGAACGCCGAAATTATCTCGCTGATTGCAAGCGCCAAGGACATCGGCGGACCTGGCATTCTCATCCCCACTCGCAACGCCGAACTTTTTCGATGGGCCCTCAACAACGGCCTGCGCGTGCTCTTTCCGATGACCCTCATGTCGATCGGCCTCTACAATGAACCGAAAGGTTCCTATCTGCCTTCCGTACTTTTCTAACGCATGCTTACACCACTTCTCCTCCTCGCCGCCGCGGTCGACTACGCCAAGGACATCAAGCCGCTCTTCGCCGAAAAATGTTCCGCGTGTCACGGCGCCGAAACGCGCATGGGTGCGTTGCGCCTCGACAACAAAGAGGCCGCTCTAATCGGCGGTCAGACCGCTATCGCAATCATCCCCGGCAGCGCCGTGCGCAGTCTCGTCTACCGCCGTATCTCCAGCACTAACGATGGCCCGAAGATGCCGCTTACCGGGCCGCTGACAGACGAGCAAGTCGATCTCGTCAAACGCTGGATCGACGAAGGCGCGCAATGGCCCGATGACAAAGTGACGATTCAGTCCGACAAGCGAATGCCCGCGCTGCTCGCTGCCATCCGCACGCGCAAGCCGGTCGAAATCGATTCCGAACTCGCCAAGGCGCGTGACGAAAAAGGCTTCACGCTACTCATGCAAACAACTCTCTACGGCACACCCGGCGACGTCGAAGCGCTGCTGGCGAAAGGCGCCGATCCCAGCGCCGTCAGCCTTGCCGGCGTGACGCCGATGCTGCTTGCGCTGCCCGACGTCGCCAAAATGCAGTTGCTCCTCGGCACGGGCGCCAGCGCGACAGTCAAGTCCGTCAACGGAACGCAAGCCATCACGCTCGCCGCCGGCATGTCGAACGGCGCCGCCGCCGTGAAACTCCTACTTGCTCACGGCGCAAGCGCGGAAGGCCAACCGGATCTGGGCGCGGCCGCCTCCATCGCCGAAGTCGAGACGCTGAAAGTGCTCCTCGCGGCACGCAAGACGCCGCCGACCACCGGAGCGTTCTCCAGCGCCGCGGCTGTCAACTGCCTCGAATGCATGAAGCTCCTACTCGCCGCCAAACCTTCGCAAGCCGCCATCGACCGGGCTTTCAGCAACGCGCTGGGCCGCGGCAGCTTCGAGGCCGTGCAACTGCTCGCCGAGACCGCCAACGTCAATGCCGCCGATGGCGAAGGCGTAAAGCCGCTGATGCAAGCCGCTTTCCACGAGCCCGTCGATCCCGCCCGCGTGAAACTCCTTCTCGCCAAAGGCGCCGATGCCTCGAAGAAAAGCAAGGAAGGTAAAACCGCCCTTCAAATCGCCAAACAAAAAGGCGTGACCGAAGTCGTTAAACTCCTCGAAGCCGCCGGAGCCAAAGAATGAAATTCCTCTTGCTGAGCAGTCTTGCGCTCGCCGCTGCCGATCCGCGCAGCGCCGTCGAAAAAGCGATTCCGATCCTCCAAAAAACCGGTCCCATCTTTTTCGAAAAGACCGGCTGCATTGGCTGTCATCACAACTCGTTGCCGGCGTTCACGATGAAGGTCGCGCGCGAACGCGGCTTCAAAGTCGACGAGGTGATCGTCAAGAAGATGCGCGACATCACCGCGCACTACGTCGATTCCCGCCGCGAACGCATCCTCCAGGGCATCGCCATCCCGGGCAATGAAGATACCGTTAGCTACGTGCTCTTCGGTCTCGCCATGGACGATGCGCCGAATACCGAAGGTACCGATGCCGCCACGCGATATCTCAAGCTCAAGCAGCAGCCCGACGGCGGCTGGTCGATCCGCGCAAACCGGCCGCCGATCGAAGTCTCGCGGATCACGACTACGGCGATAACGGTTCGCGCCCTTCGCGCCTACGATGCTAGTTCGCGTCCGCAAATCGACAAAGCCCGCGCCTGGCTCAACGCCGCCAAGCCCGAA
>VFZW01000267.1 GCA_016871055.1 Acidobacteriota bacterium
AACGCCGCTCACGGTCTCCGGCAACGCATCGACCGTCACGGTCGGCCCCGACGGGCTGGTCTACGTCACGGCGCAGAATCTGATCCAGATTATCGATGGACGCAGCATGACGATCGTCAAGGAGATCCAACTCAACGCGCAGCCGTCCCGGCCGACTTTTACCCCCGATGGCCGTTACGCGCTTTTGACAAATCGCACGCCCGTCACCGGCTCGTCCGTCATACAGATAGACCTGGCGACTTTTAGCATCGCGAGCATTCCCAACTTCCAGGTCATTCTCGACCGCATTCAGTTCGTTGCCGGCAACCGCGCCTACGCGATCTCCAGCCAGACAAAGCGTTTGTACGAGATCAGCATCAATCCGTTGAACGTCAATCCGCCATCCTTTTCGGGAATCGCGGAATTGACCAACGTCACCGACTTCGCTATCTCCAACGAAACACCCAGCGCGCGCTTTATGTTCGTTGTCACCGGCGGCACCATGCACCGCATCGACATGACCGGCAACCCGGGCATTGGCGCCGGCCAGGTCGCGATTCCTTCCGCTCCCGGCCCGCTGACTTTCTCCGCGCCGCAGAATACGGGATCTCCCGTAATTATTCTTCCCTACAATAATGCGCAGACGACGACGCCCGGCGGCACCTACCGCCCGCTGATCGCGCGCGTGACTGATTCTTTCGGACGGCCGCTATTTGCGGTGAACGTGACCTTCACCTCCGATAACCCGAACGCGCAGATCCTCGGCGCCCAGGCGACGACCAACGTCCAAGGGTACGCGCAGACCACCGTCATCGCACCGGCCAACGCCGGCACGTTTAACGTCACCGCGAGCGCGGGCCCCGGCCCCAACGCTCCGACCGCTACCTACGTTCTGACCAGTTCCACCGGTTCCACGGGCGGCGGCGGCGGTTCGGCGACCGGACTGATGTCGATCGTTGGCGGAAACGGCCAGCTAGTCGTAGCGAACTTCCTGCTCACCAGACCGATGAGAGTTCGTGTCCGCGACAACAATGGCAACCCCATCGCCGGACAGTCGATTACGTTCTCGATTGCAAGTGGAACCGGCACCATGCAGACGGCCACCGCCGACGGCATCGCGATCCCCAACACGACTTGCAGCGGAAACGTTTGTACCGCGATTACGGATGAAAAGGGCGAAGCGGCGGCGAGTTTTCTGGCCGCGCTGGTGGCGCCCGGATTCTCCTGGCAGCCGCAGCAAATCTCGGCATCCAACGGCCAGGCGACGGTGAACTTTATCATCACCACGCTGGAAAGCGGCGGCGTCATTGGCGGTACTCCGGTTCCGCCTAACGTCGAGCGACTCATTCCGCAGGGCGATACGATCGTCGCGCAAGCAGGTACAACGGTTACCGAAGCCATCAAGATCCGAGTCGTCGCGTCAAGCGGTCTTCAGGCCGGTCAGCCGATTCCGAATGTTGCGCTCACCGCGACGACGGAATTTACGGATCCAACGCAGGGACCAACCGCTTCGTGCGCCGGTGACGGCGATGTCGCGCTCACCGATGCACAAGGAATCGCGACCTGCAATCTGAAAGTCGGCGGAAGGCTTGGTCAAGCTGTTCTCACCGCGAGCGTCGGCAACGCACTGACCGTCGGCGGTCAGCGCATCATCCTGGATGTGCGGCCCGGTCCTCCGGCCTCCGTGACGCAAGTGCTCGGCAACAACCAGTCCGGTAACCCGGGCGCGCGGCTGCCGCTCGTGTTCGGCGCGCAGATTCTCGACGCGTTCGGCAACGTGCTGACCGGGCAAACCGTAACCTGGGAAGTCGTCACGCCGAATTCGATCACACTGTCGAATATCGTCGCGACTTCGGACTTTAACGGGCGCGTCTCGGCTCTGGGCACGCTGGGCAGCATCGCCGGCACCAACCAAGTGCGGCTGCGGGCCGGCAACACGACCCTTCAAGTCTTTAACTTCACCGTCAACCTGACGATCTCCGCGCTCAACAAAGTGTCCGGCGACGCTCAGTCGGCGCTGATCAACTCGGCGTTCGCCGCGCCGTTGGTCGTGGAAGTCCGCGACGAACGCGGGAACCCGGTACCGAATCAGAATGTGCAGTGGGCGATCACGAATGGCTCAGGCACACTCAGCGCCAACGCGGTCGCGACCGGCGAGAGCGGTCAGTCGTCGGTCACGGTTCGCGCGGGATCGACGACCGGTACAATCACCGTCTCGGCCCGGTTGGGTAACCTGACGCAGACCTTCACGCTGACCGCTCGTCCTCCGGGACCGGTGGTGTCGGCGAGCGGCGTCGTAACAACGGCGCGTAATCAGGCCGGCATCACACCCTGCGGCTTGGCCACGATCTTCGGATCGAATCTGGCCTTCGGCGTCAATGGCGTGGTCAACCTGAATTTCCTGGGTATCGGCGCGCTGCCGACCTCCTACAACGGCCTGGAAATCCTGATCGGCGGCATTGCCGCTCCGATCTTCGCGGTATCGAACCAGGGCGGACAAGAGTCGGTGATGATCCAGGTGCCGTGCGAAATCTCGGCGCCCGGAACAACCAGCATCGCGATTCGAATCCCTGGCGCCGTCGGCACGGTGGAAGGCGTTCAAGTCTTCCGCGCCGCGCCGGGCATCTTCGAAACCACGGCGACCGCCAGCACCCGCGCATACGCGGCGATCATACGCCCCGACGGCAGCTACATCACGCCCAACAATCCAGGACGGCGTGGCGAAGTGGTTTACGCGGCCGTTACGGGCCTCGGCACGGTGTCGCCGGCCACGGCAACCAACCGCGTCGGCACGGGCGGCCAACTGGTCAACGCCAACCTCATCGTCGGCTTGAACAACCAGGGAGTCCGCATCGTGTCGGCCAGCTACGCCACCGGTATGATCGGCATCTACTGGATCGGATTCGAGATCCCGAACGACGCTACTCCCGGCACGTTCGTAAACTTCAGCGTTGCCGCCGAGAGTCCAACCGGGCAACTCGTGTTTAGCAATCCGAGCACGATCGCAGCCATACAGTAAACACTTTCTTCGAAAGTTAGAGCCACTTGGGGGCCGCGTCTCACGATTCGGTCCCCTTTCTTATAATTGAAGGATGTCCCCGGCTGTGCTCGATCAATACGAGATGGTGATCGGACTCGAAGTCCATTGCCAACTCGCGACCAAAACCAAGATTTTCTGCGGCTGCGCCGTCGATACCGGATCCGATCCCAATACCAACGTCTGCCCCGTATGTCTGGGGTTACCCGGCGCGCTGCCGGTGCTGAGCCGCGCGGCCGTGGATCTCGCGATCCGCGGCGCCGTCGCGCTCAACTGCCAGGTGCAGTCCGAGAGCGTATTCGCGCGCAAGAACTACTTCTACCCGGACCTGCCCAAGGGCTATCAAATCTCGCAGTACGACAAGCCGTACGCTTTGCGCGGACACTTGGACATCACCACCAGCGCCGGTGAGAAACGCATCGGCATCACGCGGATTCACATGGAGGACGATGCCGGCAAATCGCAGCACGACGGCTTCCGCGATTCCGATAGATACACCTACGTCGACCTCAATCGCTCCGGCACACCGCTCATCGAAATCGTCTCCGAGCCGGATTTGCGTTCCTCTGACGAAGCGTTTGCGTACATGACAGAGGTCAAGCAGGCGCTGCAGTTTGCCGAGGTATCGACCTGCGATATGGAGAAGGGGCACCTGCGCTGCGATGCCAACGTCAGCGTGCGCAAGAAGGGAGCGACGACGCTCGGTACACGCGCCGAGGTGAAGAACGTGAACTCGTTCCGGTTCCTGAAACAGGCGATCGACTACGAGTTCGAGCGGCAGGTCGCCATCGTCGAATCCGGCGGACACATCGTGCAGGAGACGCGGCTTTTCGACGCCAATACCGGCGAGACGTTTTCGATGCGTTCGAAAGAGGACGCGCACGACTACCGCTACTTCCCCGAGCCCGATCTGGTTCCGCTGCGCATCGGCGCCGCATGGTTCGATGAAGTGAAGTCCGCGATGCCCGAATTGCCGCAGGCGCGCCGCGCGCGGTTCTCGACGCAATACGGCTTGAGCGACTACGACGTCAACGTGCTGACGGCTACGCGCGATCTGGCCGACTACTTCGAGAGAGTGGCGTCATCGGCCGGCGATGCCAAGGCGGCGGCGAACTGGGTGATGGGCGATCTGTCCGCGGCGTTGAAAGCCGGTGACATCGAGATCGGGGCGTCGCCGGTGAAGCCGGAGTCGCTGGGCTCGTTGATCAAACTGATTGCGTCCGGCGAACTGTCCGGCAAATTGGCCAAAGAGATCTTTCCGAAGATGTTCGCGACTGGGGACGAGCCCGCGGCGATCATGGATCGCGAGGGACTGCGCCAGATTTCCGATTCGAGCGCGATCGAAAAGATCGTCGATGAAGTGCTGGCGGCGAATCCGAAGCAGGTGGAGCAGTATAAGGGCGGCAAGACTACCGTGATCGGATTTCTTGTGGGCCAGGTGATGAAGGCGTCGCGCGGGCAGGCCGCGCCGGGGGCGGTGAATGCGCTGTTGGCGGAGAAGTTAAAGTAGGCTTTCCGGAACGAACTTCAATACGGGCGAAGGCGGCTCGGGCTCTTCTTCGAAATGCAGCGCCGCGGCCTCTTCGACGTTTGCGAGAAGCTCGTTGAGTGTTTCGCCGTGCGTGAAAATCGAATGCCCGATCGCCCGCGCGCAGTAACCGCCCTCTTCCGCCTTACGAACTTCGAAAATCAACTCCGCCCAGCCAAAATATACTTCCCTCGCACCGCCCTCCTGCGCGATAGTAGATAATAGCCGCCGCGCCAAATATGTCACCGGAACCCCCGCGATGCTGGAGCACATCTTTTTCACCGAGCTTATGGGCCTCAAGGTCTATGACCTTAAGGGCCGCAAACTCGGACGTGTGCGCGACGCGGCGTTGGTGCCGTTGGTCGACCGCTTCCGCGTCGACCGCTATCTAATCGGCGGCGGTTGGGCGTGGCTGTCGGTCCGCCACGATCAGATCGACAGAATCTCGCTTGAGGGCATCTGGCTGCGCGACGAACAGCTCACGCCGTATCATCGCGACGACTACATGCTGCGTCTCGAGCGCGACCTGCTCGATCAGCAGATCATCGACGTTCACGGCCGCAAAGTCGTCCGCGTCACCGATGTCACCTTTCAACTGCACCGCTCCAACGGCCATGATGAACTGCGCGTGCAAGAGGTGGATATCGGACTGCGGTCGATGTTCCGGCGGCTGGTGCAGGGCGTCGTTCCGCGCCCGCTGGTTCGCCGCCTGATGGTCCACATTCCTATCAACTCGATCCGTTGGGAGTATTGCAACATCGTCGAGGCCGATCCGCAGCGGCGGCTGCGTTTGAATATCTCTACGCAAGCGCTCGAGACCATGCACCCGGCCGATCTGGCGGATATCGTCGAAGAGCTTGGGCCATCGGACCGGCAGGCGCTGATCGGCTCGCTCGATTCCGAGGTCGCCGCGGAAGCGCTGTCGGAGATTGATCCGGATATTCAAGCGAGCATTCTGGAATCGCTGACGGAGATGAAGGCCGCCGAGATCATCGAAGAGATGGATCCCGACGAGGCCGCCGACATTCTGGCGGAGATGGAAGAGGAACGCTCGGACGCGATTCTGGAAGAGATGTCGGACGAAGACGCGCACGACGTGGAGGGGCTGCTCGAACATCATGAAGACTCCGCCGGCGGCATGATGACCACCGACTTCATCTCCCTTCCAGCGGCGTCGACCATCGCCGATGCGTTTGCCGCGATGCGCCTTAGCGAAGACGCGCTCGAATCCACCAACACGATTTTTCTGACCGATGGCGCGGAGCAGATCACCGGCGCTGTCCCTATTGCAAGGCTCTTCCTGCACGATGCCGCGACGCCACTTGAAAAGATCCAGACGGAACGCCTCATCACGATTCCGCCGGCGGAAACGAAGACCCGCGCCGCCGAACTCTTCGACAAATACAACCTCCTCGCGCTACCCGTGGTCGATCCAGAAAACCGCATCCTCGGCGTGATTACCGCCGACGACATCATCGCGGTGCTGAGGCAGGACTAGCTCGTGTTCAAGCGCCTCCGCTATCACATTGCCGTCTTCTTTTCGGTCATCGGGCCGGGCTTCATTACGGCGGTCGTTGACAACGACGCGGGCGGAATCTTCACCTATTCACAAGCCGGCGCGAAGTATGGTTATCTCCCGCTGTGGACGCTGCTGCCGATTACATTGCTACTCATCGTGACGCAAGAGATGTGCTCGCGTATGGGCGCGGTTACGGGCAAGGGTCTCTCCGATCTGATCCGTGAAGAGTTTGGGCTGCGCACGACGTTCTTCGTCATGGTCGCGCTGCTGGGCGCGAATCTGACCAACGTCATGGCCAACTTCGCGGGCATTGCCAGTTCGCTCGAACTGTTTGGTATCTCCCGGTACATCTCCGTGCCGATCGGCGCGTTGATCGTGTGGCTACTCGTCGTCAAAGGCACCTACGCCAGCGTCGAGCGCATCTTTCTCTTCGCCACCGCGCTCTATGTCTGCTACATCGTCAGCGGCGTACTCGTGAAACCGGATTGGAAAGAAGCGGCGATCTACTCCGTCAAGCCCGTGCTGTTCTTCGACACCGATTACATCAAACTGTTGATCGGCATGGTCGGCACCAGCGTGGCGCCGTGGATGCAGTTCTACTTGCAGGCCGCGATCGTGGAGAAGGGGATCTCGGCGAAGGAGTACGTCGAGTCCCGCATCGAGGTCATCGTCGGATGCGTGGTGATGACAATCATTGCGTTCTTCATCATCGTCGCCTGCGCGGGTGCGATTTGGAGCGTGCAGCCGCGCGAGATCAAGGACTCGACCGACGCCGCGCTCGGCCTCAAGCCCTTCGGACAATATGCCTATCTTTTGTTTTGCGCCGGACTGCTGAACGCGTCGCTATTCGCCGCTTGCATTCTGCCGCTATCTACCGCCTACACCGTATGCGAGGGACTGGGCTTTGAGTCGGGCGTGAACAAGCGATGGCGCGAGGCCCCGGTGTTTTATTGGCTTTTCACGCTGTTGATCGTCATCGGCGGCGGCGTGATTCTGATTCCGGGTTTCCCGCTCGTGCGCATGATCCTCCTTTCGCAAGTCGTTAACGGCATGCTGCTGCCATTCGTGCTGATCTACATGACGATCATCGTCAATCGAAAACACCTCATGCGCGAGTGGACGAATTCGCGCGCCTACAACGCCGTTGCCTGGACTTCGGTCGCCGTGATGATCGGCTTGACCCTTGCGTTATCGATCATTTCGCTGCGCGACATTTCCGGGTGAGAATGTCACCGTCAATGTGCGCTACACTCGCGCTTGTCCCTACTGTCTATGTCGCCAATCGCCCAACCCACGGAATTCAAATCCGACACTCTCAACCTCCCGGCCTCCGATGTCATCCAACACCTGGTGCATGAGTTGCGCCAGCCTCTCAGCGCGCTCGAATCGATCGCCTACTACCTGCGACTCACCGCGAGCGATTCGACCCCCGCGGGCCATCAAGTGGACCGCTTGCAGCAGATGGTCGACAACGCTAACTGGGTCGTCAACGACATTCTGCACGCGTTTCAGATTGCCGCGCCACTGGCTGGCGCGGTCGACACCCAGGAGATCTTCGCCGACGTTTTGGAAGAGGCGTGGATCAGCGAGGGCCTCGACGTGCAACGCGATGAGGCAGAGTTGCCGTTGACCTTCGTTGACCGTGAGCAGTTCCGGCATCTCATTCGCACGGTGCTGCATTTCATTCGACAGGCGGGCCCGGTTCGCCGGACGGCCGCGGTTTCGTTTCGCGAATCCGGCGACATGCTGCAGATTGAGTTCCTCGCGCAAACACCGGGTCTTTCGATTGAGAACCTCTATCAGCCGCTCGCGTCCAAAACGTTGTTGTCCTGCCGCAACATCGCCATTAACAACGGCGGCCGGTTTGAAGCGTGCAAAGACGAGGGCGGCTGGCTGAAGATTCGTGTCGAAGTCCCTCTTGCCGAGACCGAGTGAGCGCGCACCGTTTGTCTTTCCCATCGGCGCGATGTTTCACATCAATAGCCTTGTGCTGCACGCGACGGCGCGCATCCACCACGTAGAAAACTTCACCGGGCCGCTGTCGATCAAGACCGTCATGCAAGGCGAAGCGTTTTGGCGAACCAGCGCCGGCGTGTTCGGACTTGGGCCGGATGAGTTTCTGATCTGCAACGCCGGAGATGTTTACTCCATCGCGATCGACTCGCCCACGCCCGTCACCACCTGTTGCGTGTTCTTCGCGACGGGCTTCGTCGAGCGTATCGCGCTTGACGCCACAACGCCGGTCGATGCGGCTCTGGATGATCCGGAGCGCGATGCACCGGCGCTCGAGTTTCTCTCCCGCCTGCATTCCGGGCCTCTGACCTGGCGTGTGCAATCGTTGGCTGAGCGGTGCCGCGCCGAGTCGCAGCCGTCTTCGTTTGAAGAGGACTTCCTCGAAATCGCGCACGACATGCTTCACCTATACGGGGAGATTCAGGAGCGAATCGCGCGAATCCCCGCGGCCAGGCTGTCGACGCGCAAGGAGTTGTTCCGGCGCATTGAGCGGGCGCGGGAGTACATGCGCTACGCCGGCCGAAACGTTTCCCTGACAGAGTCCGCGCGCGTAGCCGGCCTGTCGCCGTATCACTTTCATCGCGCGTTCTCGGCTGCCCATCAGACCACACCGCATGCTTACCTCACTCGCCTGCGGCTTGAGATCGCAAAGGAACGAATCGCCAACGGCGCCCTCATCGCGGACGCAGCCGACGGCGCCGGCTTTTCGAACCCGCCATCGTTCACACGCCTATTCCGCCTCCACTACGGCATGTCTCCCACGCAATTTCGCAAGATCGGGTAAACGTCAAAACGTGAAATGGCCGTAGCATCGAGGCATGGCACAAACAATCTCCATGATCATGCTTGGCGTTGATGACGCCAACACCGCCGTCGAGTTCTACCGCAATGTGCTTGGTTTCGAACTCGCCACGCGCTTCGAAGGCTTCGCATTCTTCAACGCGGGCGGCGTTACCCTCGCACTCAACGAAGGCCTGGCGCGGGCTATTCCGCACAAGACAGGCGCGGTGGAAGTGATCCTACCGTGCGAGAGCGTCCACGCCACGCACGCGGCGCTTGCCGCGAAGGGCGTCACGTTCCTGAAGGCGCCGGCTGAAGTCAGTCCCGGCCAGTGGGCTGCGAATTTGAAGGATCCTGATGGTCACATCCTCACGCTGTTCGGGCCGGCTTAGCCGCCACGTGCAGAGCCACAATCCCCATCGTCATCCACTCAAACGATACACCCGCAAAACCGGCGGCGCGGAACTCCTCGGCCAGCGCCGGCGCGCCAGGAAACTTCCGCACGCTGTCCGGCAAGTAGGTGTACGCCTCCGGGGCGCCGCTCAACACCGCGCCAATGCGTGGTAAGACCTGTGTTGAATAGAAACCGTAGAGAGCGCGAAAGGCGGCGTTCGGCGGCGTCGAAAGCTCGAGGATCGCCACACGCCCGCCGGGTTTCAGCACGCGCAAGAACTCATCCATGCCGCGCCGGTAGTTCGTGAAATTGCGAAAGCCAAAAGCGCAAGTAATCAAATCGACCGACGCATCGGCCACCGGCAATCGCATTGCATCGGACTCGAAAAGACGCGTAACCCGTTTCTCTTTTGCGACTGTCAGCATCGGGTGGCAGAAATCACTGCCGATGACCTTCGCCCGCGCGCCGCGCGCAAGCGCCAGCGTCAGATCGCCCGTGCCGCAGGCGAGGTCAAGGACCACTGC
>VFZW01000268.1 GCA_016871055.1 Acidobacteriota bacterium
ATGGGTATACAGAACAAGGCAAAAAAACGCGCAACCCACGCTGTCTGAGAACCTTGCGGTGAAAACTACTGCTTATCGGCGGGGGAACTTCGGATTAGACCGCTGGAAATCTCGTCGGAAAAATTGAGGGCCTGGAGGGTCATCAGGTTGGCCAGGGCGCGAGAGCGGGCGCGGCCGATGGCGATGGCTCGGCGTTCGAGTTCGGCGGCGGTGGCCGTGCCGTAGCAGCCGCAGCTATTGATGACGCCGTTTTGGACGGATTCGTCGAAGGGTTGGTCTTCGGGGGCGCGGTCGAGGGCGCGCTCGATGCGGGAGTTGATGTCGGCGGTGATGGCACGGCGGAGGCGCTGGCCGATCCAGGCGAACTCGGTCATCTCGTCTATGAGGGACATTTCGAGTTCATTTCTTGGGAAAAACGTATCCATTCCGGCGGCGCGCTGGCGGATGTAGGCGGCCGGGGATTCGCCGATGGAGACATGGCGGTCGGCCTGGCGGCGGCCTCTATTCAGTGCGGCCTGCCGACATTTTTCGATGGTTTCCGGGGACTTCGGCCCGGAGGACTTCGCGCCGTTGATGCGGGAACGCTCGGCGCGGGAGATCTTCGATTGCGACTCCATTTATACCTGACAACAGTATATAATACTTGTCAAGTATTCCAGGTTAATTGGTGATTTTACGGGACGGCGAACGCCGAGCTGGTGGTCGGTATTCGCGAGGCGCTCTGAGTTGGATACAGTCGCTTGACGTGCCGAATACGAGCGCAGGTGGCGATTAGAGCGCTTGGAGATCAACGGGTAGCCCGCGCGGTCGTCGATTTGTGCAGCCGTGGCTAGGCCGCGATCGCTGGGATTTTACGTTGCGCCACGAGACTCGGCCACTTGGCGCGATGCGGAGAACGCGTCGGCCTCGGCTGTGCTATGCTGCGGCTCTATGGCTGCGGCGCGTGAGATTTCGTCCGATCGATTTGTGTTTGGGTGTCACCGGTTTGGGTTTGGACCGGCGCCGGGGGGAGGGGCGGTCGATGTCGAGCGGCATGTCGTCCCGATGGTGAAGACCGCTTTGGATTTGGGGATTCGGACGTTTGATTCCGCGGTGCTCTATCGAGCGACGTTGCAGCTGGGGCGGGCGCTGGACTCGATGGGCGTGGATCCGCGGACGATCCGGTTTCAGACGAAGTGCCTGCGGTATCTGGGGTTGAAGGCGGGAGGGGCGATTGAGCATCAGCCGGATGCGTTGTTGCAGGGAATTCCACGGCGTTATCAGAACTTGACGGACAAATGGGATACGACGCCCGCGGGCGTCGAGCAGCAGATTTGCCGGGAGCGGATCGAGTTTGGCGGGGATGTGTTGCACGGCGTGGCGCTGCACGATCCGCCGGACAAGGAAAAGCAAGCTGGGCTGGATTGGGCCGCCGACGTTTCGCCGGCGATTGCGTATTTGCGGTCGGTTCGCGCGTCGGGGTTTGTGGAGCGGATTGGGTTAGGAATCAAAGAGCCGTCGTTTGTCGAGCGGTTTGTCAAGGCGGAGCCGGGGGCGCTGGATTACGCCGGCGTGACGTTTTGTCCGTCGATATTGGGGCCAATGATGTCGATTATCGACCTGGCTGCTCGCGAGAAATTTCAAGTCACGCTGATGGGGATCAACTATGGGCAGGCGTTTACGCTGACTTCCGATCCGCTGCACCATGCGCCGTTCCTTTATAACTATGAGGTGGCTACGGCTGAGGAACGGGCTTTGATGTCGCGGTTCTTTACGATTTGCGGTTCGACGCCGTTGTTGCATCTGGCGGCGGCGGTGGCGGGGCTACTGGCGGTGCATTTTCCTGACGTGGTGACACAGATTGTGACTAGCACGCTGACGCCGTCGCGGTTGGTGGAGACGGTGAAGTCGGCGCGGGAGGCACATGTTCCGGCGCCGGTGTGGGCGGAGTTGAAGGCGGCGGGGTTGGTGCCGCGGGAGTTTCCGACTCACTAAGCGCGGCCGGAGTTACGAATCGCGGCTTCTTCGATCTCAGGCGGAAGGTACCCGGGAACAAGTTGGAGCAGCCGGCGGGCTTCGGCGGGATCGCCGCGATGAGCGGCGATGAAGGCCAGGGTGTACGCGGGGCGAGGATACGAGTTCGGATATAGGTCTTCTTCGAGCTGTAGGCGGAGGTGGCGTTCGATCGAATCCAGGTCCTGGAGTCTCGCAAACCAATCGTAGGCTCGCTCGATAAGGAGCCCGGCACAGTCGGCGAAGGTCCGCCGCGCGACGAGCGGGTTTTCGAAACTGAGGATGGGAAATGTGTCCGATGCAGGGCGGGCGGCCAGGTGGGACTCGGGAAAGACCTGGAACACATCGGCGTGAGCGGAGCTGGCCGATCGATGATAGGACAGCGAATTGCGGCCCGGCGTTGGAACGAAGGGGAGCGAAAGCCCAATTCTTGCGACAGCACGGGCATCCTTGAGCGGGGTCAACTGGACGAGTTTTCGAATTGCCGACTGGCCGGGCTGGACCCAGGACTTACCGTCTCTGCGCGGCTGCAAGCCGATCTTGAGGAGACTCGGAGACCAGATCTGTTCGAGGAGACGGCGAAGGCGGTCCCCTACGAGCGGCGCCCAGGGAGCGCGTCTTTGCGCTTGGCCACAACGGCTGCAACTGGGAGCGGGATCGGCGCCGATGGCACCATACTCGATGATTCCGCCCGCCTGAAACTTGAGTTCGAGAGGCTGCCGGCAAAACGTGACTGTTAGGCACCGGTCGCATTGGAACGTGAAGTTGAATGACGGCGGCAAAGTTCGATGATTTGATTCTATGCTTTGTGGGACTCTCGTGGGATCGGCTACAATCAGGGCAGATGTCCAGTGTCCCCATCGCGACGGTGCTTGGCGGAGAGAAGGTTCTACGGCGGCGGCCGCGAAATTCGGCGCAGTGGCACTCGATGATCTCGTCGGGAGTTCCGGTGCGGGCGGTCGATGCGCTGCAAGCGAACTTTCCGATCTCAGACGACCAGTTGGCGGCATGGCTGGGCATCTCGCCGCGCGATCTGGCGCGGTTGCGGAAAGAGAACGCGACACTGCCGAGTCCCACGAGCGACCGGTTGTTTCGTGTGGCGCGGGTGCTAGCGGTGGCGCAGGAGGTCCTCGAGAGCGCGGCTCATGTGCTGACCTGGATGAGCCGGCCGCAGCGGGGACTGGGGCATAAAATTCCGAATGACCTCCTCACCACGTCGGTGGGCGGGGAGGACGTGGAGCGGCTGCTTCACCAGATCGATAGCGGCGTTTACGTTTGATTCGCGCGTAGCGGATTGTTGCTAAGCGGCATGCGGAAGAGGCATTCTCGGGCCGTGGCGCTGGTATTTATGGAGGCCGATGGAATCTGCCCGGACCTCCCGTGATCTATTGCGCGAGTTCATTGAGTTTGGCTTCGCTTGAACTGTTTGTGCATTTATCGATCGAGGCGCACGACCGGGAGTTTGTGTGGTTTGAAGCGCTCGTGCCGAAAGGGGTTCGGGTCGACAGGTTCGGCACGTTGCCGGATCGATGGGATGTGGTACCGGTCCGAGAGACGAGCCAGCGGGCTGGATCGCGGTGGCTGCTGTCGATGCATTCGGCTGTGTTGCAAGTTCCGTCGGCAATCACTCCGGGAGAGTTCAACTTTCTACTCAATCCCAGGCACCCGGAGTTTGGCGAGATCGCGATTAGCGAACCAGCTCCCTATGTGTTCGATGCGCGGATCTGGAAGTCAGCTCGTTAGGTTCCGTCGCTCACCTGCGCCATAATAGAAAGTAGTGACTGCTCTCTCTCTTGACGAACAGGTCACCTACCTACGTAAAGGCTTCGCGGAGGTTATTCGCGAAGAGGATCTCCGGGAACGGCTGAAATTGGGCCGTCCGCTCCGCGTGAAGGCAGGATTCGACCCGACTGCCCCAGACTTGCATCTGGGCCATACCGTCTTGCTGCGCAAGATGAAGCACTTCCAGGATCTAGGGCACACGGTCATCTTTCTCATTGGCGATATGACCGGGCTGATCGGCGATCCGACAGGCCGCAATCTGACGCGTCCGCCGATGACTCGCGCCGATATTGAGCGCAACGCGGAGACCTATAAGACCCAAGTCTTCAAGATTCTCGATCCGGAGAAGACGATCGTCGATTTCAATTCGAAGTGGCTCGAGCCGATGAAGTTCGAGGACATGATCCGGTTGTGTTCGCGCTATACCGTCGCCCGCATTTTGGAGCGAGACGATTTCTCAAAGCGCTATGAGAGCAACACACCGATTTCGGTGCATGAGTTTTTGTACCCGCTGGCGCAGGGGTACGACTCCGTCATGCTGAAATGCGACGTCGAGTTGGGCGGCACGGATCAGAAGTTCAATTTGCTGGTCGGGCGCGAGCTGCAAAAAGACTACGGGCAGCCGCCGCAGATTGTCGCCACCGTTCCGTTGCTTGAAGGGCTGGACGGCGTCGAGAAGATGTCGAAGTCGAAGGGCAACTATGTCGGCATCACCGAGACGCCGGAAGAGATGTTCAAAAAGCTGATGTCGATCAGCGACGAACTGATGTTCCGCTACTACGAGCTTCTAACCGATAAAACCGTTGCCGAGATCCAAGCGCTGAAGCGCGAGCATCCGAAGCAGACCAAGATGGAACTGGCGCGGATGATCATTAGCGACTTTCACTCGCGAGCGGCGGCGGAACGCGCGGCCGACGAATGGGTGCGCGTGGTGGCGGGCGGCGAAGTGCCTGTCGATATCGAAACGGTCAAGATGGAAGAGCCGTCGATGCGCATCGATAAAGTGCTGGCGCGGGCGGGACTGGCGCCGTCGACCAGCGAGGCGAACCGGCTGGTGAAAGCGGGCTCGGTGGAAGTGAACGGCCAGAAAATTGTTGAGTTCATCGCGTTAACGTTCCCAGGCGAGTATGTGATTCGCACGGGCAAGAAATGGAAGAAGGTTTCTGGATGACCAGACCGAAGCGGTTTTTGATGAAGTTGCCGGAGCGGGAGATCCAATTCGGCGACCGCACGCTGGTGATGGGCATTCTGAACATCACGCCCGATTCGTTTAGCGACGGCGATAAGTACATGGATCCGGATCGGGCCGTTGAGCGGGCTCTGGAACTGGAAGCACTGGGCGCCGATATTATCGACATCGGCGGCGAATCGACGCGGCCGGGCGCAGAGCGTGTGGAAGCGGCCGAGGAGTTGCGCCGGATCATTCCCGTGCTGAAGAAGCTGAAGGGCAAGCTAAGCATTCCGATTTCGGTCGATACCTACAAGGCCGAAGTGGCGGCGAGGGCGATTGAGCGCGGCGCGGAGATCGTGAACGACCCGAGCGGTTTGACGTTGGATCTGAATATGCCGCGCGTGGTGGGCGATGCGAATGTGGGCATCATCTTAAACCACATGCGCGGAACGCCGGAGACGTGGGCGAAGCTGGGGCCGATCATCCGGCCGATGCGCGCGGTGATCGACGATCTGGCGGCGGCGATCAGCCGGGCGCGGAATGGCGGGATCGACAAGACGCGGATCATCGCCGATCCGGGGTTGGGGTTCGGCAAGCGCGGCGAGCAGAATTACGAGTTGCTGGCGCGGCTGGGCGAGATGACGGAGCTCGATGTGCCGATCATGGCGGGGCCGTCGAGGAAATCGTTCCTTGGCCAGGCGGAGATGATTGAGAAGGATCGCGCGACGGCGGCGGCGATAACGGTCGCGGTGCTGCATGGCGCGCATATCGTGCGCGTGCACGACATCGCGGGGATTCGCGCGGTGTTGCAGACGGTCGATAGCATTGTGCGGAGTTTGAGCGAAGCGCCGGTGGAGGCGAAGGCGAAGAAGACCGCGCCGCCGGCGACGCTGCGGCAGATTGCGACGGGCGAGGCGCCGAAACCGGTGCGTCCGCCGCGGGTGTTTCACGCCGAGGATCAGGAGCGTCCGGCGGCGGGGGATCGTCCGCCGTATCGGCGCGATGACCGGCCGCCTTATCGTGGCGGTGGCGGAGGGGATCGACCGCCGTTTCGCAGGGATAGCGGGGATCGTCCGCCGTATCGCGCGGGCGGGGACCGGCCGTTTCGGAAGGATGGTCCGCCACGGGATGACCGTGGGCGTTTTCGGTCCGATGGTCTGCCGCGCGGCGACAGGCCGCCGTATCGCGGTGATGGGCCACCGCGCGGGGATCGGCCGTTTCGCAAGGACGGACCGCCGCGTGGAGATCGTCCGCCGTTTCGTGCGGGCGGGGATCGGCCGTTCCGGAAGGATGGTCCGCCGAGAGGCGACAGGCCGCCGTATCGTGGTGATGGACCGCCTCGGGGCGATCGTCCATTTCGTAGTGACGGGCCGCCGCGTGGGGATCGGCCGTTCCGCGGTGACGGACCGCCACGAGGGGATAGGCCGTTCCGAAAAGACGGACCGCCGCGTGGTGATCGGCCATTTCGTGGCGATGGGCCGCCTCGCGGGGATCGGCCATTTCGAAAAGATGGTCCGCCGAGAGGGGACCGGCCGTTCCGGAAGGACGGGCCGCCTCGTGGTGGAAAGCCCGGCGGTTTCAAGGGCAAAGGCGGCGGGTTCAAGCCTCCGCGTCCTCGCCGCGACGATTAGTGCGAGCCGCTGACGGCGATAAATCCTGGAAGCAGTTGCTTGGCCACGCGGCCTGCGGCGAGATCGTCGCGGGTGGCGAGCGTGGCAGGGAGATCGACGCGCGGCTGTGGCGTTTTTCGGGCGTGTTTGTCGGTGATGGCTCTGACCGAGTCGTAACCCATCCGGAAGGGATCTTGTAGGATCAGCGAGTCGATCCAGCCTTCCTTGAGATCGGCGACCAGTTGATCGGAGGCGTCGAAGGCGACGAGTTTCACGGTCCGATTTTGCCGCGATTTCAAGGCCTGGACGGCGCCCGAGGAACTTGACTCGTTGTCGGCGAAGATGCCGCCGAGGTCGGGGTGCGCGGTGAGGAAATTTTCGGTGATCGACATGGAGCGGGCGCGATCGGCCATACCGAATTGCATGCCGGCGAGCGTGATGTTGGGGAACTTCGCTTTGAGTTCTTCGGCGAAGCCGTCTTCGCGCTCCATGGTGGACGCGCTGCCGGCCATGAAGCCGACGACGGCGACCTTTCCCTTACCGCCGAGCATTTCGCCCAAGCGGCGAGCGGCCATGCGGCCGCCTTCCTTGTTATCGGTGGCGATGTAGCTGACGCGTTGGGCGGTATCGACATCGGAGTCGTAGATCACGGTTGGGATGCCGGCGGCGGTGGCGCGTTCGACGACACTGACCATGGCCTTCTTGTCGACGGGGGCGAGTGCGATGCCGGCGAGTCTGCGATTGACCATCGACTCGACGATGTCCTGCTGGCGCTTGGCGTCGATCTCGAGCGCGGGCGCGTTCCATTCAATCGTGTAGCCGGATTCGGCGGCGGCTTTTTCGGCACCGGCCTTCACTGTGAGCCAGAAGATGTGATTGGCGCCTTTCGGCACGACGCCGATGACTTTGCTTTCCTGTTTCTGGCAGGCGGCGGTGACAAGGAGCGCGGCGATGAGGGCGATGCGAGCGTGCATGGTAGGTTTATTTTATATGGCGTTGGTGAAGGCGGGCGCGCTGGCGGCGATGGGACCGGGATCGATGACGGAAGTTCGCGAGGGCGATACGCGGGCGGTGGTGTGCAATGTCGAGGGCGCGTTGTACGCGATCGACAACGTGTGTCCACACGCGGGAGCGCCGCTGGCGCAAGGCGCGCTGCACGGGCATATGGTTGTGTGTCCGTTTCATGCTTGGGAGTTCGACTGCCGCACGGGCGAGTGCGACTTCAATCCGGCGGTTGTGCAGCGGCGGTTCGCGGTGACGGAGCGGGACGGCGATGTTTATGTCGAGGTCTAATGCCTGAATTGCCGGAAGTGGAAACGATCGTGCGGTCGCTGGCGCCGCGGTTGCGCGGGCGGCGCGTGGTGTCGGCGGAGTATCTGGCGGCGCGCGCGTTGCGGGGCGGGGCAGAGCCGCCGATTGTCGGGCATGTCGTGCGCGATGTGACGCGGCATGGCAAGTTCATTTTGCTGCGGTTCGATCATGGCGCGCTGGCGATTCATCTGGGCATGACGGGGAAACTTCTCATTGACGGCGCGGCGACGCCGTATCTGCGCGCGGAGATCGTTTTCGATAAATGCCGGCTGCTGTTTGACGATATAAGGCAGTTCGGCAAGATGGCGTGGAGCGCGAAGTTGCCGAGCGGGCCCGAGCCGTTCGATATCGACGGAGCGACGTTTGCGAAGATGCTGCGCGCGCGGCGCGGCGCGGTGAAGCCGTTGTTGTTGAATCAGGGATTCGTGCGCGGGCTGGGCAATATTTATGTGGATGAGGCGCTGTTTCGAGCGGGGATCGACCCGCGGGCTCTTGCTTGTAACGTTTCCGTTGCTCGGGCGGTGAAGCTCCATGGGCATATTGTGGAAGTGCTGCGGGAGGCGATCGAGCGAGGGGGATCGTCGATATCGGATTACGTGGATGCGGACGGCCAGCGCGGCGGATTTCAGGAAGCGCACCGGGTGTATGGGCGCGAGGGGGAGGCTTGTGTGGTGTGCGGCAGACCTGTGCTTCGGATCGTGTTGGGGCAGCGTGGGACGCACTATTGTGCGTTTTGCCAGCGGCGTTGATATAATGTGTATTTAGGGCCACCCTAGCTCAGTTGGTAGAGCGGCTGATTCGTAATCAGCAGGTCGCCGGTTCGATCCCGGCGGGTGGCTCCAGAAAATCAACAACTTACAGAGATTAGCGAAGATGGGCACAGGTGACTGTGCCCATTTTTGTGCCCACCCCAAACCACTTGTGCCTAGATTGTGCCCAGTTGCTCTCGGTTGCCAGGGACCGTGATTTGTTAAACATTTGCCGACCGGCCACTCTGGTGGCCGACTCTCGCGGTGGGCTTGTAGGCTCGCAGGCACCTCGAAAATCACGCAACTGCTATCCAGAGGCCGTTAAGCCATGCCGATGAACGGTATCGCGAGTAGATCCGGTGGCACACGCCAGTCCCACCACCAGCTCAGACCTCCTGGCAAATGTGGAGCATTCTCTGCCCAACGCGCTAGAACGCTTGTCTATAGTTGCAATCCGGTCGCGGCATAGGTGATCCCGATGGGGTGCTTTACAGCCAACGCCCGGCATTGTGGCATTGTGGCTTTCCTAGAAAGTACGACATCCATAGACTCGCGACTCGCGCGACAACTACCGCCGAGATCTCGAAGCTGGTTCGAATGCAAAACGAGAGCCCACAAAGTATCCTCGCCCTGTCGCTTATCGCTTCATGGAGGAAGGCTAACTGGCCTCATGCCCACCATCCTGTGCGAAGGTGCTGAAGCGCAGGAAACTGAAGTCAAGCAATCTCTCTGGCTTCGGGGTGACGCTCGGCTGATGGCCGGAATGCTTGGGCTCAGCGCCCGCCACGCAATCACCATTCGAAGAGCGGCCCAGCTTGACAGATCGAGCGCTGGCGTGACGGCACCCGTGGGACTGCGCTCTGCGTGGGAATCGAACCACGCGTGCAATCTGGTGAAGGCGGGACTGCCCCCTCGCCGTCCCGGCTGGAGCTTCGAGTTTCTGTTCGCCGAGAACTTCCCTCTGTTGCCGTGCATTCGATCAGGTGCCTTCCCAGCGGATAGCTCTGGCTAACCGGCAGCGGCGCGCAAGCAACGACAGGCTCTGGTGCAAACCTGCCGAGATGAGAGAGAATGACGCAATGCCCTCCTTCGTTCCGGTTGAAGAGCTGTTCGCGCGCCGCCACTTCGATGGCGAGATCGTGGTGTT
>VFZW01000269.1 GCA_016871055.1 Acidobacteriota bacterium
GCACTTTTCGCCGGAAGGAAAGATGGAGCGCACGGTCGACGTGCTGCTTCGCGACGTGATAGGAACGAATGCATAAGGGATTTGCACTGTGGTTCACCGGGCTGTCGGGATCCGGGAAGTCGACGTTGTCGGAACGGATTCACAAACGGCTGGTTCGGGCCGGCGCACGCGTGGAGTTGCTTGACGGCGACGAAGTACGCACGCACTTGTCGAAGGGTCTGGGCTTTTCGAAGGAGGATCGCGACACCAACGTGCGGCGCATCGGCTTCGTGGCCGAGTTGCTGGCGCGGAATGGCGTGATCGCGATTACGGCGGCGATCAGCCCGTATAAAGAGACACGCGACATCGTTCGGTCGCGGATCGGCGAGTTTGTCGAGATCTTCATGGACTGCCCGATTTCCGTGCTCGCCGAGCGCGACGTGAAGGGGCTGTACAAGAAGGCGCTGGCGGGTGAGATTCCGCACTTCACCGGTGTGTCCGATCCCTACGAGGCGCCCGTGAATCCAGAGCTGCGCGTCGATTCCTCGAGCGAAAAAATCGCCGTCAGTGAAGAACGCGTGTGGCAGTTATTGAAAGACCGCGGACTGATTCCGCTATCCTGGTAATTGGTAGATTTACACTCGCACACTGACGCCTCCGACGGCACCGATACGCCCGAACAGATAGTCGACAACGCGCTGGCCGCCGGGCTGCATGCACTTGCGATTACCGATCATGACACGCTGGCCGGCCACGACGCCGCGCTGCCCTATGCCAAGGAGCGGGGGCTCGATCTGCTCTGCGGCATCGAACTAAGCACAAAGTTCAAGAACAAGACGGTGCATCTACTCGGTTACTTTCCATTGCGCGATCCCGGCCCCTCATTTCGCGAATGGTTGACGAGCTTGCAGGCGAAGCGCAGGGATCGAAACGTTCGCCTGGCGGCGCGGCTGCAGTCGATGAACGTCGACGTCACGATTGAAGAGGTCGAAGCGATTGGAAGGAGCATGGCCGGGCGGCCGCACTTCGCGCGCATCCTGGTGCGGAAGGGTTACGTCGCGACGTCGCAGGAGGCCTTCGACCGTTACATCGCCGAAAGCGGCGCGGCGTTCGTCGAGCGCGATGAAGTGCCGCTGGACGAGGGTATCGCCCGTATGCGCGCGGCCGGCGGCAAACCCGTTTTGGCGCATCCGGTGCGGCTCGGCAAGCGTGTCGAGATGGAAGAACGCGCGTGGATCACCGAAGCCGCGGCGCTTGGACTTGCCGGGATGGAAGTTCAGCACTCCGACCACAACGCCGCGGCGGCCGCCAAGTACGGAGCGCTGGCGGCGACGCTTGGCCTGCTGCCGACGGGCGGCTCCGATTACCACGGCACGTTCAAGCCGAATATTCGGCTGGGCTCGGGGATCAACGGGAATGTGCGCGTGCCGCTTGCGTGGTTGGAAAGCCTGCGGCGGTAATTTGATCCACATCGGCCGCCGATGCGCTAGCATACATAACGGCGCGGGTAATCCGCCCGAGGAGAGATATGTCCCACGCAAAACCGAATCGCCGCCAGATGCTGGAGCTTTGCATTTCGCGCGGTCTGCTTGCCGGCGGCGCCGCGATGTCGCAGGCGCAACTGCTCGCATTCTGGCAAAACGCCGAAGCGCAGTCGCATAAGCCGACCTCCGCCGAGGTGCTCGGACCCTTCTATCGGAAAGGTGCGCCCGACGTCAAGAACCTGCGCGCGGCGGGTGATCCCGGTCTTCCCCTCAAGGTCTCCGGCCATGTGATGAATACGAAGGGCCAACTTGTTGAAGGCGCCAAGGTCGACCTCTGGCACGCCGATCACAACGGCCTCTATGACACGCGAGGCTACAAGTATCGTACGCAGCTTAAGCCCGACGCCAAGGGCGTTTACGCGGTCGATACGGTGATGCCGGGCCACTACTCGGACCGCCCGGCGCAGCATATCCACTACTTGATTTCCGCGCCCGGCCACAAGACGCTCATCACACAGGTCTACTTCGCCACCGATCCGTTCTTTGAAGGAAACCCGGAGAAAAATTGGAACAAGCGCGGCATCGCGGCGAACAAGGAACTGGTGCTTCCGGTCAAGCTGTTCGAAACCGGCCCCAGCACGGAAGTGACCTTCGACATCATTCTCGAAAAGGCCTAGTCATGCGCAAATTACTCATCGCCGCCGCGGCGCTTTCGCTTGCGGCGCAGAACTCCTTTGATCGCACGATCGCGGCCGACGCCGCGCCCGGCGAACTCTTCTTCTCCGCCGACGGCAAGACGATCACCGCGCTGTGCCGCGACAGCCACGTGCGGACGTGGGATGTGGCCACCGGCAAGGTTGCCGTCGATAAAGCCGTCACCGCGGGCACGACGCTGGTTTCGGCGACGCGCGCGATTGAACGCGCCGACCGCACCACCGTGCGTGTCTGGGACCTCACCTCCGACACGCAGCTGCGGCTCATCAACGGCGCTCCGCAGGGCCGCACCGTGATTTCGGCCAATGGCAAGTCGCTGGCGGTGGCCTCGGTCGCCGACCGCAAAGTCCGAATCATCGACGTGGCCAGCGGGAAGGAAAAACACGCTCTGGCAGACGGCATCGGCGGCGCGGCCGAGGTCGTCTTTTCGCCGGACGGCGAACTGCTTGTCAGCGCGAATTACGACAACGATGTGCGCGTGTGGAAGACTGGTTCCGGCGAACTCGTGAAGAAGGTGGAAGAGTTGACCGGCGCGATGTTTGCAGGTGAGTTCACGCCCGACGGCAAACAGCTTGTGATGGCGGGCCTGGACGAGACGGTCTATTTCTGGGACGCGAAAACGTTTCAGCCGGCGCGGTCGCTAAAGGGGCATGGCGAAACGATTTCGGCGCTGGCGATTTCGCCCGACGGCAAGATGCTGGTGACGGGCGGGTTCGATGTCGTGACCACGCGGAACCCGGTGAAGGTGGCGCTGTGGGACCTGACTTCGGGCAAGGTCGTTAAGACGATGCGCTCGCCGCACCGTGTTGTTTCGCTGGCGTTTTCGCCCGACGGAAAGTGGATTGCGATGACATCTGGCGAGAAGGAAATCAATTTGTGGAAGACGGGGAACTGAGCCGCGTCTAAACCGTGATTCTCTCGCTGACATCAAAGGTTCGGCCTGCCACCGACCTCGGTTTCCTGCTGCACAAAAACCCGGCCAATACGCATCGCGCCGAATTGTCGTTCGGCGCCGCCACCGTCTTTTATTCCGAAGTGTCGGAGGAGAAGTGTACCGCGTGTTTGTTGCTCGAGATCAGTCCCGTCGAACTTGTACGCGGCGCGCGGCAACTTGAAGACTACGTCAATGATCGCCCGTACGTCGCTTCGTCCTACATGAGCGTGGCGATCGGGCGGGTTTTCGGCACGGCGCTCGCCGGTAACTGCGCGAAGCGGCCTGAATTGGTCGACCTTAAAATGCCGCTGACCGCCCGGCTTCCCGTCGTACGGGCACGCGGCCCTGAACTCCTTACACGCATTTTCGAGCCGCTCGGATATGTCGTTACCGCTGAGCCGATACCGCTCGACGAGACCAATCCGGCTTGGGGTCTCAGTCCCTATTTCCGTCTCACGCTTGAAACGACGGCCACCGTGCACGATGTGCTCTCGCACCTTTATGTACTTTTGCCCGTCATTGATGAAGAGAAGCACTACTTCATCGGCGCCGACGAAGTCGCCAAGCTGCTCCGTCACGGCGAAGGCTGGCTGGCGACTCACCCCGAACGCGAACTGATCGTCAAGCGATACTTGCGCAGAAGCGCCTCCTTGGTGAGTCAGGCGCTTGAGCAGTTCGAAGGCGAATCGAATACCGAGAAGGAGCTTGAGCGCCCGATTACGCTGCATACGGAGAGGGTCTCGATTGTTGGCGAACGGTTGAGGGCGCTCGGCGCGAAGTCGGTAATCGACCTTGGCTGCGGCGAGGGCAAGCTGCTGCGTCGCCTGCTGGCCGACCGTGCTTTTGACCGCGTCGCCGGAATGGATGTAAGCCACCGCTCGCTGGAACTGGCGGCGGAGCGCCTTCGACTGGACCGCATGAACGACCGGCAGCGCGAGCGCATTCAGCTCTTTCAGGGATCTCTGCTCTACCGCGACAAACGGCTCGAAGGCTTTGATGCCGCCGCGCTGGTCGAAGTGATCGAACACATGGATGTTCCGCGTCTCGCCGCGATGGAGCGTGTGGTCTTCGAGTTCGCCCGGCCTCGGCATGTGCTCGTCACAACGCCAAACAAAGAGTACAACGTTCTCTTTCCGGCCCTGCCACCAGACCGCATGCGGCACAACGATCACCGCTTCGAATGGACGCGCGCCGAGTTCGCCACCTGGGCCGATCGAACCGCGACGCGCTTTGGATACCGCGTGACCGTCGAGCCGCTCGGACCTCTGCACGAGACACATGGCGCGCCCTCGCAACTGGCGGTGTTCTCGTTATGAGAAGAATCGAAGTCCCGGAACTCGCCGTGGTCGCGATGGTCGGCGTTTCTGGCTCCGGTAAGTCGACGTTCGCGCGGGCTCACTTCAAGGCGACCGAAATTCTCTCTTCGGATCACTACCGGGGTATCGTCAGCGATGATGAGACCGATCAATCGGCCTCGGGCGACGCCTTCGACGCGCTCTACTTCTTTCTTGGAAAAAGGTTGACGCGTGCGAAGCTCACCGTAGTCGATGCCACGAACGTGCGGTTCGAAGACCGTAAGAAGCTGATCGAATACGCGCGAAAGTTCCACTGCTTCGCTGTCGCGATTGTCGTCGACGCACCTGAACGGATCTGCCACGAGCGCAACGCCACCCGGCCCGACCGGCAGTTCGGACCGCAAGTCATTCATCGCCAGCACGCCGAGTTGCGGCGGAGCATCCGTAATCTTGAGCGCGAGGGATTCCGATACGTCCACATCGTGAAACCGGAAGACGAGATCGAAATCGTCCGAACGCCTTCGTGGAACAACAAAAGACACGCGAGCGGGCCTTTCGACATCATCGGCGATGTCCACGGCTGCGCGCCCGAACTGCGGCAACTGCTTGCCACACTCGGCTACGAGCGCTCCGCGGCGGCGCAGGCCGAATCTCCTTGGGGCGACGAATTCTGGCGGCATCCAGAGGGCCGCCGTGCGGTTTTCGTAGGCGATCTTGTCGACCGCGGCCCCGCGATCCTAGACGCGGTTCGCATCGTCCGCAACATGATGCGTGACGGTGCGGCGTTCTGTGTTGCGGGAAACCACGACGTCAAACTCGTGCGCTGGCTGCGCGGCAAAAAGTTGCAAATTAAGCACGGTTTGCAGCGGTCGATCGATGAGATCGAAACGCTCGATGCCGCCGATCGCGTCCGGCTCGCCTCGTTCCTCGATTCGCTCTTGAGTCACTACGTTTTCGATGGCGGGAAGCTGGTCGTCGCGCATGCCGGGTTGCGCGAAGAGATGCACGGACGCACCAGCGGAGGTGTGCGGGAGTTCTGCCTGTACGGCGAAACCACGGGCGAGACCGACGAGTTCGGCCTGCCCGTCCGCTACAACTGGGCCGCCGAGTATCGAGGCCGCGCGACGGTTGTCTACGGGCACACGCCGGTCCCTGAGCCGCAGTGGCTGAACAATACCGCCAACATCGATACGGGCGCTGTTTTCGGCGGCGCGCTGACTGCGCTTCGATACCCGGAACGCGAGTTCGTCTCAGTCCCCGCCGCGCGAGTCTACGCCGAACCGGTGCGCGCTATCAAGCCGATTGAGCCCGATCGCGGCGATGTGCTCGATCTCGCCGACGTTACGGGGAAACGCTTTGTCGAAACGCGTTTGGCGCGCAATGTCACGATCCGCGAAGAGAACTCGATCGACGCTCTCGAAGTGATGAGCCGGTTCGCCACCGATCCGCACTGGCTGATCTATCTGCCGCCAACAATGTCGCCTTGCGAAACGTCGACGCGGCCGGACTATCTGGAGTATCCCACCGAGGCGTTCGAGTATTTCCGCCGTAACGAAGTGCGCCGCGTGATTTGCGAAGAGAAGCACATGGGATCGCGCGCCGTGGTTGTCGTGTGCCGCGATGCCGACGCCGCGCGCCGGCGATTTGGCGTGATCGACGGCAAGCACGGTGTTTGCTACACCCGGACCGGGCGGCCCTTTTTCCCGGCGGACAACGATGAGAGCGGGCTTGTCGCCCGTGTGCAATCGGCGCTGACGAAGGCCGGTTTCTGGGAGGAATTTCAGTCCGACTGGTTTTGTCTCGACTGTGAGTTAATGCCGTGGTCGGCCAAGGCGCGCGAGTTGATTCTCCAACAATACGCGGCCGTTGGAGAGGCCGGCGAGGCCGCGCTTTCAGAGGTGGCGGGTCTGCGGCCCGAATTCGCCCGGCGTCTCCAACTTGTGCGGCAGTATCGCGAAGCGTACCGCCGCTACTGCTGGCCGGTGACATCTCTTGACGACTACAAACTCGCGCCGTTTCATCTGCTGGCGAGCGAGGGTCGTGTGCACGTCGACAAAACGAATCTCTGGCACATGGAAACGTTGCGCCGCTTGGCCGCAAACGATCCCCAGCTTACCGCGACGCGCTACGTCGAGGTCGATGTGGACGCGCCGGAGGCCGCCTGCAAATGGTGGGAAGAACTAACTTCGCAAGGCGGCGAGGGGATGGTGATCAAGCCGCTGGAGTTTATTGCAAAGGGTCCGAAAGGTCTTGTACAGCCGGCGTTGAAATGCCGGGGGCGCGAGTACTTAAGAATTATCTACGGCCCGGAGTGCACGGCCGAGGATCAGCTCGAACGGCTGCGCGCACGCGCTCTTGGCGGCAAGCGGTCCCTGGCGATGCGTGAGTTCGCGCTGGGTGTGGAAGCGCTGGAGAGGTTTGTCTCCAAAGAGCCGCTCCGCCGAGTACACGAGTGCGTGTTCGGCGGGCTCGCTCTGGAAAGTGAAGCGGTCGACCCGAGGCTTTGATCCCAGCCGCGCCTTAATGGCTGCCGGCGGGCACCTTTTGAGGAACCGGTGTCCTGTTCTTCAGCGCATAGGTGTTCATCAACTCGGTCCACTCGACGTGGACTTGCCCGCCGCGTTGCCGGCGGATCTTTTCCCAATCGGACAACGCGTCGACGGCGGCGTGGTCGACGTAGTTCAATTGCTTCAGGTGCACGTAAATCTCGGCGGCGTTGGGGAGTTCGTCGAGCGCGTCGGTGAAGCGCGGAAGATTGACAAAGCTGGCCGAGCCTTCGAAGATGACGTCGACGCGGTCGGAGACCGGATCGTGATCGACGCGCACATCAAGCCGCGAGATCGCCCACATCACTTTGACGAGCGACAGTAGGATGCCAACAACAATGCCGGTCAACAGGCTCGACGAGATGATGGTCCCCATCGTGATCACGGCGATCGCAACGATCGGCCACCCGTAGGTTCTTAGCCGGACGAGTTCTCCGAAATTCAGGAGTTTGATGCCGGTGAATACGAGTATCGCGGCCAGACAGGCGGTGGGCACCGTCTGTAAGACGCCCGGGAAAACCAGAGCCAGGATCATGAGCCAAAGACCGTGGAGGATCGCCGATACACGCGTCTTGGCGCCCGCATTGACGTTAGCCGCCGAACGCACAATGACGCCCGTCATCGGCAGCGCTCCGAGCATTCCGCAGAGCGAATTCCCGATGCCCTGCGAGAGAAGTTCGCGGTCGTAGTTCGTCTTTTGCCGGCCGGCCGCCATCTTATCTACCGCCGCGGCCGAGAGCAGCGTTTCGGCGCTGGCGATGAAGGCGAGCGCGAACGCTTCACCGAGTATTTCACCGTTGAAAAGGCCGGCAAGGCCCGGAAGGTTGGTCCACGTTACGGCTTCCAGCAGATTGCCGGGCAGCTTGACGTAGTGGATATGCATCTGGCCGGCTTGCGCGAGGGTTGTGCCGACAAGGACGGCTGCCAACGCCGCGGGAACTGTTCTCAAACGGCCCTTTGCGAGAAAGGCCCAGCCGGCCATGACCCCCAGCGTTACGAAGCCGACGATGGCGGCCAAGTGATGGTCGTGGTCGGTGTCTTCAAACAACAATGCGATCGCTTCCGGGAATGCGGCGAGATTGGCCAGGCCGCCCGCCTTCGGTACGTGATCGACCATGACGTGGAACTGCGCGGCAAAGATCAGCGCGCCGATGCCTGCGAGCATGCCGTGGATAACGGCCGGTGAGATGGCGCGGAACATCTGGCCCACGCGCAGCAGGCCGGAGGCGACTTGAATCACGCCCGCCAAGAGCACGATCGGACCCAGCATCGCGACACCGTGCTCCTGAATCATCTGAAACACAATGACCGATAGTCCCGCGGCCGGTCCGCTGACTTGCAGCGGACAGCCGGAGAAACTCGCAACGACGATGCCGCCGATGATGCCTGTGATCAGCCCGAGCGCCGGTGGGACTCCGGACGCGATGGCGATACCCATGCAGAGAGGAAGGGCGACAAGGAAAACGACAACGGACGCCAGCGCGTCGGATGCGAGTGTATCGGTCTTCATGGTTAGCGGCTCCCGACGGTCTCGTAGACCTGCTCAAGTGGGGCGAACTGTTCCGAATCCGCCGACCAGGCATCCACCTTGCCGGTGTGCAATTGAAGGACCCAGCTGTGGATGTTCAGAGTCCTTCCAGCCATGGCCGCGGCGACGGACGGGTGCGTGCGGAGATTGTCAAGTTGTGCGAGGACATTCTGGCGGGCCAGTTCCATCACCTTCTCTTCTTCGTCCATGTGGGAACAAACGTGCTCGACCACGGCGCGGGCCCGCTCGCCGTATCCGAGCCACGATGCGACACTCTTCATCGACGCGACCTTTTCCGGATGCAGGAGGCCGCGCATGACGCCGCAGTCGGAATGGCCGCAGACGACGATGTCGGTCACTTTGAGGGCGCGGACGGCGTATTCTACCGTCGCGGAAACGCCGCCGGTGTGATCGCCGTGCGCGGGTACGATATTACCCGCGTTGCGGCAAATAAACAGTTCACCGGGTTCGGCTTGAAACAGCAGCTCCGGAGTGATCCGGCTGTCGGCGCAGGTGATGAACAAAATGCGCGGCGCCTGGCCGCGCTCCAGCTTCGCGAACTGCTGCACGCGTTCCGGATACACTTCTTCACGAAATTTGCGGTAACTCACAATGATTCTTTCCATGGGTTCTCCTCATGAGTCAATGGGTGCGAACGGTACTCGCCGGACCGTTCCGGGGAAAAGACCGAAATTTGATTTAGGCGATCAGTCCGGGAGGAGGCCGGGCGAAAAACGTATCGACTTGGAGCGCCGCGAGCGCGCGAGGTTGAGATGGCGCCGCGATCAATGCGGCGTGAAGCGCCAGCGGCCCCTTAGCCGGGGCTTGTGCGATTTCGGCCGGAGGCGGATCGGCCGCTTTCGACGTCTTGACAAACGCACTTCGCAGCGAAACCGGCTCTTGCGAGATACCGGTGACAATCCGGTGGCGCGGGCAGCGTGAGACGCGAGACCGCTGGGTGTTACGGGCGGCACGGTCGGGCGAGACTCCGCCAGGCAATGCGCCGAGGAACGTCAGCGAAAGACACAACGACACCAGGCCGAGGCACACACGTTCGGCTTGGTGAAGCGGGCTCACATATTAAGAATTGCATACATGTTGCCGGTCAGGCAATTTCGATCGTGTGATCGAACGGCGTGAGGCCCGTGAGAAACAGCGACGGGCCTTCAAGTCGCGGCTTGG
>VFZW01000270.1 GCA_016871055.1 Acidobacteriota bacterium
AAATATCTTCCTGGCGGTCGAGGCCGTTCGTGCAAACGCCGCTGCCTAGAATCTGCGCGCGCGAGGCGGTGACGGAGCCGTCGTCTTCAAGGCGCCCCTCGATCTCGACACACATGTTCACGTCCAGCGGCCGGCCGCGCGGCGTCACGTTCGCCGCTTGCGTAATGTTGACCCGTCGGCCCGAGATCGTCCAAATCGTCGAACCCTGCGCGGGCGCGGTTTGCACAGTGCCGCGGAACTCGATCTGCGGTTTCGCGTTGCCCTCGCCGCGGCAATCGCCGCTTCCGTTCTTGGTTTCAATCTTCGACGCAGCCAGCGAACCATCCGCGTTGCGTGTGCCTTCCGCCTCCGCGCACGACCCCACCGACACCGGCCCGCCTTCCTGCTCAATGCGGGTCTGCGCGTTCACACGTACGATCACGCCGCCGATCTTCCAATCGCCGATCAAACCGCCGGCCGGCAACTGTTCGACCACGCCCTCGATCTCGACCGACGACGAGGGCGTTGTGCGCACGGCGCACTTCGACGCTTCTTTCACCTCGATCGACCTTGCGACGAGCGCATTCCCCGTCGTGTTGCCCTTTACATCGACGCAAGCGCCAACAATCGCGCGGCCTTCGTCGGTGTCGATCTTGGTCTGTGCGTTAACCTGCACCGTGCGCCCGGCAACGGTCCAGTTGCCGATCAGGCCACTGGCGGGAAGGGCTTCGATCTTGCCAGTCAGTTTGTCATCGGCGAATACGGGTAGTACGAATAGAACGGAAAGAATGACACGGTAGAGAGGCATGTTGTACCACTTGGACGGTAGATTTTGCCGGATTCCGATTGAAACGGGGCGGCAGTCCATATCATGCACGTGGATTGCCAAGTTGAACAGGGCCGGTCGTACTGCTAACTGGGTTAGCAATGCCGGACAGCCACGGTAGCGTTATTGCGTCGTTTAGTGCCGCGTGGTCTAAAGGCCGAGACGCTCGCGCAAGCTTCACACTTCTGGGACGGCACTGCGACACCGGACCCCGAAGGAACTGTAGACGATGGAAAATACAGTCGATCGATATGGCGGAGAGGGAGGGATTCGAACCCTCGGTAGCGCTTTAAGGCACTACGACGGTTTAGCAAACCGCTGCTTTCGACCACTCAGCCACCTCTCCGCGAGGTCTCGGCGGTTCTCTACGAGAGTAGCACATTCACCGCTTTTCGAACACCGCCAGGTGCTGGCTGCCTGCCAAAAATTCGCGGTGCTCAACGAGCTTGAACCCGTTCGCTTCCACTTCCTTGATCACGTCCTTGTCGTCCAAACGGATATGCGTGATCGCGAAGTCCGGATTCGACGAATTCGACATCGCGTTGCGCCGCTTGTAATAGTTGACGATCGCCAATCGCCCGCCCGGCTTTAGTCCTTCGCGAATACCGGCCAGCATCGACTCGGGGTAATCAAAGTGGTTATACGCGTCGAGAATGAACGCCAGATCGACCTTAGCGACCGGTAACTTCGGCGACTTCTCATCGCCGAGAATGAACTCCACATTTGTCAACTTCAACTCCGCCGCCTTTTGCTTGGCGCGCGCCAGAAAATCGGGAAAGATGTCCTCGGCATACACGATGCCCGCGGCTTCGGCGAAGTGAGGCAACATGTAGCCCGGACCCACGCCGATGTCGGCGACGGTCATCATTTTCGTGATGCGCAGCGCGGCGACGAGTTCCTTCGGTTTTTGACGCGCATCGCGGTGACTGCCGTCGAGCGTGCCGATCATCCTCTGCCGGTCCTCGGGATTCTTATAAGATGCATTCGCCTCGCTGGCCACCTGCGCGGCCAGCGGTATCGCAAGAGCCCAAATCAATTTCATAGTGAAGTCTCCATCGGCAATGCTAGCGCCGGTTCCACCATGAAGTCGAGCCGGTTCATCGCTCCCACCGCGTCGTGAATCGCCTTCTCCGTCGACGGCTCCACTGTGATCACGAATGGCAGCGACTCTTTATTGTCGCCCGGAAGTTGCAGCACCGCGTCGAGACTGATGTGTTTATCGGCGAGTATTTTTGCCAACGACGCGATGATGCCCGGTTGATCCTTTACGCGGAACCGCAGATAATAGGCGCGCCGCTGCACTTCCACCGACACTGGCCGGAAGGCCGCCAGCTGCTCGTGCGCAAACGGCGATACGCGTTCTGGGCTGCCAGATCGAATCTCTCTTGCGACGCGCATCAGATCGCTGACGACGGCGACGCCCGTCGGTTCCGGGCCCGCGCCGCAGCCGTAGTAGAACGTGTCTTGGCCATATTTGCCGCGCACCCAAACGGCGTTGTAGGCGCCTTTCACGCTGGCCAAAATCGTTGACTGCGGTATCAACGCCGGCCGCACCGACAGGATCAAGCCCTCGGGCGTCAGCCGCGCTCCGCAGACCAAACGAATCGTATGCTTCAGCGTGTGCGCATACTCGAAGTCGATCGGAGTGATCCGCCGGATGCCCATGGTGAAAATATTCTTCGCTTCGATCTTCTGTCCGAACGCGAGCGCCGATAGGATAGCCAGTTTTGAACGTGCGTCGAAGCCGTCGACATCGGCAGTGGGGTCGGCCTCGGCGTAGCCAAGCCGCTGCGCTTCGGCCAGCACATCGTCAAACGCGGCGCCGCTGTTTTCGATTTCCGTGAGAATGTAGTTCGACGTGCCGTTCAAGATGCCGTAGAGCGCGACGATGCGGTCGCCGGAGATTCCTTCGCGCAGCACCGTGTGAATCGGAATGCCACCCGCGACTGACGCTTCCATCGCCAGATTTACGCCCTTTTGAATCGCCTTCTCCCAAAGCTCCGGGCCGCACAGCGCCATCAACTCTTTGTTCGCCGTGACGACGGACTTGCCGCTCTCGAGCGCGGTCTCGACAATCTCCCGCGCGACCGTCGTTCCGCCCACCAACTCCGCCACGACGTGCACATCGGGGTCATTCACGACATCGCGCCAATCGGTCGACTGTCTCGCCGCGACCGGAATCGTCTTCCCTTCGAACCCGCGCGCGCAGACAGTCGCGACCTCTAGCGGAAAACCCAATTTATCGGCGATCTGCGCGCCATTCTCAGTGAGGATTTTCAACGTGCCCGAGCCGACATTGCCCAGACCGATAATCCCCAATTTGACTGATGCCATAACCCGTTATGATAGCAGTCATGACCCGTCGGACCCCATTTTTGCTGGTGATCGGCGCATGGCTTGCGGCCGCGCAGCCACCCGCGCCCCCAAATCCGAACGATCCCCAGATTCTGCGCACGCCCGACGGCCGCAACCGCACCGACATGATTCTCAAGGCCGACCATGAGGCCTCGCTCAAGGATGTGGAGCAGATGCGCAAGTTGCTCGACGAAGTGAAAATGGACATGGAGAAGAACGACCGGCACGCGTTGTCGCTTGGCACTCTGAAAAAGCTTGACGAAATCGAGAAGCTGACCAAGCGCATCCGTACGCGCATGCGGCGTTATTGATCCCGCATCAACCGTTTGAACATCGTGTTGTGCCCGGCGTGATAAACATCATGCATCGCTGCGCCACGAATGAGCCGCTCGTTATTCGAGGTCAACGCAGCCTCGCGCAACAATTCGTGCTGCTCCTGCAGCAAGCGCACATCAGCAGCCCAATCGCCCTCGCCGTCGCGCACAAACCAGTTCGATCCCGTTAGCGGAAAACTCCCGCGCTTATCGCCCGTCAAGCGGCGCCGCACCACGTATTTCCAATACGCGCAGTGCACGGCGATTTCCCAGATGTTGTGCCGCTTCGGCGCCGGACGCCACGCCGCCTGCTCCGCCGTCACGCCGCGGAGCGATCCCCGCAAGTTCGGTCCGTGCCAGGCCTGCTTCACAAACGCTTCATCCAGCAGCACAATAAGAGGTGACGCCATAGCAATATGCTACGCTTCGAAAGATCCACCCGTCATGAGCGCCACACGCCTGAAGTCGCAATTAATGACCGCCAGCGAGATCGACCGCACGCTCGTTCGCCTCGCTCACGAAATCCTCGAGAAAACGCAAGACCACGACAAGCTCGCCTTCATCGGCATTCGCCGGCGCGGCGTGCCCATTGCCCAGCGTCTCGCGGCGAAAATCAACGATCTCGAATCGCGCCAAGTGCCGGTCGGAATCCTTGACATCAACCTCTACCGTGACGATCTCTCCCCGGTCGGTGACCGGCCGCAGATCAACGCCACCGAAATCAACTTCGATGTCACCGGCAAGGACGTCATTCTTACCGACGACGTGCTCTACACGGGCCGCACGATCCGCGCCGCGCTCGATGCGCTTTTCGAGCACGGTCGCCCGGCGCGTGTGCAATTGCTGGTGCTGATCGATCGCGGCTGGCGCGAACTACCCATAGACGCGCGTTATGTGGGCCGCAAGGTGCAGACCGCCGCGAACGAGATTATTGAGGTCAAGTTTCAGGAAATCGACGAGATGGAGAAAGTCCTCGTAGTGGAGAAGGTGGACGGATGAGCAACGGCCTTCTCGGCATCGAGAAACTGGATCGAGCGGAGATCGAAGCGTATCTGAACCGCGCGAAGTTCTTTCAAACGCACGGCGAGGGGCAGTTCAAGAAGCTCGATACACTCCGCGGAAAAACGCTGGTCAATCTGTTCTTCGAAAACTCCACGCGCACGCGCACGAGCTTTGAAATCGCCGCCAAACGTCTCGGCGCCGACACGATCTCAATCTCGTCGTCCGGCTCCAGCGTTTCAAAGGGCGAGTCGCTCGTCGACACCCTCAACACGCTCGCCGCCATGCGCCCGCACGCCATCGTCATGCGTCACGCCGCCAGCGGGGCCCCGCATTTCTTAGCCCGCCACCTGTCGATGCCGATAATCAACGCGGGCGACGGCATGCACGAACACCCGACGCAAGCGCTGCTGGACGCCTTGACGATTCTCGATCACCGTCCGATGCTCGAAGGGCTTCGAGTCGCGATCATCGGCGATATCATTCACAGCCGTGTCGCCCGGTCGAACATTTATCTGCTTTCGAAGTTCGGCGCGGAAGTCGTCCTCTGCGGTCCCGCGCCGATGCTCCCGCCGGAGTTGGCGAAACTCGCGCCCGGAGTGACGATCACGCACGATATCCGCGAAGCGATCGGCGGCGCGCACGTCATCATGATGCTTCGCGTGCAACTCGAGCGGCAGCACGAAACGCCGTTTCCTACCGGCGACTATTTCCGCTTCCACGGCTTGCGCCTTGAGCATCTCTCGCTCGCGCAACCCGACGCCATCGTCATGCATCCAGGCCCCATCAATCGCGGCCGCGAGATATCGAGCGAAGTTGCCGACTCGCGCCATTCGGTCATCCTCAATCAAGTAGAAAACGGCGTTGCCATTCGAATGGCCGTGCTCGAAAAGGTGATGGGGGCGTGATGAGCACTTTGCTAATTAAGAACGGGCGCGTGATGGACCCGGCATCGAAGCTCGACACCATCACCGACATCGCCATCACCGACGGCAAGATCGTCGCGATCGATAAGGGCATCGAAAGCTTCGGCAACACCGAAGTCTTCGACGCCACCGGCCGCATCGTCGCGCCGGGTTTCATCGACATGCACGTGCATCTGCGCGAGCCCGGCTTTGAACACTCCGAGACTATCGAAACCGGCGGACGCGCCGCCGCCGCGGGCGGATTCACCAGTGTCTGCTGCATGCCGAACACCAATCCGGTGAACGATTCGGCCGTCGTGACAACGTACATCATCGAACGCGCCCGCCGTGCCTCGCCGGTCCATGTTTTTCCGATCGGCGCGATCACGAAGGGATCGGCCGGCGAAGAACTGGCGTCCATCGGCGCCATGAAGCAAGCCGGCATCGTCGCCATCTCCGACGACGGCCGCCCGGTCATGAACGCACGCGTCATGCGGCGCGCCATGGAGTCCGCGCGCGCCTTCGGTCTGCCCGTCATCAATCACTGCGAGGACTTGAATCTCTCCGCTGGCGGCGACATGCATGAGGGCTTCGAGAGTATCAAACTCGGCCTGCGCGGCATCCCCGCGTGCAGTGAAGACGTTATGGTCGCGCGCGACATTCTGCTCGCCGAAGTCACCTGCGCACGCTATCACGTCGCGCATATCTCGGCACGCCATTCGGTGGAGATGGTGAAGTTCGCCAAAATGCGCGGCCTTCCGGTGACCAGCGAAGTCTGCCCGCATCACTTCACGCTGTGCGATTCCGATATCGCGCCTTACGACAGCAACTTCAAGATGAAGCCGCCGCTGCGTTCGTGCTTCGATGTCGCGGCCGTTACAGAAGGCCTCGTCAACGGCGCTATCGACGTTATCGCAACCGATCACGCGCCGCATCCGGGCTCGGAAAAAATGCAGGAGTTCGAGCGCTGTCCGTTCGGAATTACAGGCCTCGAAACGGCCATCGGCCTTTCGCTCGAACAGCTTGTCCACACGGGGCGCATTTCTCTTATGCGCATGATCGAGATGTACACGATCGAACCCAACCGCGTGCTCAATCTCGGCAAGGGCCGCATCGAGGTCGGTGGCGCCGCGGATATCACGATTTTCGACACCGGCCGCGAGTGGGCCTTCGATCTCAACAAGTCGCAATCGAAAAGCAGGAACTCGCCCTTTGATGGACGCGTATTCAAAGGCGGGCAAGTTGCTACGATCGTAACCGGTCGCATCGTTTGGCGGCTCGAATCGTAGCTTTACCGAAAGGCGGTACAGATGCCTGAACGTGTAATCGATATTGAACCGGACGGCCCGGAGCACACTCCCCCGGGCCCGCGCCTGGGCTTCATCGGTTTTGTGATCGCGCTCGTCGTGCTGATCGGCGCGGCCAGCAGCATCGCGTCGTGGACGCTCGACTATGCGTGGTGGACCGGAATGGGCCAGATCGATACGTGGTGGAGGCAGCTTTACGTCCACACGGCTCCCATCTTTTTCGCCACGATCTTCGCCTACGCGTTTCTGTTCATCGTCCACTCTCGCGCGATCAGCGCCGCCGGCGTCGACACACGCCGCTACCCGTTCTATCGAAAGCTCTCCTCGATCGCGCTGCTGCCGGTTTCGTGGCTCATCGCCGCCGCGCAGTGGGGCTCGTGGGATGTGGCGCTATGGCTCGGCAACCGGGGTGCGGCCGGGTCGGACTGGAAAGACCCGGTCTTCGGGAACAGCCTCGAATTCTACTTCTTCGAACTACCGTTCTACCGGCTCGCAACGCGCTACTGCATTGCGCTGTTTATCGTCGCCACCCTGATCTACTTTCTCGTGACGCGCCTATGGGCGTTACGAGGACGATTCAGCGGCAACCAGATCGCGCTTGAGTGGTCGGACTTTTCGCAAGGCGCCGCCCCCGGGGCGCGCTACTTCGGCGCGCTTGCCCTGCTCGCGATGGCAGTGGGGGCATGGTGGGGCCGCTACGCCCATCTGTACGACGAGCACCCGTTCCTGACTGGCGCCGACTATGTTGCCGTCAACATCGACATTCCTCTTGCTACGGCTTGGGCGGCCTTTCTCGTACTTGGTGCAATTGGTGTCGCCGCCGGACGCAACAAGGTTCTTCTCTTTGGCGTCGTCATCGTGTTGATCCGCGTCGCCGCACCTTCTCTCGTCAACTCGTTCTATGTTCGGCCTAATGAAATCACGCTGCAAAAGCCGTACATCGAACATCACCTCGCCGCCACACGGCAAGCGTTTGGCCTAAAGACGAAATTCAAGGAGGTCGACTACAAAGCCGTTGCGCAGGGCAAGATCGATGTTGTCAAGAACAAGAGCTTGCTTGAAAACGTGCGCCTTTGGGATTGGAAGGCTTTCCACGACACGGTCAGCCAGATTCAGCCATTGCGGCCCTACACGTTCGTCGACACCGATGTCGACCGCTACCGCATCAACGGCAAATTACAGCAGGTGCTTCTTTCGCCGCGCGAGCTCGAAATCCAGCAACTCGGCGAAGCGCGCAATCGCTGGCCCAACCGCCACGTCATCTACACGCACGGCTATGGTGTTGTCGCCGCCGACGCCAACAAAATTACGCCCGACGGCCTTCCGCAACTCTTTATTCAAGACGCTCCGCCCAAGGTTACCGCGGCCGGCTTGAAGCTCACGCGCCCGGAAATCTATTTCGGCGAAGTCGAGCACGAGCCTGTTTTCGTGCGCACCGCTCAGCCCGAGTTTAACTATCCCTCGGGTTCCGACAACGTCCACAACACCTACGACGGAACTGGCGGCATCCCGGTCGGGCCGATGACGACCCGTCTCGCCGCCGCCGTCGCCTACGGCGATTGGAACATCATCCTCACGTCGTATCTCAAGGACGATAGCCGTATGCTGATCCGTCGCCGCGTCGCCGAACGGTTGGAGACCCTCGCTCCCTACCTTCGATGGGAGCAGGACCCGTATCTCGTTATCACCGAGGAAGGCCGTCTTGTTTGGATGGTCGATGGCTTCACGGCTTCGAGCCGCCACCCTTACTCGGAGCGGATTTCGCTGCAGGACGGCAGCGGCGTCAACTACATCCGCAACTCCGTGAAGGCCACCGTTGACGCCTACACCGGCGAAGCGAAACTCTACGTCTTCGATGCCGCCGATCCATACATCAACGCCTACCGCCACTTGTTCCCAGCGCTGTTTCTCGATGCCGCCGCCATGCCGGCGGGCCTGCGCGCGCACACTCGTTACCCCGAATGGTTGTTCCGCCTACAGGCCGAGATTTTGCTGACATACCACATGACCGTCCCAGAGGCGTTCTACAACAAAGTCGATGCGTGGGATGTCGCCCGCCGGTCGGACTCCGGCGCGCGCGGCGGCAAGGCAGCTCTCGATGCGAACTACATGGTGGCGCAACTGCCCCGTGAGGCCGGCGGCACGGGCCAAGACGAGTTCCTGCTAATGCTGCCTTTCACGCCGCGCGGCAAGGACAACCTAATCGGGATGCTGATCGCCCGGTGTGACGGCGATTCGCTCGGTGAACTCGTGCTGATGCAACTTCCGAAAGAAGAACTCTTTTTCGGCCCGCTGCAAGTCGAAAGCCGCATTAATCAAGATCAGAACATCTCAAAGGACCTGACGCTTTGGAATCAGCAGGGATCGTCGGTACTGAACGGCCAGATGGCTGTGGTCCCCATCGACAACACGTTTCTCTACGTGCAGCCTATTTATCTCCAGGCCGCTCAGGCCCGCATGCCGCAACTGAAGAAGGTGGCTCTGGCCTTCGGCAACGAGTTGATCTACGCCGACACCTACGAACAGGCGCTCGTGCAACTCGGCGGCGTCCGATACGCCCCGCCGGCAACGCCTACGCCGTCGTCGCCGAATACGCCGGCGCCGCCGAATACGCCGGCGCCGCCTGGTACGGACCGCCTGGAAACCGCGCGCCAGTTGATGGAGAAGTATCGCAAGGCCGCGCGCGATGGGCAATGGGCGGAAGCGGGCAAGGCGCTCGAAGCGCTCGACGCGGAACTAAAGAAGCGCTGAGTCTGCTAAAATAGAATGTTAGTTGTAAGGATCGGGCCGTGGCGCAGCCTGGCTAGCGCGCTTGCTTGGGGTGCAAGAGGTCGCGAGTTCAAATCTCGCCGGCCCGACCAAATAACTCAAACAGATACAGCCCCCCACTGATCTGTAACTTGGCCGCCGGAGTCCGGCATGGAGTCTATTTAAAGACT
>VFZW01000271.1 GCA_016871055.1 Acidobacteriota bacterium
GACGCCTTTCGCCGCCAACAGGAGAATCCGGCAGCGTAGCGCCACACGCTGGGGGGAGCTTCCGTTCCGGAGCAAGGCTTCGAGTTGCTCCCGTTGGCTCGCTTCTACCGCCAAGGGAGCTGCTGGGGTGAACATGACCCAGTATGAGGCAACTCTGCCTATATGTACATAGTTATATGAGACAGGACACTAGCGCTCGCGAAGAGTGATCGAGATGTACGTCGAGAGAATTGGACAAATTCGACCTTCTACGGCAACCGGGACACTGCGGCCGCTCGACGACGTGTTGCTCCCAAGACCGTGCGCCGTCAAGCCAGTCTCTTTCGAACGCGCAGATATGGAAGTACTTGCTGTATTTTTGGGCTGCGTCCGCGTTGGTCACCAGAAGGCTCCTCGATTTAGATTATCTACGACGGTATCCATCTGGTGGGCTCCGTGCTTGGTTGTATCGCCACCACCCCCATTCCCCGTCTCCGAACTACACATAAACAGCCCGCCAATTCCACCGACAATTTTGCAGGCCGGAAGACATCGTCGAATGCGGCGCACCGTTAAAGGCGCGACCGTGCAAAATCATCCCCCGCCTCCGCTTGCCGCCCATCTCTCCGTTTCCCACTCAGATTTTTCCTAACCCACTGTCGATAATGTTCTGTTTCAAACAACCGATATATTGAGTGTGTCAACTCTTCTCCTCCTCACCATCCTCACCACCTGCCCCGCCACTCTCGCCGAACGAGATTCCTTCACGGTCTGCTACGACACCCAAAACCAGCGCGCCCTCTGGACCTCCCACGCCCCTCAACCGAGGCCAGTGGCGCCAGCTCGAAAACCAAATCCGCAATCAGCGCGCCGCCCACGTCATCACAGGCACCCTCTACAACAACTGCGGCAACGAAAGGATCGAAGCGCCCTGCTACATCTACAAGATCGCCTACCTCCCCGACGGCCAAATCCTCCTCCACTTCGCCGAAAACGCGCGACCCCGCCCGTAACCCACAAGCCAAATCAACACCTTCCAGCCGCCGCCCCGAAAACAGCCCCTCCGCGAAAACCCGTTCACAAGAATTCAAAATTTATATTTCATTTATTTGCAACAACTTGCGAAATCAGTGCGGTAAAAAGCTTGGAAACGGTATGCTATTATAGAATCAGGAAAAGGCCCTACGGCACAGTCGCCGACAGGGCCTTTTCCATTTTCACAAGGAGTCACCCATGAAACTGTCACGTTCCGAGCAAGCCCGCGTCGACGGCGCCAAGTCCAAAGGCCCAAGACCGAACAAGGCAAAGAGAAATGCGCCAAGGCCAACATCACCCACGGCGCTTACGCCGCCCGCATCTCCACCCTCCCCTTCGAGGACCAGGAAATGTACGCCTCCATGTGGCAGGCCGCCGTCGATCAGCTCAATCCGCGTAACACTTTAGAACTAAATCTAGTTACGCAATACGTCGACTGGACATGGCGCGCTGACCGTCTTCTCGGCGCCGCCAACGACGAAGCCCTCAACCGCTCCGCCGGCTTCCGCCTCCAGAGCCAGGACACCCTCGACTGGGACCAGGCCTTCGTCCGTACCATCACCGAGACCCAATACGTCCAGAATCTCGAAAAGCAGGCCGCCCGCTGCACCTACAACGCCGCCCGTGTCCTCAAACAGCTCAAGGACTTACGCGCCTTCACCGTATCGCGGGAAGAGTCCCAGGAATGCGCCGTCATGAAGGACCGAATAGCTAAACTTCGAGCAGAAAACAATCCAGTTAATCGCTGGGAATCACCCCAGTATCAGTACGTACCCGTCGCCGATGTCGACACACCCCAGAAACGATGACCAAACATGGCCTTCGTCGTTAACCGGCGGTCGGAAAAACCGTCGACTTCACAAGTCCAAGCCATCGACGAACTCGAAGTGTGTCCGGAAATCCAGTTCCAACCCGACCCCCTCTAGCAACAAATCCTCGACTCCCCCGCCAAACAACTCCTCCTTTACTGCTCCCGCCAGTGGGGCAAATCCGCCGTCATCGCCAGGAAAGCGTTGCAATTCGCAAGGACCACGCCCAGAGCCCGCATCCTCATCGCCAGCGCGTCCCTTCGCCAAGCCTCGGCCCTGCTCGACTACATCGCCGACGTCACCTCCGAACCCAAACGCAAGGGCGAAAAACTCGTTTCCCCCAACGGCAGCCGCATCACCGCCCTGCCGCAAGCGCCCAAAACAACCCGCGGCCTCACCGCGCACGTCCTCATCATCGACGAAGCCGCCTTCGTCAAAGACGAACTCTTCGAGTCGCTGACTCCCGTCCTCGCCTCGACCAACGGCTATCTCTGGATCCTCAGTTCCGCCGGCGAGGAGAGGGGATTCTTCTATCAGATCTACACCGAGAAAACGCCCGGCTGGGAAATCTTCAAGGCCACCGCCGAAGACTGCCCCCGCATCAGCAAGGAATACCTCGACCGCGAACGCGTCATCCGAGGCGAGCAAAGATTCCGCCGCGAATACTTCTGCGAATTCCAATCCGGCCGCCAGCAATTCACCAGCCGCGAAGTCGTCGAAGCCTGCTTCGACATGTCTCTCAAACAGGAAAGGATACCCATCGAATATGGAACGTAACAAAGAACACTTCATCGGCCTCGATCCTTAACTGCGCAAAAAGTACTCTACGCCAGCACATCCTTAATCACGTGCCCGTGCACATCGGTCAGCCGTCGTTGCAGGCCGTTGTGATACCAGGACAGCCGCGTGTGATCTATGCCCAACAGGTGCAACATCGTGGCATGGAAGTCGTACAGCGTGACGGGATTCTCGGCGGCTTTGTAACCCAGTTCATCGGTGCGGCCGTAAGAGAATCCCTTCTTCAAACCCGGGCCGGCCATGAATGACGTGAATCCCTCCGGGTTGTGATCGCGGCCGCCTTCGCCGATGCCCTCGCTGATCGGCAAGCGTCCGAACTCGGTGGTCCACAGCACGAGCGTGTCTTCCAGAAGACCGCGCTGTTTGAGATCCTTCAACAACGCAGCGGTCGGTTTGTCCATGACAGCGCCGCAGCGCGAGTGATTGGCGCGCAGATCCTCGTGACCATCCCAATTGATGCGCGGCGCACCGAAGTGGCCGCCGTTAAACATCTGAATACACCGCACTCCGCGTTCGACCAACCGGCGCGCCAACAGGCAGTTGTATCCGTAGGCGCGGGTGACCGGATCGTCAAGCCCGTACATCGCCTTGGTCGCGTCGGACTCCTTCGATACATCGGTGACATCGGGCGCGCTAAGTTGCATCTTCGCGGCCATCTCATACGCGCGGATGCGGCCCGCCAGAGCGTCCTCGCCGGCGTTGGCGCCGAGGTGCTCTTCGTTCAACTTCGAAAGCAAGTCGTACGACGCGGCTTGGACAGGATCGGACACAGGCGCGCGGAGATCGGCAATGGGCTTCTTCTCGTCGCCGAAGATCACGCCTTGATGTTCGGCGGGCAGGAATCCGTTGCCCCAGTTGGCGACGCCGCAGGGCGGAAGGCCGCGCGGATCGGGCAACACAACAAACGACGGCAGATTCTTGTTTTCGCTGCCCAGGCCGTAGCTGACCCAGGAGCCGATCGACGGGAAGCCCTGGAAAATGTAGCCGGTCGACATCTGAAAGATCGCGGGTCCGTGCGCGTTCGAGCGCGTGACCATCGAGTGGAAAAACGTCAGGTCGTCGACGGTGGTGGCTAGATGCGGAAGCAGATCGGAAACCCACTTACCGCTCTTGCCATGCTGCCTGAACTCCCACGGCGAGCGCATAACCGCGCCGGGCTTGCCGAAAAATGGCGTGATCGTGTTTTCGCCCTTGGTCTGTTTGCCGTGATGCTTAACGAGATCGGGCTTGTAGTCGAACGTGTCGATGTGGCTAATGCCGCCAGGCAGGAAAATGACGATCAGGTTCTTCGCTTTGGGCGCGAAGTGTGTGCCGGGTTTGCGCGGGGCGGCCTCGGCCTCCAGTTGCGCGAGCGCGAGTCCGGCGGCGCCGCCGCCCACTTCCCACAGGAGTTGTCGTCTGGTCATGGCGTGTAGATGAACTCGTTGGTATTGAAGAGCACGCGCGCATAAGCGGGCATGCCGTGTTGACGGCTGAACGTGAGTCCGGCATCGAGTTCATTTAGCGAAGGCTCGCGGCCGTACAGGATTTGATACGCGCGCTTGATGCGGGCTTCGGGCGTTGGCGCTTCATGAGCGAGCCGCGCGGCAAGGCGTTCGGACTGCTTCATCACGAAGCCGTTGTTGAGCAGCGTGAGGGCTTGCACGGGCGTGTTCGAGATGCTGCGCTGCGGTGTTGCGACGGAAGGATCGGGGCAATCGAAGCTGTCCATGAAGATGCGCTCGCCGCCGCGGACGACGAAACGATAGACTGCGCGCTTCCAGACTTCGGGGCCGTCGTTGTCGAGCGCGGCGTAGATATACGATCCGCGGTCGCCTTTCTTTTGCAAGAGAAAACTCGGGCCGCCGCGAGCGGGGTTGAGGCTCAGGGTGGCCGAAAGGATCGTGTCGCGCAGCGTTTCGGCGTCCATGCGTTTGAGCGGCATGCGCCATAACAGCCGGTTGCCCGCGTCAACGGAGAAGGCTTTGTCGTTCATCGCCGAAGACTGTTGATAGGCCTTCGACGACACGATCTGCTTGTGCAGCCACTTCAAACTCCAGCCGCTCTCCATGAATGAGACGGCGAGCCAATCGAGCAGTTCCTGATGGGAAGGGCGGTCTCCCATCAGGCCGAAATCGCTAGGTGTGTTGACGATGCCGTTGCCGAAATGGAAGTACCAAACGCGGTTAACGATGACGCGCGCGGTGAGTGGGTTACGCGTGTCGGTGATCCAATCGGCGAGCGCGATGCGGCGTGAAGCGTCGTCGGCTTTACCGTCCAGCCCGAATAGCCCGTTGCGATGCCCCAGCGCCGCAAGCGCACCCGGAAAGACTTCTTCCTTGGCTTTCGAAACGCTGCCTCGTTCGAGCAAGTGCGCGGGTTCGATGGAATGCGGTTTGGCGGCGTAAACCATCGCGGGCGGCACGATCGCGTCGATCTTCTTGCGCCATTCGGCGCGGTCTTTGTGGAGAGCCGCGCGGCGGTCCTGTAGTTCCTTCGAAAGCGCGGCAAGCACCTCGGCGTCCGAGACCGATGGCATCTCAATCTCGTTGACCGAAATGTGATCGAGCGAAACGGCGATGCTGCGCCACGCTGAGCCATCATCGGAAGCTTCGAGAGCGTAGACCCTAATTATGCCGTCGTTGCGGCCGTTAGTGCGATCGGTCGCCCATTCGATGGCGTCGATCGATCTGGCGGCCGGGTTGTCAAAGTTGATGTAGACCGGCTTGTCGACCGAAGCGGAAGTCGGCGCTGTCCAATTGGAGAGTGTGATGCCGGCGGGCTGTAGTTCGAGCGCGTCGATACGCGCGAGTTTGCCCTGATGGCCTTGCACGGCGAGGCGCAAATGCTTCGCGTTCACTGGCGCAAAGCGGTTGCGGCTAAAGACCGGCGTCAGCGGCAGACGGAATTTTTCGGCGGCGCGGGCACGATCGAAGGCGATCAACTTTTCACGCAGCAGCCGCGCTTTGACGGGCAGTTCAATCTCGTCGATCGCCTTCTGCACCGTCGCGAGTTCGGCGTTGAACGGTTTGACTTCGGCATCGTAGCGGTTCTTGTCTTCAGGCGTAACAACCTGACGCGTGCCGAAACCGACGCCGCCGAAAACCGAGGTGAGTTGATAGAACTCCTTCGTCGGGATCGGATCGAACTTGTGATCGTGGCAACGCGCGCAGTTGACGGTCAAGGCTTGGAACGTGTGAAACGTCGTCGTGACCATATCGTCCAATTCGTCCATGCGCGCGGTCTTTTTCATGGCCGCGTCTTTGTTGAGTTCCGCGGAAACGGAGTCCCACGGGCCGGCGACGAGAAAGCCGGTGGCGGCGACCATTTGGGGATCGTTGGGCGCGAGCAGATCGCCGGTGAGTTGTTCGCGAATGAACTGGTTGTAGGGCTTGTCCGCGTTGAGGGCATCAATGACGTAGTCGCGATAACGCCACGCGTGGAAGCGTTCGAAGTTGTGTTCGCCGCCGTCGCTTTCTCCGAAACGGACAACGTCAAGCCAGTGCCGGCCCCAGCGTTCGCCGTAGGCGGAAGACCCAAGCAAACGATCGACGGTCTCTGCATAGGTGTACTTGTAGTCATCGTCCTTCGGCGGCAGGCCGGTCAAGGCGAAATGCAGACGGCGGATGAGATCCCGGCTCGAAGCGCGCGGGGAGAACACCAGATGTTTTTCGCCCAGCTTCGCCAGAAGAAAGTCGTCGATCGACTTGCCGTTCGCGGATTTCACGGGAGGTTGAAACGCCCAGTAGGACTTTTTCGGCGCGGCGAGTTTACTGGTCTGCGCGCCGGAGCGAATCCAGTTTGCGACGGCCGCGAGGTCGGCCGCTTCGAAACGCGGGCCTCCCATCGGCATCTTGCCGGAGACGAGATGCTGATAGAGTTTGCTCGCATCCGGGTCTCCGGGTTTAAGGACTCGCGCAAACCCGGCGGCGCCGGTCATGTCAAAACCGGCCGCTGCTTTGTCACCCGAGTGGCAACGGACGCAGCGTTGTTCCAACAGCGGCTTAACCGTGCGGTCGAAGTCTTGCGCGTGAGCGAGATAGGCGAGGGCGATCCAACCGGTGCAGAGCTTCACGTGGATATCATATACCTCTTGGAGGATTTTTGGCTCATGGTACCCCTATCCAGACGGTCGTAGGCCTTCGGGAAAATCACCCTATTACCCAGGAAAAGCATTGCCATCGTTAACTGTCCCCCTTTATACTCACATTGATGTCTAGTACACACAGTACGAGAAGTCGAGCATTTGAAGACCACTTTAGCTGGGGAAGCAAATGATTACCACAATCGTGATCATGACCCTTTCTCTGGCGATGTTCGTCTACTGGTTCCGCTACTCATGCATCCTGATTCTCGAGTCCGATTGGAACGAGGAGAAGGCGCGGGAGTTCGCGGCCCAGAACAAGCTGGCGTTCGATAGCAGCGACGCCCTGCTGGCTCGGTCGGTTTCCGCTGTCGAACTGGATCGTCTTCGAGATTCGCTGGACCGGGATCTACGAGCGATTCGCCGCTTGACGTCGGATTGTCCGGGCCTCCGGGAAACCGGAGCATCGTTGGAGAGCCGGATGCTCATGATCGATTTTCAACTGATGAAGGCATGGTACGCGGTCACGCGGTCCATGTCTCAGCCGAAGGCGCACCAAGCGCTTCGGAGCATGTCCAAGATCGTCGGTTATATGGCCGGCGAGTTGGGCGACCAGATGGTGACGGCGCGCGGTTAGATCTGGGCGCTGGAACCGGATAAATTCTCGCGCGGCGCGGAGTGCATCCGCGCCGCTTTTCTCTATCGACCGCCCGATTTGAGGAACGCTTCCATGTGAACGCGGCTTTTCTCGATTTCGCCAATGGCGCGGTACATCGCCGCCAGCCTGTAATGCGCCGCGGCAAGTGAGGAATCGCGAGCGAGCGCCTCTTCCAATGCGGCTATCGCTTTGGTACGATCGTCGCCGTGCAATCGGGCCAGTTCCAACAGCGCGCGGGTGTCTTTGGTATCCACCGCAGCCGCCTTTTCGAGGAGGCGCAAGGCATCGGCCTTCGGCTCAGTGAACCGCGCCGAGTAATACAACGCTTCGCCGCTCGACGGATGCGCTGCGGCGATTTCCCGGATTGCGGCGGCGACTCGCGAGCCCTCCCCCATCTCCGCCAGAAACGGCAGAAGCTCCAGCGATCGCGGCGCGCCGAGCAGTAGTTCCGTCGCGGCAGCGGTCTTGCCGTTCAGGTACAAGGCGACGGCTACTCCAGCCGTCTGCCCCCGTTTGCGGAACGCCGCTTCCGCCGCCCCGTAGAGCTTGGCGTCGACCAGCCGGGCGCCTTCGCCATGTCCGGCCAGAGCCTTCAGTCGCCGCACGATTTCGTTGTTAATCCGCGCCTGTTCGGCGGCGGTGTGGGTAGTGCCATCGACGGTCGCGGCGGTTGGGCTCGATTGAAACGCGCCGGTCGATTGGAACTCTGGCGGGGCGGTGACTTGCGCGAGCAGCAAAATCAGAAACATCGTCTAGCAGACTAGCATGTCAGTACGATTTGCATGACGGGGCCAGCGAGGCTTCGGTCAATTCGCACCGCGCATTGACGGGCAGCCCCTTCCATTCCTGCGACTTGCCGCTGGGCCAGCGGACGGATACTCGCTCGACTACTTTCGCCGCGCCGAGACCAAAGTGCAAGGCCGCTTCGTGACTGGAAAAGTAACTGCCGCCGCTCATGAGTTCGTCGATCTGGCCGCCGGCTCGCACGCGCGCGCCGATCGCACGGCCCCGCAGGACGATATTCACGAAGTTCCCCGACGGAAACTCGTTCTTCAGAACCGATGGCGCGGCATCGATGTTGCCGATTACAATCTCCGGCCGGCCATCGCCATCGAGGTCGCCAACCGCCAGCGCGCGCGAAGCGCGCAACCGTTGAAACGCCGGTCCCGCCGAAGCGGAGATATCGGCGAACCTCCGTCCGCCAAGATTCCGATACAGCAACGCTTTCTGCCGGTACCGGTCACCCATCGCCGTGCGGTCCACATCCGGATACACGTGCCCGTTGGCGATCACCAGATCGCGCAGCCCGTCATCGTCGATATCGACAAACGCGACTCCCCATCCCAACAGCAAATTCGCCCCCAGTCCCGCCGCCGCCGCGATGTCTTGAAAGAAGCGCCCGTCTTCGTTGCGATAGAGCGAGGGCAACTCGCCCGAGAAATTGGTCTTCGCGATATCCAGGAATCCGTCGCCATCGAAATCGGCGACCGCGACGCCCATGCCCGCCTGTGTGTTGCCGTCGTTGTTGAAAGCAACGCCCGCCTCGACGCCGCGCTCGACGAACGAGCCGTCGTGCTTGTTCTCGTAAAGCAGGCTCGGCGTTTGATCGCAGGCCACATAGACGTCCGGCCAACCGTCGTTGTTAAAGTCCGCCGCAGCGACGCCAAGCCCCCAGCATCCGCCCGGTTTTCGAATCCCGGCCTTGATAGACACGTCTTCAAACGCGCCCGAGGCTGTTTGCCGCAGCAGCATATGCTGTCCGTGCGGCAGTCCCTTCGGCCCGCAGGCCACGGCCAACTCCTTCCACATACAGTTCGGATTGGCGCCCGGTTGCAGCGGATTCTTCGGATCGATCACGGCGTAGTTCGAGACAAAAATATCCAGCCGCCCATCGCGGTCGAAATCGAGAAACGCACAGCCCGCTCCCCATCGATGCGGCTGCGCCGGCAGCGGAGCGCTTACGAAACCGCTTGTGGTGTTGCGATACAGAACATTGAACCCATAGCGCGCGACAAACACATCGGGCCGGCCGTCGTTGTCATAGTCGGCGACACAAACACCCTGGTCCCAGCCGGGATCGCCGGGGAGTTCGGACTTCTTGAACTTGCCGCCGCCTTCGTTGCGAAAGAGCATCGACCGCGCGCCCGCGCCGTTAACCACCAGGACATCGTTGCGGCCGTCGAGATCGTAGTCGAAGATCGCGATGCCGCCGCCTGTCGTTTCATAGAGAAACTGCTTGCGTAGGGGATCGCCGGAAACCTG